>DSAE01000065.1 GCA_011372855.1 Desulfobacteraceae bacterium
GGCAAGGGATGAAAGAAGGATTTGCAACGGAAAAATTTGTGCAAAAAACCCGGCCAAATGGTGTATTCTGAAAAAGTTACGTCTGTCCGGACCGTTCGGTCCGGGCGGATGACCCCTGAACCGGAGCGGCCGGATGGTGCAGGCCGCTGCCCTGAAAAACCGGAAGGAGAATATGAACAGGGAACAGGAGACCGAAGCCGGGATCATATCGCGACAGGATCTTGTCCGGCAGTTCGAGGATGTGCAGCAGCATATGCGGGAACTGGAAGAAGGCCGCCGCAGGCTGGAAAAGGAGCGGCTGACCTATCAGAAGCTGCTGGACGCGGCACCCGACGCCGTCCTGTTCGTCGATCGGGAGGGCAGAATACTGGAGGTCAACGCCCGGCTGGAAAACGTCTTCAACTACGATCCGGGAGAACTCAACGGCCGCAGCATAGAGATGCTCATTCCGGAACGGTTCCGGCTCCGGCACCGCCAGCACGTGCGGGATTTTTTCGCCCATCCGCGCCAGCGCCCCATGGGCAGCCAGTACGAAATTTACGGTCGTCGCAAGAACGGCGAGGAGTTTCCGGCTGATATCAGCCTCAACTTCCTGGTGATCGACGGAGTCCTGTACGCGTCCGCCTCGGTGCGGGACATCACGGAGCGGAAAGCGCTCGATGACAAGCTGATCCGCGACTATCATATGCAGCGGGTCATCAGTGAAGTGCTGAAAACCGCGCTGCGGCCCGTTCCCCTGCAGGAGCAGCTCGGCTCCATTCTTGAATTGATTCTGTCCGTGCCCGTTCTCTTTCTGGAGGAGAAAGGGGCCATCTACCTGGTGAACGACGACCGGACAAGCATGTCCCTTGCCGCTCTCCAAGGTTTTGACGATTCGCGGGACCTGCCCTGCCGGGATATCATCATCGGCCGATGTTTGTGCGGCGAAGCCGCCGGCCGCTGCAAGACCGTCTATGCGGACCGGTATGATGACCGCCATCGGCTGATCCGCGATGATATGTTCGCCCACGGGCACTACTGCGTGCCCATCGTCGACAACAACGAGTGCGTCGGGCTCCTCAACCTGTACGTCAAGGAAGGTCATAAACATAACGGCAGCGAGGAGAAATTCATTACGGTCATCGCCGACACCACCGCCCTGGTGATCCGTCACCACCGGAACGAAAAGGAACGGATCCGCCTGCAGGAACAGCGAACAGCTGGCCCAAGAGGCAAAGATGGCCGCTCTCGGCAGGATGGCCGCCAATCTGGCCCATCAGATCAGGAACCCCCTCACCGCCCTCGGCGGGCTGGCCAGGCGCCTTGCCGGCCTCAAGATCGACGAAAAGGGGCTGCGGTACGCCGCCGGCATCAATACCGAGGCGGCCCGCCTGGAACTGGTGCTCAACAATATGTTTGCCTATGTGCAGCCCCCGCCCCTCGTGCTGCAGCGCCGCAACATCAGCGAGGCGGTCGAGGAGTGCCTGCGGAGCTTTGCCCAGGTCATCGGGGAGCGGGGTATTGAGGTGCAGAGGGACTATGGGTCTGTTCCGGAAGCGCTCTTCGACAACAGGCAGTTCACCCTGGCGCTGAAAAACGTGCTGGCCAACGCCCTGGAGGCCGTAGGGGACGGCGGCCTTCTCTCCATCGCCGTCACCCGGGAAGGAGAGGGCGAGGAAAGCATGGTCGCCGTCGAGGTGGGGGACAACGGGCCGGGCCTGGAGGCCGCCGCCCTGGAGACCATGTTCGAACCGTTTTTTACAACCAAGGTGGGGGAAAAAAAGGTGGGTCTGGGCCTGACCATCGCCAAGAAAATCATCGAGGACCACCGGGGCGCCATCAGGGTTTCCGGTACTCCCGGCAGGGGCACCACGGTCACCCTGACCCTGCCGGAGACGCAGGAATAAGAGGGAGACGGAAGCGCTCCCGCCGCGGCAGTTTTTTTACATGAAAAGGGCCGACACTCTCCATTTATGACATTGAAAATGCAGATGACAATGTTTGGAACAATCTATAGGGCAGCCCCTGAACCATCGGCGCTGAATATCATTGCGATCCGCGGAGGAATTGCCGGATGGAAGAACAGGTTCCCACCTCGGCCGGCCTGAGCAGTTTCAACTTGCTGGACGAAAAGAAATTTTTCAGTGCGCTGGCGCCGGAACAGGGAATGATCGTCCTTGACCTTGGGTGCGGGGTGGGCAACTATGCCATCGCGCTCGCCCCGCATGTCGGCAATGCGGGACACGTATATGCCCTGGATCTCTGGGAGGAAGGCATTGAAACCCTGGAGGTGCGGGCGTCCATCGGCCGACACGCCAATATCACCGCCCGGGTCTGCACGCGGAGGAAAAATTGCCGCTTAAAGCCCGAAGCATCGACCTCTGCCTGATGGCCACGATCATGCACATCCTGATGCGGGAAAAAACAGTCGACCAGGCCCTGTCGGAAGTGTTGCGGGTGGTCAAGCCCGGCGGCAGGATCGCCGTGGTCGAATTTCATAAAAAGGATGAAGCGCCCGGTCCCCCTTTTGCCTGGCGCCTGGCGCCCGAAGAGCTTGAGCGGATTATGACCGGGCACGGTCTTGACCGTCTGGGCTGGATTGATGTCGGGCCCCATAATTACCTTGCCCTTTTCCGCTGCCGATAATGAGTGGGGATCGCATGCATATGTATCGATGGCCCGCCGATCGGTGGAACCAGAAGTATCGGCGGCCGCCCGGGCGAAGAGGGGAGGCCGGGTTGACCAGGATGATCAACATCCTGATTCTTCTGCTGCTCGCCGCGACGGCGCCGGCAGCTGCGCCCGGCGGTTCGCAATCCGGGCTGTCCGGCCCGCAGCGCCATTATACGTACAGAGTGATTGCCTCGTATCCCCATGACCCAGGAGCCTTCACCCAGGGGCTGGTCATTGTCGGCGGCGTGCTGTACGAGTCCACCGGGCTGTATGGCCGTTCGTCCCTGCGCCGGGTGGACCTGGAGACCGGGAGGGTCGAGCGGATAAGGGAAATGCCGGCCCGGTATTTCGGCGAGGGCCTGACGGTCCATGACGGCCGGCTCATCCAACTGACCTGGACGGGAAAACGCGGTTTTGTCTATGACCCTGACACCTTTGAGCTGCTGCATGAATTCACGTATCCCCTCGAAGGGTAGGGGCTTACCAGTGACGGCCGGAACCTGATCGCCAGCGACGGCAGCGCCAATCTCTATTTTATCGACCCGGAGACGTTCGAGGAAAAACACCGCGTCCAGGTGGTTGACCGGGACGGCCCGGTGGCCAGGCTCAACGAACTGGAATACGTGGAGGGCAAGGTGTATGCCAATGTCTGGGAGACCGATCGGCTTGCCGTCATTGAGCCGGAAACCGGGAGGGTGGCGGGCTGGATCGATCTGGCCGGGCTGCTTCCCGCGGAGGTATCTGCGGAGCCCGTTGATGTGCTCAACGGCATTGCCTATGACAGCGAAAGCGGCGGGCTGTATGTGACGGGTAAACTGTGGCCCCGGCTTTTCCTGATCGGCCTGGTGGAAACGGAGGGGGTGGAGGCGGAAATGCAGCGGACGCCTTCCCCATGAAATCCTCGAGTAAAAGCCGCCGGGCACGCTTGTCAATGGGCCTGGTTTGGTGTATACAGTGCTTAGACGATACGGCAGCTTGCGGCTGCCCTTTCTTTTTGCCTGCCAGGGGAGAGACATGAAAGCCAAGCTGTCAAAGAAAACCAAGTTTATTTTCATTACCGGGGGCGTTCTGTCTTCCCTGGGGAAGGGGCTGGCTGCGGCCTCCCTGGGGGCTTTGCTGGAGAGCCGGGGGATGAAGGTGACCTTTCAGAAGCTGGACCCCTACATCAACGTGGATCCCGGCACCATGAACCCGTTCCAGCACGGCGAGGTGTTCGTCACGGATGACGGCGCGGAAACCGACCTGGACATGGGCCACTACGAGCGCTACACCAGCGCCGTCATGGCCCAGATCAACAACTACACCTCCGGGCGCATCTATTATTCGGTCATCCAGAAAGAGCGGCGCGGCGAGTATCTGGGCGGTACCGTCCAGGTCATTCCCCACATCACCGACGAGATCAAGCAGGCGGTGCTGCAGCTTGACGGCACGGCTGATATCGCCATCATTGAAATCGGCGGAACCATAGGCGACATTGAGGGGCTCCCCTTTGTCGAGGCCATCAGGCAGCTGCGCGGCGACCTGGGCCGCGAGTATACCCTGTTCATTCACCTGACCCTGGTGCCGTACATCAAGACCGCCGGCGAGGTCAAGACCAAACCGACCCAGCACAGCGTCAAGGAGCTGCTGGCCAGCGGTATTCAGCCGGACATCCTGGTCTGCCGCACCGAACGGTCGCTGAACAAGGAATTGAAGAAAAAGATCGCCCTGTTTTGCAACGTGGAGCCGGAAGCGGTCATCACGGCCCGAGACGTCGATTCAATCTATGAAGTGCCCCTGAATCTGCACGCCGAAGGAATGGATGACCGCGTCCTGGAAAAGCTCGGCATCTGGACCGGTGCGCCGTATATCAAACCTTGGGAGGAACTGGTCGAAAAGATCAAGAACCCGAAGAATCATGTCACCATTGGCATAACCGGCAAATACGTGGATCTCAAGGAGTCGTACAAGAGCCTGCACGAAGCCCTGGTCCACGGGGGAATAGCCAACAGCGCCAAGGTGACCCTCAACTATATCAGCGCTGAGGACCTCGAGACCGGCGACCCGGATGAACTCCTGGCCGCCTGCGACGGCATCCTGGTGCCCGGGGGGTTCGGCAGCCGGGGCATGGAAGGCAAGATCAACGCCATCACCTATGCCCGGAAAAACAAGGTCCCCTTTTTCGGCATCTGTCTCGGCATGCAGCTCGCCGTTGTTGAATTCGCACGGAATATTGCCGGGATGAAAGGTGCTCATTCAACCGAGCTTGATAAGGACACACCCTTCCCGGTTATTTACCTGATGAAGGAGTGGTATGATTTCCGGACCGGCAAGGTCGAAACCCGTGACGAAAACTGCGACATGGGCGGCACCCTCCGCCTGGGTGCCTATCCCTGCGTGCTCAAGGAGGGTACTCTCGCCCACAAGGCCTACCGCGTGGGGGAAATCAGCGAACGCCACCGGCACCGCTACGAGTTCAATAATATCTTCCGCGACCAACTGGAAAAAGCCGGGCTGGTTGTCAGCGGCGCCTCGCCGGACAACAACCTGGTGGAGATCGTGGAGCTTGCCGATCATCCCTGGTTCCTGGGGTGCCAGTTCCACCCCGAATTCAAGTCAAAACCGATGAAGCCGCACCCCCTGTTCCGCGAATTCATCAGGGCCTCCCTGAAGGCTAAAACGAGGGCGTAAATGGAGCCGGTCGTCATCGGGACAAACGGGGATCCGCTCCGGATGGAGGTTGGGTCCGGGCAGCCGCTGCTGCTGCTGGCGGGCCCCTGCGTGCTCGAAGCCGAGGAAACGGCATGGCGGATTGCCGGTGAAATGAAGGAAATCTGCCGGAACCTCGGGATCAACTATGTTTTCAAGGCTTCGTTCGACAAGGCCAACCGCACGTCGCTGAATTCCTTTCGCGGACCGGGGCTCGAGAAGGGATTGCGGCTGCTGGCCCGCATCCGGGAGGAGATCGGGGTTGCCGTGGTTTCCGACGTCCATGACGTGGCGCAGGTGGAACGGGCGGCCGAAGTGCTGGATATTGTCCAGATTCCTGCCTTTCTCTGCCGCCAGACCGACCTGCTGGTTGCGGCGGCCCGTTCCGGCCGGCCGGTCAACATCAAAAAAGGCCAGTTCGTCTCCCCCTGGGATATGCAATACGCCGTGGACAAAGTCCGGGTCTCCGGCGGCAAAAGGATCCTTCTGACCGAACGGGGAACGAGCTTCGGCTACAACAATCTGGTGGTGGATATGCGTTCCCTGCCGGTGATGCACTCCCTGGGCTGTCCGGTCATATTCGACGCCACCCACAGCGTGCAGCTGCCTGGAAGAGAGCAGGGCAGTTCCGGCGGCCAGCGCGAATTCATTCCCTGTCTTGCCCGGGCGGCCATGGCCGCGGGCATCGACGGGCTCTTCATGGAAGTGCACCCCGAGCCCGACAGGGCATTGTGCGACGGCCCGAATTCATGGCCGCTGGCCAAGGTGGAGAAACTCCTGCGGAGGCTGATAGCCATCCGGCAGGCCGCGGAGGTCGGCGATGATGAATGACAACGGCCGGTGTGCCGGCGGGAAAGGAAAGTATCCGTCCGATTGTGAACTGACCGGGGCGCTGCTGGAACAGGCGCGCCGGCGGACAAGTCCCGTTGAACGGAGCCGGGAATGGCAGGCGGCGCTTCCCCGGGCCAGACAGGTCAAGCTGCTGCTCCTCGACGTGGACGGAGTGCTGACCGACGGGACCATCATTTATACCCATGACGGCGGTGAATCCAAGGGCTTCAATACCCAGGACGGTTTCGGCCTCAGGATTCTGCAGGAGGCCGGGATCGAGGTCGGCCTCATTTCGGCCCGGACCTCCGAGGCCGTGGCCAGGAGGGCCGCGGACCTGAAGCTGCGGTATGTGTACCAGGGGACGGGGCACAAACTGGAGGTGTTTGAAGACATCCTGGGCAGGTCCGGTTTGCGTCCCCACGAGACGGCCTACATGGGCGACGACTGGCTTGATCTGCCCCTGCTGGCACGGACCGGAATGGCCGCCGCCCCTGCCAACGCCGTGGCCGAAATACGGCAGCGGGTCCATTACGTGACCGTGCGCAACGGAGGTCACGGAGCGGTCCGGGAACTGTGTGAACTCATTCTCGAAGCCAGGGATGCCCTGGCCGGTATGCTGCAAACGTATTGCCGATGCTGAAGAACCCCCGCAACCTTCTTTGGCTGATCCCCCTGGTCCTCCTGGCAACAAGCCCGCGCTGGAAACCCCCGCTCTCCGTTTTCCTGACGCCCCGGGGAGGGTTTGACGCCGTGACGGTCGATCCTCTGCGGGACGATCAGGAAGAGCATTTCATCATGGATGCCATCACCATTACCATGTACAACCGGGGCTTGGAGGAGTGGATTGTCAACGCCGAACGGGCCTACACCGGCGATACCGACAGAGAAATCGGCATGGAGGAGGTGGACGCCGTCTATACCGGCGGCGAACAGGAGCGAACCCGCATCACCAGCTCCAGGGGCATGTACAATGTTGACGAGCGCCACCTGGTGCTGATTGATGACGTGGTTATTGTCAAGCCGGTGTCCAGGCAGGAGATGTATACGGATCTTCTTCATTACTACAATACCACCAAGCTGGTCGTCTGCCCCGGGGATGTGGAGCTTCGGGGTCCGGAGTTCACCATCAGGGCGGGACGGCTCGATTATGATATGCTCACCGACAACTATGATTTCGGCGGCCGGGTCAAGGTCACCAGCAGTGACGGCGGCAAAAGCTGAGATCGACGGCCGCCGCCATCCGGCGGCGGCCGTTTGCGTACCGGACAGGAAAACATGATTACCATCAATGAACACTATCTGAAACTGCAGGCTTCGTATCTTTTTTCCGACATCGCCCGCCGGGTCGCAACTTTCCAGGAGGCCAATCCCGACCGCGAGGTGATCAGGCTCGGCATCGGCGATGTGACCAGGGCCCTGCCCAAGGCGTGCATCGAGGCGTTTCACAAAGCCGTCGATGAAATGGCGGACGACAGCTCCTTCCGGGGATACGGCCCGGAGCAGGGCTATTCCTTCCTGCGCGAGGCCATAGCCCGGCACGATTTTCAGGCCCGGGGCGCCGAGGTCGCGCCCGACGAGGTGTTTGTCTCGGACGGGGCCAAGTGCGATACCGGCAATATCCAGGAATTGTTCGCCACCGGCATCAGGGTGGCCATACCCGACCCGGTTTATCCGGTCTATCTCGACACCAATGTCATGGCGGGACGGACAGGAAGCTTCGCCGACGGGCGCTATCAGGGGATCGTCTACCTGGAGTCGACCAGGGAGAACAACTACGTCCCCGACCTGCCCACGGAGCGGGTCGACCTGATTTATCTCTGCTTTCCGAACAATCCGACCGGCTCGACCATAACCAGGGAGCAGCTGGCAACCTGGGTGCAATACGCCCGGGAAAACAGGGCCCTGATCCTGTTTGACGCCGCCTATGCGGCCTTCATCCGCGACGATGCCCTGCCGCAGTCCATCTACGAGATCCAAGGGGCCCGGGAGGTTGCCGTCGAATTCCGCTCATTTTCCAAGAACGCGGGCTTCACCGGGACCCGGTGCGCCTATACCGTGGTGCCCAAAGAGTGCATGGCCTACGACGCGGCCGGCGGCCGGCATGCCCTGCACGGGCTGTGGAACAGGCGGCACTCAACCAAGTTCAACGGGGTGTCCTATCCCGTACAGCGGGCCGCCGAGGCCGTGTACAGCGAAGAGGGCAAGGCGCAGACCCGTGAACTGGTCGACTATTACATGCAGAATGCCGCGCTTATCGCCGAGGTGGTCGGTGACCTCGGCTTTCACTCTGTGGGCGGAAAAAACGCGCCATATATCTGGATCGGCAGCGACCGTGACTCGTGGCAGTTTTTTGATCAGCTGCTCAACGAGGCCGGGGTGGTCTGCACGCCCGGCGCCGGTTTCGGCCGGTGCGGCCGCGGCTATATCCGCCTTTCCGCCTTCAATTCCCGCGAAAATGTAGAAAAAGCCATGGAGCGCCTCCGCCGGGCCCTGGGCTGATCGTTACCGCAGGAGAATTCCGTCTCCGCCGAACAGGTACAGGGCGGACGGGTGGATGTGCAGTTCCGCGGCCGGTTCCGGGAGGGTCATATGTCCGGGCAGGCGGGCCGCCAGGGGCGTTGAGCCTTGCGCCCCGGGAATGTGAAAATAGACAAGGGTTTCGTGGCCGAGGAACTCCGTGGCCGTTGCCCGCACCGCGCAGGGGACCGTGCCGTCTCCGGGTGTCGGGCCGAAGGATTCAGGCCGCAGTCCGGCCCGGATGGACTGCAGGGCCTCCGGGGATCCCCCGCGGGGCAGTTTTTCCGGCGGCAGGGGGATGTCCCAGTGCCCCGTCCGCAGCCGCCAGGTACCGTCCTTGTCCCGCAGGACCGAGGCGGGGAAGATATTCATCCCCGGGTTGCCGATGAATCGCGCCACAAAGATGCTCCGCGGCCGCCGGTACAGTTCGGCCGGCGTGCCGACCTGGTGCAGTTCGCCCCGTTCCATGACCGCTATGCGGTCGCCCAGCGTCATTGCCTCGACCTGATCATGGGTAACGTACAGGGTTGTCCTGGCCAGCCGCTTCTGGAGGGAGGAGATATCCGCCCGGATCTGGGCCCGGAGTTTTGCATCCAGGTTCGACAGCGGTTCGTCCAGGAGAAAAACGCTTGGATTGCGCACCAGCGCCCTGCCCATGGCCACCCGCTGTTTCTGGCCGCCGGACAGCTGGCCGGGCCGGCGGTCAAGTAGTTCCCGCAGATTAAGAATTCCGGCGATATCGGCGATTTTCCGGGCAACGATTTTCCGGGGGGTGCGCCGCATTCTGAGGGGAAACGCCAGGTTGTCGCGCACGGTCATGTGCGGGTAGAGGGCATAGTTCTGAAAAACCATGGCAATGTTTCTCTGCCGGGGGCCGATCCGGTTCACCACTTTTCCGTCGAGCAGTATTTCCCCCGCGCTTGGCTCCTCAAGACCGGCCAGCAGCCGCAGGACGGTCGATTTGCCGCAGCCTGACGGTCCGACCAGGGCAACGAGTTCCCCATCGTGTATAGCCAGGTTGAGGTTGCGCACGGCCTCCGTGCCGTCGGCAAACCGCTTGCTGACATTTCTGAATTCAACGGCCGCCATGGCTCACCCTTTCATTCCGGTGGAGGCCACTCCCTGGACGAACCAGCGCTGAAAAAGGAGGAAGACCATCAGCATGGGCAGGACCATCATGACCCCGAAGGCGAAGATATCTCCCCATTGCAGGGGCGGCAGGGTGTAAAACAGGGCGATGCCGAGGGGCAGGGGGCGGACGCTTTCACTGTGGGTCACCATGAGCGGCCACAGGAATGAGCCCCACTGGGTCAGGAAGGTGAGAATGGCCACGGCGGCGAAGACCGGTTGGGAGTTGGGTGCGACGATGCTGAAAAAAATCCGTATCGGTCGTGCGCCGTCGATGCGGGCCGCCTCCTCCAGTTCTTCGGGCAGTTCGAGAAAGAATGTGTAAAACAGATAGACGGAGAACGCGTTGGCGATAAACGGGACTATCTGGACCAGGTAGGTGTTTCTCCAGCCGAAAAGGGTGACTTCATAAAACAACGGCACCGCAATGGCCTCCAGGGGAAGAATAATGAGAGCGATGACTCCGGTCAGGACCGCTTTCCTGCCGCGCCAGTGAAGGCGGGAAAGGGCGTATCCGGCCAGGGAGTTGACCAGCAGCCCGCAGGAGACGATGGTTCCGGTGATGAAGATGGAATTGACCATGTAGCGGGCAAAGGGGACCCGGGCAAAGACGTCCCGATAGTTTTCCAGGGTCGGCTCAGTCGGCAGTAATTTCACCAGGCGCCCGGCCTCGGGCAGCACGAGGTGGTCTGGCTTCAGGCTTCCAGAAACCATCATGGCGACGGGAATCAGGAAGACCAGGGCCATACCGCTCAAGATAAGGTACGCCGCGACCCTGGCAAAAACATTTCCGCATCTCATGATGTTGCGCGCTCCTGTCCGGCAATGCGGCGCTGCACCAGGGTCAGCGTGAGGACAATGGTAAAGAAGACCACGGTCATGGCCGCGCCCCGGGCGACTTGCTGGCTGCCGAAGGCGGCGTTCACGGCTTCGTACATGACCGTCGTGGTGGCGTGGTTGGGTCCCCCCCTGGTCATGATCTGCACCTGGTCAAAGAGACGGAAGGCGAGAATGGTGGTGACCAGAATCACGAAAGTGAGCGGATTTTTCAGGGCCGGGAGGGTGATGTGCACAAACTGCTGCCGTTTCCGTGCCCCATCGACCCTCGCCGCCTCATACAGTTCCGCGGGAATGGATTGCAGGGCGGCGAGCAGGATCACCATCTGAAAACCCACGCCCTGCCAGATCGAGGTCACGGTGATCGCCGGCAGTGCCAGCCGGGGATCGTGGAGGAAGTCACGGGGCTCCCACGCCCCCAGTGTCAGCCATTGCAGCAGGCTGTTGAGGGTGCCGTCCGGACCAGGGGCGAAAATCAGGATCCAGATCACCGAGACCAGCGACAGGGGAAATATGACCGGGGTGAAGAACAGGGTCCGGAAAACGACCATTCCCCGCAGCGGTTGATTAATGAGCAGCGCGAGCCCGAGGGCCAGGGCGGTCTGCACCGGGACGACCATCAGGGCGAAAACGGTATTGTTCTGCAGGGCGCGGAGAAAAGCGGCGTCGGCGAAAATGCGTGCGTACTGGCGCAGCCCCGTGAATTCGAGGGGCAGGGGGGAGCCCAGCCGCAGATTGGTGAAGGAGAGAAACAGCGCCAGCAGAAAAGGAGCGAGAACAAAAAAGATCAGGCCCGCCAGGGCGGGGAGCGCAAAGATCCAGGCCGTGGGCGTATCCTGCTCGCGGCGCAGTCCATCGAGAACTGGACTATTAGTCCGTTTTGAAGGGGTAGCCATGGTTGTCACGGATATCCTGATCGATATTTGCCGCCGCCCGGTCCAGCGCCTCCCGGACCGGAACATTGTTGCGGATGCGTTGCACGGCTTGCTGAAACTCAGTGGTGATGACGGGATAGGCCGGTGTCCGGGGCCTGGGTACGGAGACGCCCCCCATGAGCTGTTCGGCGAACAGGCGCAGCGGTCCGTCAATGCCGTACAGGGGCGACCGGGCGACCGCGCTTTCGGTGCCGGGGACGGCGCCGTTGGCATTGCTCATGGCAAGGACTTCGGAGGTGCGCAGCAGGAAATGGAGGAAATCGGCGGCCTGCTGCGGGTCGGTGCAGTTCCGGGTGATTCCCCAGTTCCAGGAGCCCTGTCCCGTGCGGCTGCCCCTGCCGAAATCAGGCAGAGGGACCAGGACCAGGTCGTCGGGGTATGCTTCCCGGTAGCGGGAATATTCCCAATGCCCAACCCAGGAGAGCGCGACCCGGCCGGTCACAAAGGCGGCGTCGTCCAGGTTGGGATCAACCAGACCCTGCCGGATCCAGTCCTGCACCCGCTGCAGGGCGGCGACCGCCTCCGAGCTGTTCATGACCCCGGTACTGCGCTGATACGCCCGCCGCTCTATGAGATCAGCGCCGGCGGACTGGAGGATCGGCGAAAAGCCGAAGGTGAACCACTCGCCGCCGCAGTTCAGTTTCATGTCCAATACCGCCCCGTCAGCATCGCTTTGGGCAAGGGCGCGGAGAATGGCTTCAAATTCGGCCGCGGACCAGGCTTCGGAAGACGAGCGGGGGATCCGCGCGCCGATCCGCTCCAACCGGCTCCGCCGGGCGAACAGGCCCAGGCCCGAATCGAATGCGGCAACGGAATAGAGATGATCGCCCCTGGTGCCCTGGACAATGATTGAGGGCAGGAGATCGGCGACCACCTCCGGGGGGAGCAGTACCTCCAGGGGGATCAGCTGGTTCTGCCAGATGTAGTTGGAGAGATAGGGTCCGTCGAACTCGAGGATGTCGGGCATGTCTCCGGCGATCGCCGCCGCCTGCACCTGGGCGTTGTAGTCCCGCTCCGGAATGAAGACAAGCGTTATGTCTACCTCCGGTGCATGCTGCCGGAAGCGGTCCACCTGTTCGCGCAGCACCGTCCTCTCGGCCTCCTGGCCGGCGTGTGCCCAGACTTCCAGATGAACCGCACCGGAAGGGAGTTTCCCCTCGCCGTCCTGCCGATCGCAGCCGGACAACAGGAAAAGGAGAAGGACGCTCAGGATAACGCGGGTGGAGAAATAGCTTGTTTGTCCCGGCATAACAGTATCACCTTCAGCTATTCCCGGACCGTCACGATTGACAGCCTGAAAGTTGATTTTGTTGCCGACAAGAGGCCCAATACCCAAAAAACGACCTCAAGCGGCGGAGAATTAGCCTGAAATTGTTTGCCA
>DSAE01000274.1 GCA_011372855.1 Desulfobacteraceae bacterium
GCAACACATTTGCGCCCGACAAACTCTGCACACCTTCTGTTTTTTATCCCCTCAGCTCTGTCTCGTTACTGACGCTTACCCCTACAACTTTAATTTGACGGGGCCGTGGTCGGAAAGGTTCTTGCCTTGACAAACCGCGGCCTTTCCTTTAGTACTGCATGGTTACCTTTTCCCCCGTGTCCGATGGTTCAGGGATGGGCAACAGTGCGGAAGAATGAAGTCAACCAGCGCATTATCTCCCCTGGAAGCCGCGACGGTTCAAGACAATATGACGAATAAAGAGATCCTCTTCAGGCTTTTCCAGGTCATCCGGCCCTATTCGAAAAAGTTGATCATCGCCATGGCGGCAATGGTCGTTGTCGCCGGATTTCAGGCGGCACAGGCCTATATGGTCAAATATGTCGTCGACGACATATTCGTCGACAGAAACGAGTTCCTGCTGAAGATCCTTCCCCTGGCCCTGCTGGCCATTTTCTGCGTCAAGGGGGTCTTTTACTTCATCTACTCCTACATCCTCGAATGGGTCGGCCAGTGCGTCATCCGCGACCTGCGAAACGGGATCTACCAACATATCCATTCCCTGTCGTTGAATTTTTTTTACAGGCATTCCACCGGCAGCCTGACCTCCCGAATTATCAATGACGTCGCTCTGCTTCAGGGAGCGGTGTCCAGCGCCCTGATCAGGATACTGCGGGACGCCCTCTCGGTTGTCGGCCTGATCGGGGTTATTTTTTACATGGACTGGCGGCTGGCCACCCTCTCCATGCTCTTTCTCCCCCTTGCCTCCATTCCCATTGTCTATTTCGGCAGGCGGTTCCGCCAGGTCAGCACCAACTACCAGGAAACCCTCGGCGAGGCCTCGGGAATTCTTCATGAAACCATTGCCGGGGCCCGCATTGTCAAGGCCTTCTGCATGGAGCACTATGAGAAAATGCGTTTCGGCAGAAAAATTGACGAAATCTTCACCATCCTGATGAAGGAAAACTGGTATAGGAGTTTTTCCCACCCGCTCATAGAGGTGATAGGGGGGCTGGCCATGGCCCTGATCATCTGGTTCGGCGGCTATCAGGTCTTGAAAGGCAACTCGACTCCCGGTTCCTTCATATCGTTTCTCACCGCCTTGATCATGCTGTACGAGCCGATCAAGGGGGTCAGCAAGATCAACTCCACCATTCAGACCGGGATGGCGGCCGCCAACCGTATTTTTTCACTGCTGGACATCCGTTCGGATATTGTCGAGAAGGAAGAGGCGGAAGAACTGCAGCCCTTTGCCCGGGAAATCGAGTTTGCCGATGTCGTTTTTGCCTATGGCAGGGAAGAACCGGTTCTGCACGGGATCAACCTGCGGGTTCGGAAGGGGGAAATCCTGGCCGTGGTCGGACCCAGCGGCAGCGGTAAAACAACCCTGTCAAACCTGATTCCCCGTTTTTATGATGTCCGGGAGGGAGCGGTGCGGGTGGACGGCCGGGATGTCCGGGATGTCTCCCTGAAATCGCTGCGGCGGCAGATAGCCATTGTCACCCAGCAGACGATCCTGTTCAACGATACCGTCTATAACAACATCGCCTATGGCCGGGAAGGCTGTACGCGGGAAGAGGTCATCGAAGCGGCCCGTGCCGCCTATGCTATCGATTTTATTGAGGAGCTCCCCATGGGGTTCGACACGGTGATCGGCGAATCCGGGGCCAGGCTGTCCGGGGGCGAGCGGCAGCGGGTTTCCATCGCCCGGGCCCTGTTGAAGGATACGCCCATCCTGATACTCGACGAGGCCACCTCGTCCCTGGATACGGAGTCGGAACGCCAGGTCCAGAAGGCGCTGGAAAATCTGATGCAGCACCGCACCACCATAGTCATTGCCCACCGCCTGTCCACCATCAAGAACGCCGACAGGATCATCGTGATGAAAGAGGGCGAGATCGTTGAGAAAGGCACCCATGATGAACTGCTCGCCATGGGGGGGGAATATCGGATTCTCCACAACATGCAGTAAATGGACTGCCCGGCCGGGGATATCCGAAGGAAAGTTTCAGGTTGAATATGACACCCACCAAAGCTCCCCTGATCCTCCATACCGACTGGTCGCGCAGTTTTGGCGGCCAGGAAATACGAACCCTGACGGAACTCAGGGAAATGCGGCGTCTCGGCTTTCGCTGCCGCCTGCTTGTCCCGGCGGCAAGCGAACTTGCCCGCCGCGGGGCGGCGGAGGGGCTGTCGGTATACCCGGTGGAATTCAGCTCCAAGTTTCACCTCCCGACCTGGAGGAGGCTGGCCGCGGCCTTCAGAACACTGCGGCCGGCCGTCGTCAACACCCATTCCTCCGAAGACAGCTGGATGGCCGGCGCCGTGGCCAGAATGTGCGGGGTGCCGCTTATCGTCCGTACCCGTCATGTCCTGTCGCCGGTTTCCTCCACCTTCAGCTACAAATTTTTTCCCCATGTCATCCTGGCCTGCAGTGAAGCCATCCGCGACGGGTTGATCGAACAGGGGGTTGCCGCCGAAAAGATCGTGGTCCAGCCCACCGGCGTCGATGAGGAACGCTTCCGCTTTTCCATGGACAAACGTCAGGAGATCAGGGACCGCTACGGCATCGGCGAAGGGGAAATCCTGGTCGGCAACGTCGGCTTTCTGCGCGAGTACAAGGGGCACATCTTCATCATCAAAACAGCCGTCGGGATGCCGGAGAAATACAGGTTCATGCTGGTGGGCGGCGGCCAGGATCTGCCCCTCCTGCAGGCCGAGGCGGACAGCCGGGGACTCGGGGACAGGTTTATTTTCGCCGGCCACCAGGAGCGGCCGGAGGATTTCTTTTCCGCCTTTGATATCCTGTTTTTCTCTTCCAGGGATACGGAAGGCATTGCCCAGTCGTTCATCCAGGGCCTGCTCTACGGCCTGCCGCTGCTGGTCTGCCGGACTCCCTCCCTTCTGGAACCCCTGGCAAGCGTTCGGAACTACCGTCTCATTGAGTATGACGACGTGGCTGCGGCCAGGGGGGGACTCCTGCACCTGAGCGCCGCCCTGCGGCGCGACGGGCAGGCCGTGGAGGCGCAGAGAAAGGCGCTGGCTGCCCGCTATGGTCTGCGGACAATGATCGACAATCTGCTGCGGGTCTATGCGCGGTTCGGGATTAAGCCTCCGGCTGATGCAGATGGTACGGGCTTCCCTTGACGCGGAAACACGGCGCGGGCAAGAACTTCATCTGCTGAACCGCGTGTTTGTTAGCAATTGCTGGGATTGACGGAAATCATGAAACAACAAGCTTCAGTCATTGCCGCCCGGGTCAACTCATGGCTCCTGCCCTTGCTGGCCATGAGCCTGCCCCTGTCCACCGCGGCGGTAACCGTGCTGGCGCTGCTCATCGTTGCCGCCTGGGTCATAGAAGGCGACTATGCACGCAAATGCAAGGAAATGGTCGACAACAAGGTCAGCCTTGCCCTGATCATTTTTTTACTGCTGTACATCCTGGGCATTGCCTGGAGTGAGGATAAAAGCTCCGCCGTGGCGATCATCGACAAACAGTGGAAACTTTTCCTGATGCCTCTGTTCCTCACCATGGTCCGGCCGGAGCACCGGCGGCGGAACATCTATTTTTTTCTGGCCGGCCTGACCGCCGCCATGGTGCTGACCTATCTGGCCTGGTTTGAACTGTATCATTACGGCGGGGTCACCAGGGAGCATCCGACCAGAAAGGTATTTCACGTGGTGTATAATCCCATGCTGGCGTTCGGGTTTTACCTGACGGTGCATGAAATCCTGTGGGGCGGAGCGGGCAGGGCAGGGCGGATGGGCTTGATCCTTCTGGCCGGGGCAATGGCCATGAATATGTTCATAACCGAGGGCAGGGCGGGGCAGGCAGCATTTTTTGCCATGATCGTCCTTCTGCTGCTCCAGTATTTCAACAGGAGTCTGCTCAAGGGCCTGTTCTGGGCGGTGATTGTCATTCCCGCCCTGTTCACCGTCCAGTATAATCTCAGCCCGACCTTTCAGCAGCGGGTGAACGCGGCCTGGTCCGAAGCGGCGGCTCACAAATCCGACCCGGGGACATCCATCGGCATGCGCCTTCTGTTCTGGCGGAACTCCTGGGAGATCATCAGGGAGAATCCGTTCACCGGAGTCGGCACCGGCGACTTCAAACACGCCTATTCCGCAGTGAACGCCCGGCGGAGCCCCGGCATGATGGTCACCGACAATCCCCACAACCAGTATGTCCTCGTTCTCTGCCATCTGGGACTGGTCGGCCTGCTCTCCCTGCTGGCCATGTTTGCCGTCCAGATCCGGCAGGCCTTTGTGACAAGGGACGGACTGCAGAGGATGCGCCTGGCGCTGCCGGTGCTTTTTCTCCTGATAATGATGAGCGAGTCCTATCTGATTGTCTTTGAAACGGGCTTTCTTTTTTCTCTGTTCAGCGGCGTGCTGTATAAAACGGAAATCGGCTGAGCGCAGAACGCGCAGGCAAGGAAAATGGACAAAAGATACTGGCTTATACTGTCATACCGGGCAAACATCGACGGCTCGGCCTGCGCCCAACACATCGATGACAGGCTGCCCGTCCTCCGGGAGCGGGGCATTACCCCGGTGCTGCTGACAGGGACCATCGGAGCCCGTTCCCGGCACTTTCCCCATTTCCGCTGCCTGTCCCCGGCGCCCTCGGGCATCCGCTTTGAACTGCGCCATTATCTGCGCAAGCGCTTGCCGAAAAGATGGCAGTTCAAACTGGTGGAAACGGTTCTGCTGCTGCCCGTGTTTCCCTTTTATCTGCTCGAAAAACTCATCATCAACCTGGAGAGTGAATGGTCCTGGTTTTTCCTTTCCTCCATCCGGGGCTATTTCCTCTGCCGGCGCTATCAGCCCGAGGTTATTTATTCGACCGGAGGGACCGCATCGGCTCATGTGGCCGCTGACATTATCAGTGGCCTGACCGGCCTGCCGTGGCTGGCGGAAACCCAGGATCCCCTGGTGCATGACCGGGACTGGCGGAGAGGGAAGACCGTGCTCAGGATCTACACCTGGCTGGAAAAGCGCATCTGCCGGAGGGCGGATGCGTTCATATTTCTGGCCGAGGCCGCCCGGGCAAATTCAGGGGGCCGTACCGGGATGCCGGAATGCGGGACGGTGATCTATCCGGGCGCCGAACCGGCCATGTTTGAGAACGGCCTTTATGCAAAAGGGCACCGATGTCATTTCGCCCATTTCGGCACCCTCAACGGAACCAGGAATCTGGTGGTGTTTCTGCAGGCGGTACGCCTTCTCCTTGACAGCGACCGGATCGATGCGGACAGGATCCGGGTCGACATCTACGGCTCCCTGGATGGAGGGTCGCGACGGGCGATTCAGCAGTTCGGCCTGGGGGGCGTCGTGACCAATCATGGCGCTTTGACTCGCCGTCAGGCCCTTGTCGCCATGCAGAAAACCGACTGCCTGCTGCTGATCCAGAATACGATATTCTTCTCGACGGAAACCATCCCCTCGAAGGTGTACGA
Organism: Desulfobacteraceae bacterium; assembly: GCA_011372855.1. Taxonomy (GTDB): domain Bacteria; phylum Desulfobacterota; class Desulfobulbia; order Desulfobulbales; family Desulfobulbaceae; genus UBA10518. Next base: position 5,478 of record DSAE01000274.1, read on the forward strand.
ATATCTGCTGAGCGGCCGGCCGATCCTCGGCCTTGTGCATCATAATGACGAATTGCGGAAAATGCTCCTGAACAGCGGCAATTTTCCGGTCCCGGCGGATCAACCGGAAGCCGTGGCCGAGGCGGTGGACGATATCATGCAGCGTTTCCGGGACGACTCGTTGAGCACCTGGGCGCCGTGCCCCGACTGGACGGTTGCCGGGGCGGTTGATCAACTGCTCCGGCTCGGCGGGGAAGCGATCCGGAGCCGCGGCCGGTTGGGGGAGCGGCGCGGATAAACTGCCCGGCCGCCTGTATCGCCGGAGCCCGGCGGCGTGATTGCCGCTGTGTTTTTCCAGTGGTGGGCCCGAGCTTTTCGGGTATACTGGGAGACGGGACCGCCTGCGCAATGGGACCGCGGAGGGAAATCCCCGCCCGGTCCCGCAGGCTGTTTTCTGCCCCTGGAGGATCCCTGACCATTTCGACCGATCCTGGAGGAAGCATTGGCTCACCCACGAGTGCTCTGCATTTTCGGAACCCGTCCCGAAGCCATCAAAATGGCCCCGGTCATTCAGGCGCTGCAGGCACACCGGGAGCGTTTCCTTCTCAAGGTCTGCGTGACCGCCCAGCATCGGCAGATGCTGGACCAGGTGCTGCATCTGTTCGGCATGGTCCCTGATTATGACCTCGACATCATGCGCGCGGACCAGGACCTGTACAGTCTCACCGCGGCGCTTATCCGGGAGTTGCAGGCGGTTGTCGCCGGGGAAAGACCGGACCTGGTGCTGGTCCACGGCGACACCACAACCACGATGGCCGCGTCCCTGGCGGCATATTACGGCCGGGCGGCGGTGGGACACGTTGAAGCGGGGCTGCGCACCGGGGACAAGTACCGGCCTTTTCCCGAGGAAATGAACCGGCGGCTGACAAGTGCCCTGGCCGACCTCCATTTTGCTCCCACCGAGACGGCCCGGCGCAACCTGCTGCGGGAGGGTGTGGGAAACGAGAGGATTGCCGTTACCGGCAACACGGTTATCGACGCCCTTTTTCAGATCCGGGACCGGATCAGGGCAGACAGCGGGCTGCGGCAGACTCTGGCCCTCTCCTTTCCCTGGCTCAGGGCCGAAAGACGCATCGTCGTCATCACCGGGCACCGGAGGGAGAATTTCGGCCGCGGCATGGTGGAAATATGCAGGGCCCTGGTCGACCTGGCCGGGGAATGGCCGGAGGTGGATTTTGTTTACCCGGTCCACCTCAACCCCAATGTCCTCGACCCGGTCGATCAGATACTGCGTTCTTCCGGCCGGGTCAACCTGCGCCTTATCGAACCGCTTGATTACCTGCAGTTCGTCCATCTTCTGATGCAGTGCCACATGGTTCTGACCGATTCGGGCGGCATACAGGAGGAGGCGCCGTCGCTGGGAAAACCGGTGGTGGTCATGCGGGAGACCACCGAACGCCCGGAGGCGGTTGAGGCGGGAACCGTCCTGCTGGCGGGCAGCTCCCGTGAACGGATAGTGCATGCGGTCTCAAGGCTGCTTGCCGATCCCCGCCATTATGACGCCATGAGCCGGGCGATCAACCCCTATGGAGACGGCCGGGCCGGTCCGAGAATAGCAGAGGCGATCATCCGTTTCCTGGCAGGGCAAAAAGAAAGAGAGAGGACGGAACATGCGGGACAATGAAGGCCGGGCCCCGGGGACGAGGCCGGCCCTCCCGGCCTTGAACCGTTCCGGGTTCACTTTTCTCGAGGTTCTGGTGGCGGTGGCGATCATCGCCATCGCCTTCGTCACCCTTATCGGGTCGCAGTCGCAAAGCGTTTCCGTCGCCGGCGATTCCCGCTTCAATGTGGATGCAGCCCTTCTTGCCCAGCAGAAGCTGACTGAACTCGCCATGGCGGACTTCGATGATATATATTCCCAAACAGGAAATTTTGAGGAAATCAACCCCGCCTACTGGTGGAGGACCGAAGTCCGGAATGTATACGACGATGAAACGGGCATTCCCGGAACAGGAGAGCTGCTGAAGCTGGTTGAGCTCACGATAACGATGGGTGAGGAAGGGAGACGGGCATATGTGGTCAGATCCCTTGTCATGCGCAAACCGGAGGCGGAGCGCCAGTGATCGACAATAACCGGTGGATGAGCATTCTGCGGTGCAGCCGGGCGATGACCCTGCTGGAGATCATGCTTGCCCTGCTGGTACTGGCAATGGTCTTTTCCATGGTGGCCGTTTCCCTGTCGGGCAGTCTTCGGGTGATTGAAGCAACCCGGGAGCAGGGCGAAATATACTTTCGGGCCCAGGTCGCCCTGCAGCGGATCAGCGAGGATCTGGCTTCGGCGCTGCTGGTGGACGGCTTCGACTTCATCGGTGAAAACACCGAGATCGACGGCCGCCCCGCGGCCGCTCTTTTCTTCACCTCCACGGCCCATGTCGTTTTCGATCCCCGGTACGATCATCCCGGTATCGCTCATATTTCCTACAAAATGGTGCCCGGTGAGGATGACGGGGACGGGATGGTCCTGGTGCGGGAAGACCGTCTGCTGGGGACAACGGCGATGCCGGAATCCGGGAGCGAGGTCCCGGTGATCGGGTACCTGTTGAGCGACAGACTGCGGTCGGTGCGTTGTACCTATTTTGACGAGATCGGGGAAGAACATGAGACCTGGAGCACGGTTGCCGAGGACCAGGACGATCCGTCCCGGCGGAAATTACCGGTGGCGGTGCAATGCAGCCTCGACTTCTGGGTGGACAGGGAAAACGAGACCAGTCTTGAGTTCACGACGAAAATCCTCATCCTTGCCGGGCTGATCAATGCGGAAAACGCATAAGACACGAGAGGCCGGAGTCGCTCTGGTACTCACCCTGCTTGCCGTCAGCTTCATGATCGCGATAACCGTGCAGCTGTTTTCCTCCGTCAACCTGCAGGTGCAGGCTTCGGTCAATCTGCGGGACAGCGTCGTTTTCGATGCGCTGAACAGGTCCGGCCTCGATCTTGCCCGGGCCGCCCTGACGGCCGATCAAAAGGAAAACGGGTTTGATTCTCTGCAGGATCTGTGGAACACGCTGGATTCGGAGGCCGTGAGCTCCCTGCTGGGCGAGGGTGACCGGATCGAGGTTGTGGTTGCCGATCAATCGGGCAGGCTGCAGGTCAATGCCCTGGTCTCCACCGAACAGAACCCGACAAGGAGAAAGCTGCAGGAGGAAGACCAGCGCGGGATATGGATACGCTTTCTCACCTCCGGCCGGTTCGCCGTTGAGGACAGCGATCGGGCCGAGGCCCTGATCGACGCCATCCGGGACTGGATCGATCTGGATGACGACGAACGCGAAAAGGGCGCGGAAAGCGGGTATTACCAGGGACTGTCTCCGCCGTATGAAGCGCGCAACGGCGCGGTGCAGTATCTCGAGGAGCTGTTGCGTATTCGAGGAATGACACCGGACATTTTTTATGGTAATGAGGAGCGTGCCGGTATTGCACAATTTTTGACGGTGTACGGCCGGGACGGCAAAATCAATATCAATACCGCGCCGGCCGAGGTCCTCCTCTCCCTTGCCGAGGGCATGGACGACGGGATGGTCCAGGATTTGATCGAGTTCAGGCGGGATCCCGGAAACAGGGAACTGCTGGCCAATCCCCTGTGGTACAGGGAAGTGCTTACGGAGGGTCTGGACCTGCCCGAGGGGCTGCTGACCGTGGCCAGCCATTATTTTACGGTGACAACATCCGTGGAGCACAACCGGATCGTCCGGACCGGCAAAGGGGTCCTGTTGCGTAATGACGACGGGACCCAGAATCTTCTTTCGTGGGAAGTCAGGTAGGGAGTGGATGAAGCGCGAAATACTCGGGCTTGACATCAGCGATGACTACATCGCCGCCGTGGTCGTCCAGGGAAGCGGCCAGGACAGGAGGATAACCGCCTGCGGTCATGTGGAGCTTGCCGACAGAAGAATGCTGGGCGACGCATTGTCCGTCCTGCTGGACAAGCTGGCCTGGAAGGGGGGCAGATGCGCCTGCGGGATTTCCCTGGACGGGGTCAGCCTGCGCAACCTGACCGTACCGTTCCTCGAACGGAAAAAAATTGACCAGGTACTGCCCCTGGAGCTCGAGGACCAGCTTCTCACCCCCGTCAGCGACCAGATAATTGAGTATGTTGCCACCGGCACCGTTGAAAGCAGCAGCAGCATTCTGGTCGCGGCCGTTGAAAAGGCAAGGCTGGCCCAGGACCTGGATGATCTGCGGCTGCACGGCATAATCCCCCGGAGCGTCGCCCTCCGCAATGTAGCCCTTGCCGAACTCCTCCTCAAAAACAACAAACTGCCCTCCAGCTTTCTCCTGCTGGACGCAGGGGTCCATTCCGTCAACATGGTGCTGACGCGCAACGGCCGGGTGGTCTTTATCCGCCGGCTCCCCTATCCGGAGAGAATGTTCATCCAGGCCCCGTTCTCCTTCCGCAACGGCCTGGCGACCATTGTCGATTATGAGGAGGCGCAACAATGCATCGCCGCACTCAGTGAGGATATCCAGCGCACCATCGCTTTTTCCAGAGCCAACGGCGCCGCCGATTCTTTCCCGGATCTGGTGGTCATGAGCGGCAGCATGGCCCAGGAGACACAGTTCAGGGAACTGCTCCAGGAGGAGATCGGTCATGAGGTCATCGCCAGCGACCTGCGGGCTGATGCCGGCGTGAAACTCGAGGGCGCGGTTGCGGAACAGTGGGAGCCCGCCTTGCTGGACCATGCCCTCGCCCTTGCCTTGCGGGGTGTCCAGAAAAAACAGGCGATGAACTTCCGCAAGGATGAGTTCGCCCCCGAAAGGCTCCTTTTTGCCACCAGGAGACAGCTGGCGGCAGCCGCTTCCCTGGCCGCGGTGTTCATAATCGCAACCCTGGCCTGGCTCACCTTTGACTATCATGACCTGAGGACCCGCTATGATGCCGCCGGGGAACGAATGAACCAGCTGTACAGGGAAACCTTTCCCGAGGCGACCCGGATAGTCGACCCCCTGGCCCAGATGCAGGCGAATGTTCGGGATGTCCAGGCTCCGTCCATCGCCACCCCGGTCTTCTCGGGCGAGAAAAGAACCCTCAACCTGCTGGCTGATATTTCCGGCCGTATTCCGGAGACAATAGAGATCCACGTCTCCCGCCTGGTCATTGACCAGGATACCGTCCAGCTCAGGGGAACCACGGATACCTTTAATAATGTCAATTTAATACAGGGCAACCTGCGGAGGTCGCCCCTTTTTAACGATGTCAATATCGTGTCGGCGGCGGCCGACAAAGACAGCGGGAAGATTCGTTTTGAGCTGAGACTGCAGATCGAAGGCATTTCATGATCAAGGTTACCCGGCGGGACCGCATTATGCTGGCCGTCGGCGGTCCCGTTTTGCTCATATTTCTTGTTTTCCAGCTGGGAATTTTTCCCCTGCTGGACAAGCGGAGCCAGTTACGGCGCGGCATCGAAACCAGGGAAGATTCGCTGGTCCAGATGCAGGATCTGCAGGCCCGCTACCGCGAACTGCACGGCAAGGCCAACGCCCTGCTGGACCAGTTGGGCAGCCGGGAAGCGAATTTCAGCCTGTTTTCCTTTCTCGAACAGATGGCCGCCAAAAGTGAAATCAAACAGAATATCGCCTACATGCGTCCGTCGACCACCGCAAGTGACGGACCCTTCAGGGAATCGCTGGTGGAAATGAAGCTGCAGGAAGTAACGTTGAAACAGCTGGTTGATTTCCTCATTCTCGTTGAGGCGCCCGAAAAAATCGTGGCGCTGAAAAGGATTTCGATCCAGGAGAACACCCAGCGAAAAGGCGCCCTGGATGTGATCATGCAGGTTGCCAGCCTGGACCGGAACACCGAAGGTACTTAAAACGGAAACGGTGACGAGATGAAGCGATTAGCCGGCTGGCTGTTATCTTCCCTGGGATACCTGCTGTATACGCTCGTGGTTCTTGTCGTCCTGCTCTGGGTTCTTTTCCCGCTTGATAAGGTCCGTGTCTGGCTGCAGGCCGGCATGAACGCCGCCGGGACCGATATACGCTGGGAAATAGCCGGCCTGCGCAAAGCCTGGCCGTTGGGTGTCGTTGCCTCGGGCGTCCGGTTCAGCGAGGGGGAAAACAGTCGTGATCCCCTGATTTTGATTGATGAATTAAAAATTATGCCCGATGTCCGAAGCATGCTCAGGGTGAAGGAAACCATTCCGCTCCGCTATCAGCTCCGCTTCCTGGATGGCACGGTGCGGGGAAACGGGGAGTATCATCCGGCGGACGGCCTGGTCCGGGGGGACGGATACCTTGAAAACCTCAATCTGGCCGGGCTTGAAATCTGGCGGAAAATGAACAGGGAGGCGGCCGGGATCATGTCAGGCCGCTACAGTGTCGAAGGGGTGTGGGGTAATTTTTCTCAACTCGGGGGGCAGGCGGACCTGGTTGTCAGCAACGGCCATATCGACCTGTACCAGCCGTTTTTCGGTTTGGACCAACTGGAATTCAGCAGGATGAGCGCCATGCTCAATCTCCGTGAAGGGGTCGTCACCCTGGAGCAGGGTGGTGTTGAGTCGAAAATGCTGGCAGCCGAATATGGAGGGACCGTTACCCTGACGGATCCGCCCGGGCTGAGCGAAATCAAGGTGGACGGTTCCCTGGAGCCGCGCCCCGAACTGCTCGGCGGCATAAAGGACCGGACGGTCCTTGCCCTGATCCGGAACCAGTTGAAGGAGAACAGGCTTTCCTTCGCGATCAGCGGCACGCTTCTGGAGCCCGGCATAACCTTTGAAGGGACATCCGGCGTGATAGACGGAATAATTCAGGGGGGCGCGCGGTAAACGTGTTGCGGGTCGTCGTCAAACTTGCGCTGATTTTCCTCCTCGTCTATGGGGGGGTGAGGATATGGTACGGGCGTCTGGAGGAAAAGCTTCTGGTCGTGCCTGAGACCGCTGAAACCGCGGCGGTGCAGGCGGTGGCGGAGGAGAAGACGGAAATATTGCGAAAGCCGGATGATTATACGATAATAGTCGCCAGAAACATTTTTCAGGCCAACATCGAGACGCTGGCAGATGAAGAAACAGTGGAGGAGGAACCCGAAGAGATCGAGCCCACCAAGCTCAAGGTTTCCCTGATGGGCACGGTATCCGGCGATGAACCTGATGCCAGGGCCATTATCGCCGACGACCTGAAGAAACAGCAGGACATCTACCAGGTCGGCGATACGGTCCAGGGCGCCCTGATCAGGGCCATTGAACGGGGCCGGGTGATACTGCACGTCAACGGTGTCGATGAAGAGTTGACCCTGGCCGACAGGGAGGGAGGAGGACCGGCCTATGAACCGCCGGCCTCGGAATAC
>DSAE01000235.1 GCA_011372855.1 Desulfobacteraceae bacterium
CGGACCGACGGCCGCGTCAGGATCGATGTATTCGCCGGCGGCACGCTGACCCCGGCCCCCGAGGTCTATGACGGGGTGGTCAACGGCATTTCCGACATCGGCATGTCCTGCTTCGCCTACACCCGCGGCCGCTTCCCCATCATGGAGGCCCTTGACCTCCCCGTGGGCTACCCCTCCGGCAAGGTGGCCACCCTGGTCGCCAACGACTATTACAAGGTTATGAAGCCCCCGTCGCTTGACGAGGTCAAGGTCCTCTATCTGCACGCCCACGGCCCCGGCCTGCTGCATACCAAGAAGCCCGTCAGCAAAATGGAAGACCTGAAAGGCATGAAAATCCGTTCGACCGGCTTCAGTGCCAAAGTCACCGAGGCCCTGGGCGCCACCCCGGTCGCCATGCCCCAGGGCGAAACTTACGAGGCCCTGCAGCGGGGCGTTGTCGACGGCACATTCACCCCCATAGAGACCCTGAAAGGCTGGAAGCAGGCCGAAGTGGTCAAGTATACCACGGACACTCCCGATATCGGCTACACCACGGCCATGTTCGTTGTCATGAACCTGAAAAAATGGAACGCGCTGCCCGATGACCTCAAGCAGGTTTTTGAGGATGTCAGCGCCGAGTGGATAGACAGGCACGGCGAGGCCTGGGATGTTCTTGACCAGGAAGGCAGGGACTACGCCCTGAGCCTGAACAACGAAGTCATCACCCTGCCGGCCGAGGAAAACCAGCGCTGGGTGGAAGCGGTCGCGCCCGTCATCGACAGCTACATCAGCAGCGCCAATGAAAAGGGACTCCCCGGCGACAAGGCCATCGCGGAGATCCGGCGGCTGCTGAAGGATCACTCCCGGAAATAATCCCCAACCGCCGGCAGGGCCGCGGGCCCGCCCCCGCAGTCCTGCCGCGCGAGAAAGCCCGGTGGCCCCATGACGCGCCTGGAAAAGAACATCATTGCAACCGCCGAAAAGGCAAACTGGATTGCAGCGGCGGCCCTGATCCTCATGATGCTGCTCACGACCCTGGATGTCGTGCTGCGCCTGTTCAAGAGTTCCATACCCGGCACCTATGAAATCATCGGTCTCCTTGGTGCGGTGGTTGCGTCCTTTGCCCTGGGGTACACCTCGGTTGAAAAAGGGCACATCGCCGTCGACTTTCTCGTCATGCGCTTTTCCCCCAAGGTGCAGGCGCTGGCCGGCGCGGTCAACTCCCTGATCGCCGCCGTCCTGTTCAGCCTGATCACCTGGCAGTCCCTGCTCTATGCCGTCGACCTGATGAAAAAGGGGCAGGTCACCCTGACCGTGCAGTTGCCCATCTATCCCTTTGTTTTCGGCATCGCCGCGGGCTGCGGGCTGCTGGCCCTGGTGCTGGTGGTCGAATTCCTCCATGACCTCCGTACGTACCGCGATCTGCGGCGATCTTAGCCGATCCCGCGGCAATGCCCTTTTCCCTCTGCCCCGATAGAAGAACATGTCGCCAACGGTAATCGGTCTCATCGGCATCGCCGCCCTGACGGTCTTCATTTTCTCGCGCATGCCCATCGGCTTTGTCATGGCCATCATCGGGGTGATCGGCTTCGCTTCCATCGTCAACTGGAGCGCCGCCCTCAACCTGCTGGCCAAGGATTTTTTCTCCACCTTCAATTCCTACAGCCTCACCGTCGTGCCCCTGTTCGTGCTCATGGGCCAGATCGCCTATCATTCCGGGCTGAGCAGGAGGCTGTTTGCCGCGGCCTACAAATTCATCGGCCACCTGCCGGGCGGGCTCGCCATCGCCACGGTGGGGGCCTGCTCGCTGTTTGCCGCCATCTGCGGCTCGACCAACGCCACCGCCGCAACCATGGGCGCCACGACCCTGCCCGAAATGAAGCGCTACAACTACAAGCCGGATCTCGCCACCGGGGTGGTGGCCTCCGCAGGCAGCCTGGGCATCCTCATCCCTCCCAGCGTCATTTTCATCCTCTACGGCATCATGACCGAACAGTCCATCGGCAGACTGTTCATGGCCGGGGTAATCCCCGGCCTGCTGCTGGCTCTGCTTTTTACCGCGACCATTCTCATCTGGGCCGCACTGCGCCCGGAAATCGGGCCGCCGGGACCCCGGGCCTCGTGGCGGGAGCGCTTTGTCTCCCTGGGCGGAACCATTGAAACGCTGCTGCTGTTTCTGGGGGTCATGGGCGGGCTTTTCGCGGGGATTTTCACCCCGACGGAAGGCGGGGCCATCGGCGCCTTCGGCACCCTGATGTTCGCTGTTCTGCGGCGTTCCATCAGCTGGCGGGGGGTCGTGCAGGCCCTGTTCGAGACGACGCGCATTTCCTGCATGATCCTGGTGATCGTGGCCGGGCCAACGGTCTTCGGCCACTTTCTCGCCATCTCCCGCATACCACATGATATCGCGAGCTGGATCACCGGGCTCAATCTCCCGGACGCCGTGGTCATGCTCATGATCGTGCTGGTGTACCTTTTCGGCGGCTGCTTCATCGACGCCCTGGCGCTCATCATGCTGACCGTGCCGATTTTTTATCCCGTGGTCATAGGCCTCGGGTTCGATCCGGTCTGGTTCGGGGTTCTCATCGTGCTGGTGACGCAGATGGGGGTCATAACCCCGCCCGTGGGCGCCAATGTCTATGTCGTCAGCGGCGTTGCCCGCGACGTGCCGCTGGAGGTTATTTTCCGGGGCTGCATTCCGTTCCTGATCGCGCTGGTGACGATGACGCTGCTGCTGGTCTACGTGCCGCAGATTGCCCTGTGGCTGCCGGATATGCTGCACTGAAGCGTGTCTGCAAAGCCCGGCAAGAAAACCTCTGCAAGATGGAGCGGCGCCTCCTGGAAGCAACCGATAAAACCATCCCCCACCGGCGACAAATGGGCTACAAATCCAAAAAAGAAGGCATACTGGAGCCGATGACCGGACTTGAACCGGTGACCTACTGATTACGAATCAGTTGCTCTACCAGCTGAGCTACATCGGCCTTGGCGTGACGCGCGGGTGAGTCCCGGCTGAATTGGCTTTCTTGATGTATCAGTTTTATGGTACAGTGTCAAGATCATGAACGGCAAAATCCCCTTTCTGATCGTTCCGCTCCTGGCGCTGTTCCTGGTTTGCGCCTGCTCCGGCGACGAGGCCCCGGACAGAGAACAGCCCGCCGAAACGGCCGCCGTGAGTGCCGAACCGGCCGCGCCCCCGTTGCCGGGCTGCCGGGGCTGTCACGCGGAAATAGAACAGGATGCGCACCATCTCCTGGAGTGCGGGGAATGCCATGGCGGCAATCCCGAGGCTGCAGGCCTGGAGGAGGCCCACGCCGACATGGTCGCCCGGCCGGCCCATCCCGACCGCATGGCCGAAACCTGCGGCAGGTGTCACCAGGAGGTCGTCCGGCAGCTAAGCGCCGCAACCCACCTGACGCTCCGCAACGCCGTCAACCTGGTCAGAAACCATTTCGGAGCCGCGGAAGAAATCCCCGGCCTGACCGCCATTCCCGCTCCTCCGGAAAGCCCCGAAAACAGCCTGCAGCTCGCCGACGACATGCTGCGCCGCCGCTGCCTGCGCTGCCATTTTTACACCCCCGGGGACGACTATCCGGCCACCCGCCGGGGCACCGGCTGCGCCGCCTGCCACATGGCCTTTTCCGGCGGCAAGCCGGTTGATCACGCCATTCTCGCCCGGCCCACGGACCACCAGTGTCTGAGCTGCCATTACGGCAATTTTGTCGGCGCCGATTATTACGGCCGGTTCGACCATGATTTCAATTGGGAATACCGCACCCCCCACACTACCCGGGAAAAGTACTTCCGGCCCTACGGGGTCGAATACCACGAGCTGGCCAGGGACATCCACCTGGAACGCGGGCTGGTCTGCATTGACTGCCACGCCGGCCACCGGGACAGCAACGCCGAGGCGGGCCTGACCTGCTCCTCATGCCACCGCCCGGCCGGCGCCCCCCTCCTCGACCTCCCGGCCCGGGTCTCGGTGGACGACGGCGGCGAACCGATACTTACGGCCGTCAGCGGCGCGGCCCATCCCGTCCCCCGGCTCCGTCATCCCGCCCACGAGCAGTACGGCGAGCTGGTCGCCTGCCAGGTCTGCCATGCCCAGTGGGCCTTCAACGATTCGGAAACCCACCTCCTGCGCGCCGATCACGATGATTATTACCCCTGGGACAGCCTCAGGGTGCAAGCCAGCTCGGAAATTGAAAACCTGCTCGAACACAACCTGGACACCCTCGAGGACGAGCTGCCGCCGGCAATGCGGGACGGCATCACCGGCAAGTCCAGGCCCGGCGTGTGGTACATGGGTTTTATCCAGCGCAGGTGGGAGGACATCCTTATCCGGCAGGACCGGGACAACATCATCAAGGTCTTCCGCCCTGTCCTTGATCTTCACCTCTCCTACATCGACGACGAAGAAAATGTGATCTTTGACAACGTCACCGGCGGCGGTCCTCCCCTGCTCCCTTATACGCCCCATACCACCGGACCGGCCGGTCTGTTCTACCTGTACAGGTTTACGAATCTCATTGACGGGGGTTCCCCGTCGCCCGCGGCGCAATGAAACGAAGCAGCTGTTCCCTTTTCCTGGTCACTGCCGTGACCCTGGCGCTGATCCTCGCCGGCTGCGCCCCCCATGCGCCGAAGAGCTATCCGCCCACCCATCCGGCAACCCAGCGGCCCTACACCGTCAACGGCAAGACCTACTACCCGATAACCTCCGCCAGGGGCTACTGGGAGCGGGGAAGGGCGTCCTGGTACGGCAGGCAGTTCCACGGCCGGAAAACGGCCAACGGCGAGGTGTTCGACATGTACGCGATGACCGCGGCCCATAAGACGCTGCCCATGAACACCATGCTGCTGGTGCGCAACCTGGACAACGGCAGGCAGACGGTGGTCCGGGTCAACGACCGCGGACCGTTCATCCGGGGGAGGATCGTTGACCTCAGCTACAAGGCCGCCGGCGAACTGGACATGGTAAGGAGCGGCATTGCCACCATCGAGATCATAGCCCTGGGCGAGGCCCCCGGGCCGGTCCCGGCGGGAGGCGGCAGGCCCAGCCGGCTCGTGCATCAGGATTTCAACCGGGGGGATTATTTTGTCCAGGTGGGATCGTACCTCAACCAGGGCAGTGCCGAACGGATCGCCCGCAGGCTGATGGACAAAGGGGCCGATGTGGTCATCCAGCCGTACATCACTTCCGGCTACACCTATTACCGTGTTCAGGTCTATGCCGGCAAGGTGCTGCAGACGGCGCAATCATTCGAACGGCAGCTGCTGCGGGACGGCTTTCCCGGGGCTTTTCTCTTCTCCCGCTAATCGACCGGCTTTTCCACCTGGCGGACAGCGTGGACAAAACCGCTGATCAGCCGGTGGTCCTTGACTCCCGGACTCTCCTCCACCCCTGAGCTGACATCAAGAAAAGACGGCCTGGCGGCCCGGACGGCGTCGGCGACATTGTCCGGGCTCAGCCCACCCGCCAGGATAAAGGGTCTGGCCAGCCCGAGGGTCGCGATGATCGACCAGTCAAAGCTCCGCCCCGTTCCCCCGGCCAGCGCCCTGTCGTAGGTATCAAGCAGAAAGGCCTTGACGAACGGGGTATAGGGAACAAATGCTTCAGCCGTCGTCCGCGGGCCGACCCTGAAGGCCTTGATGAGATGGCAGGGCGCGGCAACCCGCAGCAGCCGCTCACAGTACTTCGGCGACTCGTCTCCGTGGAGCTGGGCATAATCCAGCCCGCAGTAATCAATGATTTCCTCCACCTCCGAGCGCTTCTTGTCGACGAAAACGCCCACCGTATTAATGAACGGCGGCAGGCGGTCAATGATGTAGCGAACATTCTCCGGCTCGATATACCGGGGGCTGGGGCGGTGAAAAATAAACCCCAGGGCGTCGACCCCCGCCTTTACGGCATACAGGGCATCCTCCAACCTGGTGATGCCGCAGACTTTGATTCGTATTTTCCCTTGTTGCATGATTCGGTGCTAAATGGTCATGAACTCCTTCAGGGTACTGCTCCGGTCCGCGCTGCGCATCAGGCTCTCCCCGATCAGCACCGCTTTGACTCCGGCGGCCCGGAGGCGGATCATGTCCTCACGGCCGGTGATGCCCGATTCGCTCACCACCGGGATATCGCCGGGAATCAGGCGCTGCAGGCGGAAGGTCGTGTTCAGGTCGACGGTAAAATCGTTGAGGTTTCTGTTGTTGACGCCGATGAGCCGGCTGCCGGCATCCAGGGCCGATTCCAGCTCCCGCTCGTCATGGACCTCGACCAGGACGTCCAGGTTGAGGTCCTCGGCAATGCCGCGAAAATCACGCAGCCGGGCGGTATCAAGGATGGCGGCGATGAGAAGGACCGCATCGGCGCCGTAGAGCGATGCCTCCCTGATCTGGATGGGATCGATGATGAAATCCTTGCGCAGGACCGGCAGGTCGACCGCCTCCCGCACCAGGGGGATATAGTCGATGGAGCCCTGGAAGAAATCAACGTCGGTCAGTACCGACATGGCCTGGGCCCCGCCGGTCTTGTAGGTGCGGGCGATGCGCACCGGGTCGAAATCGGGCTGGATCACCCCCTTGGAGGGAGAGGCTTTTTTGGCCTCGGCGATGACGGCCAGGCCCGGCCAGCCGATCAGGGCCCGGTGAAATCCCCGGGGCGGCGCAACCGCCCGGTCCGGCTCCCTGAGCCCTCTCCGCTTCAGGGCACTGACCTCTTCCCGCTTGCGGGCGACTATGGTATCGAGAATCATCCCTGAAACTACCTCGGCCGCCGGCAGAAATCGACCAGGGCGTCCAGCCGGGCCAGCGCCGCCCCGGACCTGATCACCTCGCGCGCCATGCTGACGCCGTCGCTGATGGTATCGGCCTTCCCTCCGGCCATCAACGACGCTCCGGCGTTGAGCAGGACCATGTCCAGCCGGGCGCTCTCCCGGCCGGCCAGTACGTCGCGCACCTGTGCGGCGGCTTCCGCCGGAGTCGATCCGCCGGCTATATCCTCCATGGCGGCCCGCTGCAGCCCCACCTCTTCCGGGGCCACGGTGTATACCTGTATGTCGCCGTCATGGGCGTCGGCAACATGGGTAAGGCCGGTGACGGTCATCTCGTCCATATTGCCCTCTCCCCAGACCACCAGGGTCCGCCGGATGCCGAGACGGAGCAACACCCTGGCGACGGTTTCGATGAGTTCCGGGGCAAAGACGCCGGTAAGCTGAACATTGGCGCCGGCCGGATTGGTCATCGGCCCCAGGATATTGAAAATGGTCCTGATGCCGATCTCGCGGCGCGGACCGATGGCGTATTTCATGGCCCCGTGCAGCATGGGGGCGAAAAGAAAGCCGATGCCCACGGAACGGATGCATTCGCCGACCCTCTCCGGGGTCATGGACAGGTCGACTCCCAGCGCCTCCAGCACGTCGGCGCTGCCGCACCTGGAGGAAACGGCCCGGTTGCCGTGCTTGGCCACGGTGATGCCGGCCCCGGCAACGACAAACGAAGTGGTGGTGGAGACATTGAAGGTGCCGGAGCTGTCGCCGCCCGTGCCGACGATATCCATCAGGATGCCGCCGGCGGCGGTGTCCACCCCGGCATCGACAAAAGTGGCTTTTTCCCGCATGACGCGCACGGCGCCGACGATCTCGTCGACGGTCTCCCCCTTCATCCGCAGGGCGGTGATGAAACCGCTGATCTGGGCGTCGGTTGCCTGACCGGTCATGATCTCCCGCATGACCTCGATCATCTCCGACTCCGAGAGATCCCCTCCCGCAACGACCTTGCCAATGGCTTCCCTGATCATCGGATGCAGCTCCCCCTTTGCAGGTTATGGTGAATATTGAACTCCGTTGGAGCGGGCCTCATGGATAACATAACAACAGATGGGGCAGATGGAACGCAAAAAATGAAAGCCGGCAGCATCAAAACATCGAACCCCGAACCGCGCGAAGCTCCCCCCGAAACTCAACGAAGCAGGTCCGGATAATCCGGCCGCATGAACGTCTGCAGGAGCTGCATCCCCACTCCGGTCATTATCGACTCGGGATGGAACTGCACTCCCTCCACCGGCAGCTCCCGGTGACGGATGCCCATCAGTTCCCCCCGGTCGGTGAAGGCCGTGGCCTCCAGGCAGTCGGGCAGGGATTCCATCTCCACCATCAGGGAATGGTAGCGCATTCCGTCAAAGGGATTGGCCAGGCCGGTGAACACCCCTTTGTTGTCGTGGCTGATGGGGCTGGTCTTGCCGTGCATCACCCTGCCGGCCCGGACAACCCGCCCGCCGAAGGCCTCGCCGATGGCCTGGTGGCCGAGACATACGCCGAGCACCGGGATCCTGTTGCTGAAGCAGCGGATCGCCTCGATGGAGATGCCTGCCTCCCTGGGCGTACAGGGACCCGGAGAGATGAGCAGCCGATCGGGGTGCATCGCCTCGATTTCGGCCACGGTGATTCTGTCGTTGCGGAACACCTTTATCTCGGGAGCGCACCAGTCCCCGCCTGCTCCGGGCGGCCTGGAGGCCAGGGTCTGGACGATGTTGAAGGTGAACGAATCATAGTTGTCGATAATAACGATCACGGCCTACAACCCCTTTTCAGCCAGTTCAACCGCGCGCCGCAGCCCCCTGGCCTTGTTGATGGTCTCCTCGTATTCCCGTTCCGGGACGGAATCGGCGACGATGCCCGCGCCGGCCTGGATCCAGAGGTCCTCCCCCTTCATGACAAAGGTGCGGATGGCGATGCAGAAGTCCATGTTGCCGGAAAAACCGAAATAGCCTACGGCCCCGGCATAGGGCCCCCGCCGTTCGGGCTCCAGCTCGTCGATGATTTCCATGGCCCTGATCTTGGGGGCGCCGCTGACCGTGCCGGCCGGGAAACACGCCTCCATGACGTCGAACTGGTCAAGCCCGGGGGCCAGCCGTCCATGGACCCCGGAGACGATATGCATGACATGGCTGTACCGTTCAATGACCAACAGGTCGTCGACGCGGACCGAACCGCCGACCGCCACCCGTCCCACATCATTGCGGCCCAGGTCGACCAGCATCAGGTGCTCGGCCCGTTCCTTGGGGTCGGCAAGCAGCTCGGCCTCCAGCCCGGCGTCCTCTTCCGGGTCAGCCCCCCGCTTCCTGGTGCCGGCGATGGGGCGCAGTTCGATGTCCCCGTCTTCGAGGCGGACCAGAATCTCCGGGGACGAGCCGATGAGGACCACATCGTCCAGGCGCAGGAAAAACAGATACGGGCTGGGATTGATGTGGCGGAGGGAGCGGTAGAGGAGAAAGGGGTCGAGGCCGGTCCGGGTATGAAACCGCTGGGACAGCACCACCTGGATGATATCGCCGGCCAGGATGTATTCCTTTGCCCGCTCCACCATGGCTTCAAAGGCCGGCTGCTCCATGTTGGAGGTGAAGCGGTGGGTTTCCGCCGTCCGTGCCGGGCCGGCCTGTTCCGGGGACAATGGGGTCCTGAGGAGCCGGACCACCTCGTCTATCCGCCGGACCGCGTCCAGGTACAGCTCCTCCGCTTCGCCGACGCCGGTCACCACATTGCAGACCACGGTCAACTGCTGCTGCACCGCATCGTGGATCAATACCAGCCTGGGAATCATGAACGAGCTGTCCGGCAGGTCGATTGCCGGGTTGGCGTCGGGAAGGTCCTCGATGAAACGGACCATGTCATAGCCGAGGAACCCGACCGCGCCGCCGTAAAATCGCGGCAGGTCCCGGGCCCGGCTTGGCTTGAACGAAGCCAGGAGGCTCCGCAGCTCGTGCAGGGGGTTGACGCCGGTCCGACGCCGGGGGGCGTCACCCGCCCGTCTGTCGTCAACGGTTACCGCGTCCCCCCTGCTGGCGAAAGTAACCAGGGGATCCAGGCCGATGAAGGAATACCGCCCCCATTTCTCACCGCCTTCCATGCTCTCGAAAAGGAAGGCATGGCGGCGCCGGCCGTTCACCTTGGCGAAAATAGTCAGCGGGGTGTCGAGATCGGCTATGATGGTCCGGTGCACCGGGACCAGGCCTGCCTGGCCGGCCATGCGGACAAATGACTCCTGATCGGGAAAATTCATGCGCTGTGATCTGCCTGATGAAGGGGGCGACCGGAGGGCGGTGCTCCGGAACAAAAAAGGGCCATGGAAGGTGTGTCTCTCCCATGGCCCCGCAGTTCAGCTCAAAACAGTCAAACTATGAAAATATCGCCCTCAGGCAAGAGCCATCCGGTTGACTTTCCTGGTCAGCCTGGAAATCTTGCGGGACGCCGTCTTCTTGTGAATGGAACCCTTGGCTGCCGTTTTGCCGATAACCGAAATCGCCTGCAACAGGGCTTCGCGGGCCTGCTCCTCCGAGCCGGCGGCGACAGCCTCTTCCATCCTGTTGACGGCGCTCTTCATCCGGCTTTTGTTCATGCGGTTGCGGAGCCGGCGCACCTTGGACTGCCGATCTCTTTTCAGTGCGGATTTATGATTGGCCATGAAAACTCCTTATGTCAAACAAAAATTATCCGGGTGTTGTTGAAACTCTGTCGTATATCGAAAAAAACAGCTTCTGTCAAGAGTATTTCTCGCCGAGGAAATCGGCACGCTACTCCGTCCGCGCCGCTCCCTCGAAATTCGCCCCGACGGCATCGTCGGCCTTCACCATATCGATCAACGCCCCTTCAAACCTGGCGCCCGTCAGGTCCGCCCCGCTCAGGTCGGCCCGGTAGAGGTCGGCCTTGCGCAGGTCGGCATCCCGAAGGTCGGCGCCGCGCAGGTCGGCCCCCTTGAGGTTTGCTTCCCGCAGGTCGGCCTTGCGCAGGCCGGCGCCGCGCAGGTCGGCGCGTTCAAGATCCGCCTTCGAAAGTTTCCGGCCGGCAAGGTCGACCCCGGCGAGATCGCAGTCAACACAGCGTTTGGTATCCAGCAGTTTTTTCACCAGCCCGTTTTTCCGTTCCAGGTCGGGATCAGGGCCTTCCCCGGTGCCCGCTTCCCCGGCCTCGGCTGAAGGGACGATCGGCTCTGCTTCGCCGATTTCCGCTGCAACCGGGGCAACCGCTTGCTCTATCTCAGTCCCTGCCGGAGCAGCCGATTCCGGCTGGTCGATCCCCGGTCCGGCCTCGGCTTCCTCGACCGCCTCGGCAGCGGCAGGTGCAGTTTCGCGAGCTTCCAGCATGTCCGGCTCCCTGATCTCCGGCTCAGCCACGACTGCCGATTCAGCTTCGGCAGCCGCAGGCGCCGACTCGGGGACTTCCTCAACTTCCCGCTCCCCGCTTCCGGCTTCCTCCATCTCAGTCCCGGCCGGAGCAGCCGATTCCGGCTGGCCGATCCCCGGTCCGGCCTCGACTTCCTCGACCGCCTCGGCAGCGGCAGGTGCAGTCTCGCGAGCTTCCAGCACGTCCGGCTCCCCGATCTCCGGCTCAGTCACGACTGCCGATTCCGCTTCGGCAGCCGCAGGCGTCAATTCGGGGACTTCCTCAACTTCCCGCTCCCCGCTTCCGGCTTCCTCCATCTCAGTCCCGGCCGGAGCAGCCGATTCCGGCTCGTCGATCCCCGGTCCGGCCTCGACTTCCTCGACCGCCTCGGCAGCGGCAGGTGCAGTCTCGCGAGCTTCCAGCATGCCCGGCTCCCCGATCTGCGGCTCAGTCACGACTGCCGATTCCGCCCCGGCAGCCGCAGGCGTCAACTCGGGGACTTCCTCAACTTCCCGCTCCCCGCTCCATGTTTCCTCGAACTCCGGTTCCGCTTCGGCTTCCGAGAAGGTCTCCGCAGGCACAGGTGCTGACTCAGGGGCTTGGTCAACTTCCTGCTTCACGTTTTCCGCTTCCTCAATCACCGGCTCGGCAATCATCACCAGCTTTTTGGATACGGTCGCAGGCGCCGCCGGTTTTGCCCCCGGCGGTTCAGCTTCCGCCGATGCCGATCCGGCGGCCGGCGGTCCATCCTCTTCCGCCCGGCCGGCGGGTGACGCGGCTCCGGACTCCACCATCGATTCTCCGGGCCCGGGCTCCGCCACATCCGGTTCCCCACTGCCGTCTATGACGGGACTCCCGGTAAACGGCACATCCTTCGAAGCCCCCTCGGCAGCCACATACCGCAATTCCCCGACCGGCGGCCCGCCCTCGGCCTCATAAGGCCGCTGCGTCTCAATCCGGCCTTCCATTCTGGCCCCTTTCAGGTAGGCGCCCTCCAGCACGGCGCCGGTGAGGTTGGCCCCGGTCAAATCGGCGCCGGCCAGGTCCGCCCCGCCCAGGGACGCCCCCTGGAGGTTGGCGTCCCGCAGGTCGGCCCCTGCCAGATTGGCCAGGTACAGCTTGCTTCCCGCCAGGTTGGCCCCCTTGAGATCGGCGCCGGCCAGGTTGGCCCGATTCATGACTGCCCCGCTCAGATCGCAGCCCGGGCAGGCATTGGTTTCCATCAGCCGCTGAAAATTCTCCCGCACTTCCTGCCTGGGAGACACCTCCTCGGCTGTCGCCGGGCCGGCCGCGGCGAACATGACGGCCGCCCCCCAGCACATGAAAATGACAACACTTCGATGCATATATGCTTTCCTTGGTGAAATTCCCTGCCCCGACCACGCCGGGGGAAAAATCCGCCCGTGACGTCCTCTCCCTCACCTCTCAGAACGATGCCGCTTGATCCTCGAGTTCCACGTAGGCATCACTGATTCGGGCAACCGCCATGAAAGGGGACAGCATAAGGGTCATGACCCGCCCGTCTTCCGAGCGCAGGTGGATGAAGGTCCGGTCGACGTAGCCCTTTTCCGTAAACAGGATCGTTGTTGTTCCGCCGGCGCGCTTGCCTCCA
>DSAE01000141.1 GCA_011372855.1 Desulfobacteraceae bacterium
GTAACGATATCCAGCATGTTGGTGGTCTCGCCGACCTGTTTTCTCTCCAGCAGATCAAAATGGGTCAGGCAGGTGCCGCACACCAGGATCTTCAGGCCTGCTTTCTCGTAATCCTTGAGATCAGCGAGGACCTCGGAGCCGTCGATGGTCAGCTTGACGCCGTTGTTCACAAAGACCAGCCGCCACAGGTCGCTGCCCATTTCCTTGATGGTGCGAAGGAAACTGATCATCAGCTTCAGGCCCAGCTCATCGTCGCCGAATCCCATGCGGTCGGTAGCGCACAGGACCATGATCTTTTTTGCCCCGGCTTCCAGCGTTGGGGACATTCGGGGCTGCTCCCCGGGCCTGGATACGCACGTCCCCATGACCAGATAATCCTCCCCGCTTTGTTCAAGGGTCGTCCGATACCCCTGGGACTCCAGGAACCGCTGGACGTTCTGCTGGGAGGCGGCATTGTCGACGACAATTTTTATCCTAGGCCAGGCCTCCTCCTGCAGGGCCGCCTTTGTCTGCAAAACCGGCGCGGGACAGGCCAGGCCCCGGGCGTCAATTTCCTTCAGGCTCACAATTCCTCCATTGTCACTGTTTTTTGTCCGGCGGGATTACCGCCACCGGAACGAAGTGCTGTGTTGGCGCATTGCTCGAGCAATTGCGCCTTACACCACCGATATTTTTTCTGCCGGATCGGCGGTGACTTCACCGATCACCGCAGCATCGACAATGCCTCCGGCTTGCAAGGCGCAGGCGAGGGAGGCTGCCTGGGATCCGCCGACGCTGATGAGCAGTCCCCCGGATGTCTGGGGATCGACAAGCACGTCCTGCAGAGAACGGGGCACGGTTTCGGCACAGGCGGTCATTTTTTCACGGAACTCTTTATTTTTGTAGGCTCCAGCGGGAACAAACCCCATATTCGCAAATTCCAGGGCCTCGGCTATGACCGGAACTTTCGCGGATTCAATCCGGACGCTCGTACCCGAGCCGCATACCATTTCGGCGAGGTGTCCCAGCAGGCCGAAGCCGGTCACATCCGTGCAGGCGCCGACATCAAAGTTCTCCATGATTCGGGCCGCATCCCGGTTCAGCTCCGCCATCAACCGGGTTACCCTGTCGGTCAGCTCTGCGGATGCCAATCCCGCCTTGATGGCGGTATTGATGATGCCCGTGCCCAGCGGCTTGGTCAGCACCAGTGAGTCCCCGGGCCGCAGGTTTTTTTTGGCCAGTACTTTTGCAGGATGAATGATCCCGGTCACGGACAGCCCGTACTTGAGTTCCTTGTCGACAATGCTGTGGCCGCCGATAAGAACCACTCCAGCCTCCCTGATCTTGTCTATGCCGCCCTGAATGATCTGCCGCAGGACCGTCAGCTCCATTTCTTCGGCTGGAAAGGCCACCAGGTTCATGGCGGTTTTCGGGATTCCGCTCATGGCATAGACATCGCTCAGGGCATTGGCGGCGGCAATCTGGCCGAACCAGTAGGGATCATCAACGATGGGCGTGAAAAAATCCACCGTCTGGATCAGGGCGATATCATCGGTAATTCGATACACCCCGGCGTCATCCGCCCGATCCAGTCCGATCAGGACATTTTCGTCGGTAGGAAACACCAAACCGCACAATGCTCTGTCCAGGTCCCCTGGAGGCAGCTTGGACGCTCAGCCTGAACCGGTTACTGTTTCAGTCAGTCTGGGTTTTCCGGCTTCCCCCATGGGTCTTCTCCTTCTACCTTATGGTCCTGATCCACCGCCTTTGCCAAGGCACCTGGAATTTTTTCAATCAGTTCGATAACCTGGGTGGCTGGACCGGGATCGGCGAACCAGCCGGTCCAGCGATTGGCCCTGGCGGCAGTGACCGCCGCCTCGGTCAGATCACATCCAGCGGTGCACAATACCGTCAGCAGTCCGGTCAGGGTGTCGCCCGTGCCGCCGATGGCTTCCATGGCATCAAAGGAGGGCTGATCCACCGTGGCGACCACTTGATTGCCCCGGGTAATATAATCGGGTTGACCCTTCACCACAAGATGGGCCGCGGCGTTTTCATGCAGGTAAGCACGCCGGATCAGATCCGGCACCTGGTTGTTTTGGTGCAGGATAAAGCCGCGGGTGTAAAAAGGGTGCGGCGCCAGTTCATCCGCCAGGAATGCCAGTTCGCCGACATCCGGGGTAAAAAAATCATAGCTGGGCGCCCGGCCGCTCATTTTGGCGCCATACATGAATCCGGCATCGGCAATCAGGATCGGCCGCTGCTTCATGGATTCAACGGCGAACAGAACCCTGAGGCTCCAGTCCACGTCCGGCTGGGTATAATGAAAGGTCAGTACCTGAAATGCATATTCTCTCAAACAGCTGGCGAGAAAAGCATACAATTTTCGGCTGCCTTCGCCCAGGCCGATGTCGCCGACCAGAAAAGCGTATATCTCCACGCCGCCCAGCCACTCGGCCGCCTTCAGCGCTGCCGCCAGGAGCGCCGGTGTCCCGCGGTTTATGGGAATATCCCGGCCCTCGATGTACAGCCGGCCGTTTATGAGACGGGCCGGTCCGTGCACAAGCGGAAACTCCAGGTCCGGGACGGTGCCGACAATACCTATCATTTTCGACACAGCTCGTTGTACGCCAGTTCAAGGGCATACCCGCAGAGGGTATGGCCCAGTTCCCGGGGTCGAGGTGCTTCAGCCAGGGTCTTTCCAACCAGTTCCTGGGCCAGATACGGCACGTCCGGGCACCCGCCGCCTGAAATATTGACGATTGTGCGATCCTTTTTTGCCACGGTGATTTTCATGTTGGCCGCCCGCACCATCAGGTAATCACCAAAATCCTTGGTATGAAACAGGTCGACGGGAGCCAGCAGCGGAGACGTGACCGGCACCACGGAAAGGGGCTCGATGTGAACGCCTTTCAGTTCCCGCCTGATGTTCAGTTCTTCAATCAGCGGAAATTCAATAACCAGGTCGCAACCGGTTTGAATCTCGGGCGGCGGTCCCATCACCCGCACTGACCAGCCGGATTTTTTCAAAATATTTTCCGCCTGAATCACATCGCTGGTATGTTCGAAAACCAGAATGCCGCGATCAACAGATGTGTTCTGCGCCTTTTTCCTGTCATGCTTCTCTTTTTTCTTTCTGAGAAAACCGATCACGGCCTAACCTTTTGTCATGGTGATGCGATATCCTTCTCCCTCCGCAGTGACATCATTGATCCTGAAGCCCTGGCTCTCAGCCGCCCTCGACACGTTTTCCTTGGAGGTATCGGTATCAACCAGAACGATTATCTCCTTGTCTTTTCCCTTCTTGATTTCATCCAGTGTCATTATAACAGGCTGAGGACATGAAAGCCCCCTTGCATCTACTGTTGCTGCCATGTTCAACCTCCTTATGCGCTTTTTCTTCTCATGGTCAATCCGATAAACAGGCACACCAGAATACCGATGATCACCGCAGGGATACCGTAGGGGCCGACACCATCGGGTGAACTTGCCAGCCCGAAGTTATGGGAGATTCCGGCACCCACTATCATACCCATGACAAATACCGCCGCATCGCCGTCTCCTTCACCGGCGAGAAACAGCTGCCGGCCGGGGCAGCCGCCGGCCAGGGCAAAGGCCAGACCGGAAAGGGCCATGCCGGCAAAATTCCAGATATGCTGGGTATGAGCCACCGGCTGACCGGCAAACCCCATCTTGAATTGACTCAGGACAAGATTGGTTAAAAAGGCAAAAACGAGCAAGGCCATGAAGCCAGAAAGCAAGTGGGTTTGCCCGAACAAGACGACATCGCGGATGGCACCCATGGTGCAAAACCGGCTGCGTTGGGCCAGAAAACCGATCCCGAGCCCCACGACCAGCGACACCAGCAGAGGCGCATGCATGGAACCGGGCCCCTTCAGGCTGTAAAACAGCACCCCGTTTTTATCCTGACCTTCCAACTGGGGAAAAATGAATGCCAGGATGAGGAAGCCAAGCATGATCAACGGCAGCATCCATCCGGCGGCGGCATGGGTCGCCTGCGTCCGTCCGAGATTGTAGCCCTTTTTCAGGAAAAGCGTGCCCACCCAGATGCCGAAGGTCAATCCCAGCAAACCCAAGATAGCGTTGCCGTCCCCTCCGGCCAGTCGCAGCACGGCCCGCCAGGGACATCCCAGGAAGACCAGAGCACCGATCATGGCAAAAACACCGAGCACAAATCTGACAATGGGCGCCGATCCGGCCCGGGGCCGGTACTCTTTGAAAAGATACGCGGCCACCAGCGACCCCAGGACAAAACCGATAATTTCAGGCCGCATGTACTGGACCACCGCCGCCCGGTGCAGACCGAGCGCCCCGGCAATGTCCCTCTCGAAACAGGCCACGCAAATCCCCATGTTGCCCGGGTTGCCGAGCTTCTGCAACAACGGCGCCAGGATCCCTATACAGGCTCCCACCCCTATGATTCCCCACCTTGTCGCGAAAACATTTTTCCCCTTCATCAAATTTCTCCTTGTTTATTTTCCCGTCATTGACCCTGTATAGGGGCACAACAATTCACTGGCGCGGTACACATGTTTCCGGCCGCAGAATGGACAGGACTCATCGAGCGTCACCTTGGCATCCAGGGTTTTGTTGCCGCCCTCGTCAATGACGACCCCCCTGTTTTCCAGGATGCTGAACGCCGAGCTCTCAAACACCTTGCCGACATCGGGGCAGACAAACAGGAAATTCACTTTCTTTGCCATAAGATGCGCATCCTCTGATTCCTGTCCCTTACTCTCACCCGGAGCCGTCATGCGGACTTTTGCCCGTTGTCCAGGGTCTTCATGGAACGTTTTCGGGCTCCTTCAACCAGTCCGCGAAACACCCGGCGCAAATCCCGATCAGTCAGTTTTGCCAATAATTCCTCTTCAGGGTCCTCTATCGAATCCTCTGAACCGGCATCAATACCATCTGCGGAAGGCTCAGTTGCATCAATAATCCGGAACACGTCCCCGTTGCCGGCATAATATTCCTCCAGCCGGCGGTGGTTTTTCAGCCAGCGCTGGCATTCATCATGCGTTCCGAGAAAAACGACGAACACCTTGACGCCCCGCTGCAGGGTAACCAGGCGATACCCGCATCCCAGTTCATATTTACGGCAGTTGCGGATGCGTTTTTCCCCGTAGCGGGTATAACCGGAGGCACCATCCACATAACTGCCGACCCCCTCGCTCGCCAGGCTTTCGATGACGGCAGAGGCTCTCCGGGCCACCGCCCTCCCCGCTTTGCCGTCATTGTTCAGGTCTGCAATCCGACGTGCAATCTTTGCGCCGATGTGGACATACTGCATTTCAGGTGACCATTGTCATGTGCTGGGTGTATCGCCCCTCATGGCAATTCCGCGGCCATCAGCGCCGCCCCCAGAGCACCGATGGCCTGCGGATCCTCAGGGATGATGACGCGGCGCCCAAGATTTTCCTCCAGCAGTGCCCGCATGCATGGATTGTTGGCTACCCCGCCGGTGAAAACAACATCTCCCTCCGGCGACACCCGTTTGATCATGCCGGTTAAGCGGCGAATAATGCTGGCATGCAGCCCCCGGGCTATTTCCACCCTGCTCTGTCCCCGGGCGATCAGGGAAGTCACCTCGGATTCGGCAAATACAGTGCACATACTCGATATGTTGAGGCTTTTTTCCGCCAGCAGCGCTTCCCGGCCGAAGTCTTCAATGCGAAAGCCCAGCGCCCTGGCCATGATCTCCAGAAACTTGCCGGTCCCGGCGGCGCAGCGATCGTTCATCTCGAACTTTTTCACCCTACCGTCCGTTGACAGTGCAATCACTTTGCTGTCCTGGCCGCCGATATCAAGCACGGTCAAGGCGCCGGGGAAAAAAGCCCGTGTTCCTCTGGCGTGGGCCTTGATTTCCGTGACCGTGGGAGCGTCGAAGGAAATCTCGAACAGATTGCGGCCGTACCCGGTGGCCATGATCCGGTCAAACCGCACCCCGTTGATCATCCTTCGGGCTTCCTCCACGGGATCAAAGCCGGTGTCCGCCTTGAGGCTGCTGACGATCCCGCCCGCCTGATCCATCACCACCAGTTCAATGGTGCGGGAGCCGATGTCAATCCCGGCAAATTGCATCTCGACGAAACTCCATTTTCTTATCGAAGCTGCTCGATAAAGGCTTCGATCCGCGTTTTCAACTGGCCGACATCCTCCATGCTGTAATCGGTTTCAACCCGCATGCAGGGAATATCCTGACCCTCAAGGGCCTTTTCAACCGGTATGGCTTCCATCAGATACGGCTGGCAGAACTGCAGTCCATAGTGGATTACACCGTCCGCCCGGTATTCGGCCGCCATTTCCCGGATATGCTCCAGTCGGTCCGGATTGGGAGTGAAAATGGCGCAGTCCACCTGAAAATAGCGGTCAATGATGGCATCCATCATCTGTTCGACTGTCTCCCCGGATTCATCGGTCAGGTTGCGGGTGCCGCGTTCGCCCACGCAGGACTCCTCGCCGACAATCACCGCGCCCGAGGTTTCGACGATAAAAGGAAGTTTCCAGTTGGGCACCGCCTGGGGGCAGCCGGAAACAAGAATACGAGGGGTTCCCGCCAGGAAAGCCCCTTTCTCCTCCTTGATCCTCCCCTCCAGTTCATCGCAGATCTTCTCTACGGACACGGTAAACCGAGCCGGATTGTCGTAGAAAAAAACCTGGTTGGCCAGCAGGGCATCCAGTCCTGAGATGGGGGCCGGGTCGGCCTTGCGCAGCGATGAAAGCCGGTGGATGGCCGCCCGCTTGGCATTGACCGTGCGGATTGCCTGCTTCAACGATTCAGCTGTGACGGCAACCCCGGTAAGCTCCTCAACGGCCTTCCTGAAGCGGTTGTATTCCGTCTTCAGAAGCTCCCTGCCGTTTTCGGATTTGACCTGGGGCAGGTCCATGACATAGAGGTTGCTCACCAGGTCATTCAGGGTTTCATAGGCCTTTTTCTTGCCGTCGCAGGTATTCTCGACGACAATCATGTCGGCGCTTTCAAAATAGGGACAGACCTTGCCGAGCTTGAACCCGAAGGAGGACTTGATCAGGGCGCAGGTATTCCGGGGCAGGTACCTTTCCACCTCTTCCATGGCGAAATCGGCCCCTGAACAGAGCCCCACCAGAGTGGCGTTGGCCGCCAGGACGATTTCCTCGGGGACAAAGACGCAATAGGAGCCGATGATCCTGCGCCCCGCCTTCTTCTCATCCAGCAACTCCCTGATCCGCAGGCCATGGACCTCGCTCATGACAAAATCAAAATAACCCATACCCAGGGGCCGGTCTTTCTGCGCGAGATAAATATCCTGATAGGCTTTCCCCAGAGCGCCCACCAGGGCGTCATGCGCTCCGAGGTCCAACCCGAGGTCCGTCCACATCCTCCGGTAATCCTCACCCATTACGTTCTTCTCCCCGTGAATTTCTTTTCTTCCCTCTCTGGGCCCCTTTCTGATTGATGGGCCCAGGCGGCAACTTATTGCTGAATGTTCCGGGAAAGGCCGGCGCGACAGATTGAAAACGATTTGAACATCGTCCTCCCCCGAACAAACCCGTTAATCTGGATGACAGCCTCAGATACAAAAAAACAAACCGACTGTCATGAAAGCTGATTGGATAATTAATATAAGAATGATGATTCTTTGATAATGATTCTACCATTAGAATTCTCAATATATCAAATAGAAAATTCCTTTAATGTCGCGCCTGTTCATCTGTAATCCAAATGTATTGGCGTAAAAAACCGTTCATCATCTGCATGTTGAAGACTACTCTGTGGCAGTCCCTGTATTTACCATAACTGCAGGTGATCCGGGCTGCCTTTCTAATAGGTATTTCCTGTTTGATCTACAAAAATTTTCTATATATTATACTGTCTGGCATCACGGCCGGGCTCTGATACTGCTCTCAACAGCAGAAGGCAAAATAATTATGCGAACCCTGATGGGTAGCCTAAAAAAGTACGGCTCAGAGGCCAAAAGACATTGAACCGAAAGGGACATCAGGTCGCGGAAATCATGGACATGCTCATCAAGGCCGTACTTCCTGAATAACTTCAACAGGAATGGAAAAATCTTTTGTCAAGGAGGAGAAAAGGTATGAAAACAAAATCAACCGTTGTTTGTGCCGTTGCCCTGCTGATCCTGATCTTCGGTTCAGGCGCTTTTGCCTCGGCCCTTGATGCATTCAAGGGGGAGAAGGGAGAAATCAGGATCGCCGGCGGGACAGCCCATATCCCGGTGATGAAGGAGGCCGCCGACCGCATCATGGGCATGAGCCCGGACATCCAGATCAGCATCGCCGGCGGCGGTTCCGGCGTCGGCATCAAACAGGCGGGGGAAGGGCTGGTGGATATCGGCAACTCCGGACGCGCCCCCAGTGACGATGAGATCAGGCTGCATGGCCTGCAGGTGTTCAAATGGGCTATCGACGGGGTTGCCATTGTGGTCAACCCGGCCAACCCTGTCCGCGCCCTCAGCCAGGATCAGTTGATAGCGATTTTTGCAGGAAGGATTGAAAACTGGCAAGAGGTCGGCGGCGGGAACCAGCGGATCAACCTCTATACCCGGGACGAGGCCAGCGGCACCTGCGAGGTTTTCTGGGAAAAGGCCCTCAACAAGGGTGACATTGCCCCCACCGCCAATTTTATCGTCTCCAACGGGGCGATGAAGGGGGCGATCTCCCAGGATCCGTACGGCATAGGTTATGTATCGGTGGGACACATTGACGAATCGGTGGCCCCGGTGGCGTTCAACGGCATCGAACCGTCCATGCAGGTCGTCAAAGAGGGAAAATATCCCATTGCCCGCGGTTTATACAGCAACACCAAGGGAGAGCCCGCCGGTCTGGTGAAAAAATTCATAGAGTACATGTTTACCGACGAAGGGCAGCAGATCGTTGCGGAGAAAGGATTTATCCCGGTACAATGAATCGAACGACCGAAAAAGGCGTTGAAATTCTCTTTTTCTGCTCGGCATTTATCAGTGCCCTCCTGACCCTCGCGCTCTTCGGTTTCATGCTGATGCTCGGTCTTCCACTGTTTGCGGAAGGCCGTTTTTTTTCCATCCTGACCCAGCCGTGGGCGCCGCATCTCGGTCAATTCGGCATCCATCCCATGATCGCGGGGACCCTGGCCATTTCCCTGCTCAGCATGGTCTTTGCCTTTCCGCTGAGCCTCGGCTGCGCGATCCTGATCACCGTGACCAGCAAAGGATGGGTCAGCCGGCTGCTGCGCAAGGCCGTTGAGATGATGACCGGAATCCCCACGGTCATATACGGCTTTGTCGGCATTTTCCTGCTGGTCCCCCTGGTCCGGGAATTCTTTGACGCCGGTTCCGGCATGTGCGTGCTCACCGCATCGCTGATGCTGACCCTGCTGGTTTCGCCCACCATGATCCTGTTCTTCTGCGACAGCTTTGAGCGGGTGCCGGTTGCCTACGGGACGGCAGTCCTGGCCGTCGGCGGCTCCGAGATGCAGCGGTTTCTGCATGTCACCCTGCCCCACTCCTGGCCGGGGATTCTTATCGGATTCACCCTGTCCCTCGGCCGGGCCCTCGGTGATACGCTGATTGCCCTGATGATAGCCGGCAATGCCGTCCAGGCGCCGGGCTCGCTCCTGGATTCCGCCAGGACCCTGACCGCGCACATTGCCCTGGTTTTTGCCGCCGATTTTGAAAGCCTGGAATTCAAGGCGATTTTCGCCTGCGGCATTGTTCTCTACCTTCTCACCACCCTGCTGGTCATGGCTGTCCGCCTGCTCAGCGGCAGAAAAGAGAGGTGGACGAGGTGATGCGCGTGCTGGAACAGGCGGTGGTGCATTTTTCCCGGCTCTGCGGCATTATCCTCCTCGGGGCCGTCCTGACGGTGATCGGCTATCTGTTCGTACACGGCTGGAGCAGCCTCGGCCTTTCCCTCATCTTCGGCGCCACCCCGCCGCTGGATGCCCTGCTCATGAAGCGCCACGTATTCAACGGGCTGTTTCCCGCCGTGGCCGGCACCCTGTCCCTGGTTGCGCTGGCCATCTGCTGGGCGGTACCCATGGGAATGGCGGCGGGGATCTACCTGGCGGAATATGCCGGCCCCAAGATCAAAGCGATCCTGAACCTTTTTTTCGACATCATGGCCGGACTGCCCTCCATCGTCGTCGGCCTTTTCGGCTTTGCCGTGGCCGTTTTTCTCAACCGCAGATTTTCCGGCGCCATCCATCCCTGCCTGCTGATCTCCAGCATGGCCCTGGCCTTTCTGGTCCTGCCCTATATTACCCGCACCACCCAGATGGCGCTGGAGGGGCTGCCGCTTTCAGCCCGGATGACGGCGCTCTCCCTCGGGGCAAGCAGACTGCAAAATATCGTGCGGGTCCTGGTGCCGCAATCGCTGTCGGGGATCGTCAGCGGAATCATTCTGGCCATCGGCCGCTGCGCGGAAGATACGGCGGTGATCATGCTCACCGGGGTGGTCGCCTCCACCGGGGTTCCCCGCTCCCTCCTTTCGCACTATGAGGCCCTGCCCTTTTATATTTATTATATATCCGCCCAGTACACCAACAGCGAGGAGCTGGCTTCCGGCTACGGGGCGGCGATCATTCTGCTTTGCATCTGTCTGGTTCTCTTCCTCCTGGCCTTCGCCATACGGAAGCGAATCTCCTATCACGCATTATACCGAGCATAGCCGTGGTGATGGATAAAACGGTCAAGATCCGAACGGAAAATCTCTGCTTTTCCTATAATGGTAGGGCGATTCTGTGCAACAGCTCGATGGATTTCGCGGATGGGGAAATTACAGCCATCGTCGGTCCCTCCGGATCGGGCAAGTCGACCTTTCTGCTGACCCTCAACCGGCTCTGGGAAGCAATCCCCCGCTGCACCCTGCAGGGAGCGGTGGAGATGCGATTCAACGGCCGCTATCACGACATCTACGGTCGAGACTATCCGGTTACAAGGCTGCGCCGACAGGTCGGCATGGTCTTCCAGGTACCCAATCCCCTGCCCATGAGCATCTACAAAAATGTCGCCTTCCCCCTGCAGCTCAAGGGCGGCGTGCCAAAAGAAAACATGCGTTCCCGGGTGGAGGAATGCCTGCGGCAGGTGCGGTTGTGGGATGAGGTGCAGGATCGGCTCCATGCATCGGCCCTTGATCTGTCCGGCGGGCAGCAGCAGCGGCTCTGCATTGCCAGGGCCCTGATTCTGCGGCCCGAGGTGCTGCTCCTCGACGAACCGACCTCCGCCCTGGATCATGCGGCCGCGAAAGCCATCGAACGGCTCCTGCTGGAGCTGAAGCGAAGCTGCACCATCCTCCTGGTTTCCCATTATCTCGACCAGGTGAGCCGCATTGCCGACTCCGTGGTTGAACTGCATAACGGCCGCCTGGTCAGTAAGGCAGAGTATGATTGAGGTCGACATCCCGGATTTCGGTTTCCTGCGGCTGACCCACCTTGTCCTTGACTACAACGGCACCCTGGCCTTTGACGGCAGGCTTATACGCGGGGTTGCCGATAAGCTGGACAGCCTCGCGGAACATCTCGACATCCATATCATCACCGCCGACACCTTCGGCAGCGCCCGCCGGGCCTTTACCTCCTCCCCTTGCACGGTCCATGTGCTGCCCCCGGGCAGCGAAGCGGAAGGCAAGGCGGTTTACGTCCGGCGGTTGGGCTGTCCCTCTTCGGTCTGCATCGGCAACGGCCGCAATGATCACCTCATGCTCAGGGAAGCGGCGCTGGGCATCGCCGTCCTGCAACAGGAAGGGGCGGCTTCGCAGGCCCTGCTGGCAGCGGATATCGTCATCCCCGACATAATCGCCGCTCTCGGCCTTCTTCTCCGTCCCCGGCGCCTTGCCGCCACCCTGCGCAGCTGAAACAGATTATTCCCTTCTTCACGACCCGGGCCTGTGGTTCTGTCCGCCGCCATGATTTTTCCACCGTACGCCGAACGAACATAATGGTTCACAAAACGGAGAAGGGTCTTGTATTTAGGCACATCCGTAAGATACAATTATAAAAGAATCCGGCAAATCCGGTCCATCCTTTTTCAGGGAAGTCCAGCGGCAGGGACAAATTGAATCACCGTATCCGTCCGAGACAGGCATTGCATTGATGAATCGATGGCTGCACGATCTCAGCCTCAAGTGGAAACTGCTCATCCCCTTTCTGTTCCTTGCCATGGCCGGGGCGATTTCCCTGTTTATCGTTTCCTACCGCTTCGAAAATTCATTGATTCATGTCAACGAAGAGAAACAGCTCCGCCATCAGTACCGGGTTTTCCTCAACGATATCGAACTGAAAAAGAATATGGCCATGAGCCTGGCCCACCTCACAGCCCAGAATCCCGATGTCGCCGGGGCCCTGGCGGCCCGGGACCGGCAACGGCTCCTCAATCTGATGGAGCCCGGCTACCCGGTCCTGAAAAACCTCTATGGTATGGAGCAGTTCCACTTCCATGTCCCCCCGGCAACCTCGTTTCTGCGCCTCCACGCCCCGGAACGGTACGGAGATGAAATGGCATCGTTCCGACCGACCATTGTCCGGGCGGTGCAAACCGGCAAAAGCGTCGGCGGCATTGAAACGGGCGTGTTCGGCCTGAGCATCCGCGGCGTGCACGGCCCCGTCAAATTAAAGTTGTAGGGGTAAGCGTCAGTAACGAGACAGAGCTGAGGGGATAAAAAACAGAAGGTGTGCAGAGTTTGTCGGGCGCAAATGTGTTGCTGCTGGGGATAA
>DSAE01000078.1 GCA_011372855.1 Desulfobacteraceae bacterium
AATCGTTTCTGCCATTCCACGAGACTTATGACCGGCATTTTCATGGCAAGACCTCCAAATCGTATTATGTTGATCTTGCTTTAAAAAATAATCATTCAGCTGAATATTGTTAATAGCCATTTAATATAATTCAATAACAAGAGAATATTCCGGTTGTTTTTTTATTCCGCGAACAGCGGAAATAATGAAGCCCGGGGACACGGCAAATGCTGTTGTTCCTGGGTTTTTTTTATTTGGGAGAAAGCAATGGACGTTAAAACCACATTGGCGGTCATTTTCATGCTTCTGCTGGGGCCGGATCCAGGATGGAGCGAGGGAAAGGTTACGGCTGCTTGGACACCGAACCCGGTCGAAGAGCAGATAAGCGGTTACAAGCTGTATTACAAGTTCGCCGAGAGCGCGGAGTGGGACGGCAGCGATGCGATTGAGGGCGCCAGCCCAATCGTTATAAACGGCGGCGGAACAGGCATTATCACAGTCACCGGGCTTGACCCGTCCAGGTCGTACACGTTCGCGCTGTCGGCATGGCGCAACGAATGGAATGGTCAGCCGGCAATGTACGTCGAGTTGGGCCTGACCCCTGAGTTAACCGTCACCGGCACCAGCGGGATGGTTATGGTGTCCACGCCGCAGGGCTGGCAGGTCATCAAGGTTGAGTAAGCAATACGAAGGGGAGGATGGAAAAATGAAACGATCGATCTTATTGGCAATTATGGTCCTGCTTGGTCTGTCGCTGACTGGCTGCGGGATGATGAACGCGAAACAGAACACACGGACAACGAAATACCCGGACGGCAGGGTGGTCGAGGAAACGATGTCCGATGATGCGGCCTATTATGCGGCTGCAGCGGAGGCGAAGTGGGCGCTCCAAATCGACTGTTCGAACTGTACGCCGACGGAAAAAATGCTGATGGTAGCCATCAGCGCCCTGGCCGACCGTGGCTTCGTGCAGCGTGGCATGAACGGCTATGAATTGCTCGCCGGCATATCGAAAGACGTGGTATCCATCGCGCCTTACGGGGCACTCTCGTTTGTTGCCTACTCAGCCCTGAAACGGCCCGGGGTCAATATGGGCGACAATTCCACCTACAGCCCCTTCGAGGCCCACCAGACGGGCAGCGACGGGTCCAACATCAACATACCTTATCGCTACGGCTCACCGGATACCATCGAAGTTTTTGAGCCGACGGTCATGGGGATCGAGTAATGCCCCTGCAGTTAATGGCCGGCGACGTGTTCGCGGTCGAAAACCCGATGATCCTTGGCCGGGCGATTAACGCCGCGCAGTTAATCTGGAGCGATGATAATGAGGCGACGTACAGTCATAACGGGATCATTACCGATCCCACCGGTAAAACACTTGAGGCCCTGTGGACTGTGCAGGAGCAAAACCTGTATGCCAGATACGCCGGCAAGCGCATGCTGATCGCCCGACCGGATTCACCGGAACCGTTCATCCGCTCCGCGATTGATCAGATCCGGAAAGATCACCTGGGTCAATGGTATCCTGCCTGGCGCCTTCCCCTGCACCTTATTCCGCCCTTTGCGAAATACCTGACTATCGGCGGCCGATTTCTCGTCTGCTCGGAGTTGACAGCGAAGTACCTGTTTCTGGCCGGCGTCAGGCACGGTCAGTACACCGGAACGCGCCCTGATACCTTGGCGGACTAATGGCGGCATGGCAGGCGGTATATGGTGCTTCACGAAGATTATTTGCCGGGGTGATAAGCCATGGAGGAAATGTGGAAACTGATCACGGTGGTCTGTGCCATCATATCGGCACTATCGGTTATTGGTGGATTCTTTATCCTGATATTCCGCCAGGGTAAATTCTTCGGCAAGCTGACGGAGCACGTTGCCGGCCAGGACAAAAAGATCGAAAAGAACTGTACCGGCCTGACAAACCTGTCGACCAATTTCTACAACTTCAAAACCGAGTTTGAGCGAGGACGGTACATGACAGAGTCGCAGCATGCGCCACTGTGCGAGAGGAACACCAGGATCCTGACCGACAAGATGAATGAAGTCAAGTCGGCCGCGGACAAAGACATCGATGAGATCAAGGACATCTTGACTGCCGGAGAAAGAAGACGGGATGAGAGCCGGAAAGAAGATGCTGTGTACAGGGAAAAAACATTCACCTTGCTTTCAGAGATCAAAACGAGCGTCGATGTAATAGCCGCGAACCATAACAACCTGGCCGACAGGGTCGATAAGCTGGAAGACGCGAGGGCTTGATGGACTTCTTTACCGCATATTTCTGGATCGCCGTCTGCCTCTATCACGAATCCCGGGGGGAACCGCAGGAGGGGAAGGTGGCCGTCGCCCATGTGATCCAGAACAGGGCGCTCAGGCGCAGGCTGACCGTGGAAGAGGTCATCATCCAAAATCAGCAGTTCAGCTGGTACAACGGCGGGCGTAGGCCGCCAATCACGAATTACGATGCATTTATCAACTGCATCCGGGCCGTGGCGGGGATGGCCATGCAGCGGTTGTCAGGGAAGAACCTGTTCGGCGCGGACCATTACTATTCCGTCGACATAGACCCGCCATACTGGGCCAAGCATCCCAAGATGAGATTCATCGAACAGATCGGCAAGCACCGATTTTTTCGTTGGGACGGGTAGGGGTTGCTCTCAAAAAGGTGGGGCCAGAGTGGGGCCAAATTGACTTGAAAAAGGGTGATTGGATTGAAAGTGGCTGGGGAGCAGGGATTCGAACCCCGAATAGGCAGAGTCAGAGTCTGCTGACTTACCATTAGTCAACTCCCCAGCAGCTAAGGGATAATAAAAATAGAGGGTTAACCCTCAGAAGTCAAGGAAAAATCCTGTTTTCGGCCGCTTTCCACAGTGATAACAGCGGTTATTCACTCATCCTGAAATATAGTCAGCTGCCCCAGCGTTTCATGTCCTTATCCCGCAGGCCGAGATGGTCGCAGAGGCGGCCGACGTAGTGGCGGGCCATGGCCTGCAGGCTGTCCGGCTTATGGTAGAACGAGGGCATGGGCGGGAAAATGGTTGCGCCAGCCTCGTGGGCCCGCAGCATGTTGGTCAGGTGGTTGCGGTTCAGCGGGGTCTCCCGCACGGCCAGGATCAGGGGGCGGCGCTCCTTGAGGGTTACGTCGGCGGCCCGGTGGATGAGGTTGCCGGAATAGCCGCCGGCAATGGCGCCCAGGGTGCCGACCGTGCAGGGAAGGATAACCATGGCGTCGTAGAGGCTTGAGCCGCTGGCCATGGGAGCGGTGAAATCATCGACGGCGAACCAGCGTTCGACATGGGGAAGCGCTTCGGGTTCCATTCCTTCTTCAAGGCGCAGGACCTGGCGGCCCGCATCGGAGATGACCCCGTGCACCGTGACTCCGTGCTCACCGAGCAGGGTCAGCAGGGGGCGAAGATAGAGCATGCCGGTGGCGCCGGTAACTGCCAGGATGATCCGCTTGGCCTGGTTCATGTCATTTGATTCCCATGTAGATGGTCACGATGCCGAAGGTCAGGGGTTTGTAATCCGTTGTCCGGAAGCCGGCTTCCCCCAGCATGGCCAGCAGCTCCGGTGGTTCGTAGAAAGCGGCGATGGAACTGGCCAGGTATTCGTACGCCTCCTGGTCCCCGGAGACCATGCCGGCGATTCTCGGCAGGACCCTGTTCAGGTAGAAGCCGTACAGGGGTTTGATCACCGGATTGGTCGGCCTGGAAAATTCCAGGATCAGCAGTTTGCCCCCGGGCTTGAGCACCCGGTGCATCTCGTTGAGGCCCTGCTGGGTGCGGGACAGGTTGCGGACGCCGAAGGCGACGGTGCAGCCCCAGAAAGTGTTGTCCGGGGCCGGTATCTCCTCGCCGTCGCCGCAGACCGGAAAGATGCGGTCCCGCCTATGGTCGGCGGGCAGGGATTTCATGCCGCTGCGCAGCATGTCCTCGCAGAAATCGACGGCCAGCACCCGCCGTTTTGTTGCCTGCCTGGTCAGCTCCAGGGCAAGAGGCAGGGTGCCGGCGCAGAGATCGAGGACGGCGCCGTCCGGAAACTCACGGAGCATCCGGGTGGTCTTCAATCGCCAGTACCGGTCGACCTGAAAGGAAAGCAGCGAATTGAGCAGGTCGTACCGCGGACTGATGGAGGCGAACTTGTCGCGGACGAATTTTTTCTTTGATTCCGGCTGGTCCATGGCTGTGATCAATCAGTTCCCGGAGGAGGAGAGGGGGGCGGCCCGGGGAACAGTTTCAGGGGCAGGGCGCCTGCATTCGCCTCCCCGCGCTCAATGAGATAGCCGAAAAATCGCTCCAGTCCCCGGCGGTGGGCCGGGTCGAGGAGGTGCTGAATCTGCTGCAGATACGCATGACACGCGTCGATCTCCATGGGAATGCGGGAGGCCACCAAGGCGCAGATTTCCCGCAGCCGTTCGTGTCCCCTTTCCCGGCAGCCGATCAGGGTCTGCCGGACTTCCTCCAGGGTTTCGGGCCGGGTGCGGGCGAATTCCTCCCGGACTACAAAAACGGAAAAGACAAAGGGCAGGCCGGTGTATTCACGCCATACTCCCGCCAGGTCGAGCCTGTATGGATGGATGGGGTGGATGTTGAGGCGCAGGGCGTCGTCGCCGATGGCCAGAATGCCGCTGACTTCGCTGCCGCCGCCGTCGGCCATTATGTCCCCGACGGCGTAGCGGGGTTTGATGCCGTAAAACTCCTCCAGGACGATCTTGACCAGGGCGACCGAGGTAGCCGACTGGCTGGTCAGCAGGACCAGCCTGCCGGACAGCTCATCAGGCGGAACGGTGGAAAAGAGGAACACGCTGCCCACCGGCCCGTTGGCGCTGATGGACAGGTCGGCAAGGATGCGGTACCTGTCCGGCCGGACCGCGTATTCGTAGCAGGAGACCATGCCCAGGTCGAGCTCGTCGTTGGCCAGCATCCGGTTGAGGGTGCTGGGCGGCGCCGTGGTCGCCCGCCAGCCCGGATCAAGATCCAGTGTCTTCCACTCCTCGTAGATGGGAGCGGTATTTATGTAGTTGACCATGCCGATGCGGACGGTTGTCATTGGATGCCTGCCCAGGTCGGTTGAATTTGCTCGTTGCCGCCGACAAGATACTCGTACAGCAGCGGTGCGGAACGGATCCTTTCCTTCAGCGGGACGGCCAGAAAATGGGTCGAATTTCCGGGGGTCAGGGAGCCGAAACTGTTTTCCAGGCCCAGGGCCGAAGCACCGCCCAGGGTGGCCATGGCGAAAATGTCGGCCGGGTCGATACCCGGATGGTTTTCCCGCAGAATGCGCATCTCCCGCCAGACCGACAGCTCCGGGTTGCTGGCCAGGCTGTCCGTACCCAGGGCCGGGAGGATTCCGTGCTGCAGAAACCGGTCCGTCGGCGCCGTGCCGACCTGGAGGTACCTGTTGCTGCCGGGACAGAGACAGACCCCGGCGCCGGTTTCCGCCAGGACCTCGATTTCCCCGGGGCTCACGTGAATGCAGTGAACGCAGACCGTCCGTCGGTCAAGAACGCCAAGGCTATGTAAGTACCGCACGGAGCCGGAGTTGTCAATTCCCGAGGGGGGTCTGTAGGCTTCGTCCAGGAAGCCGCGCCCCCGGAGAAAAGCATAGAGCTCTCCCGATCCGCGGCTGAGCAGATCGCCTTCGGAGGGGGGTTCGGCCACGTGGATGGGGAAGGGGTGACCCAGCCGCCGGGCGCGGGACTTGAGCGATTGGATCAGTTCCGGATGGGTGGAGTAGGGGGCGTGGGCGGTGAACA
Source organism: Desulfobacteraceae bacterium (assembly GCA_011372855.1). GTDB lineage: Bacteria > Desulfobacterota > Desulfobulbia > Desulfobulbales > Desulfobulbaceae > UBA10518. The sequence continues at coordinate 5,735 of DSAE01000078.1, forward strand.
GCCTGCCGTCCGGCTCCCGTTCCAGCCGTTCACGGACAGTGCGGCGGGTCTGGACGGAGCGCCCGAGAAATTCCCGGAAAGGCAGCAGGGCACCGGGGAATTCCCGGCTCAGCAGGAGGCCGAGGTCGGTGTTGCCGATATCGCCTAAGGCGATGACCCCGCTGCCGTGCTGCTGCTGCATGATCCGGCGGGCGGCGGCTTCGACGCCGGCGTCATCGGCGCTGTGGCGGCCGCGCAGATCGAGAAGGGTGGCGATCCAGTCCGTGAAACCGTTGACGCTCTCCCGGCAGTGCGGAATGTGCAGGTGGGAAAGCTCCAGGTGGATGTGAGCGTTGACCAGGGAGGGAGTCAGGGCGCACTCTTCATGGTCTCTGACCGGTGCATCAGGATATTTTTTCCGCAGTTCTCCAGCCGGACCGACATCGATGATTTTCCCCCCGCCGGCGGCTATGGCGCCGTCGGCGATGACCGGCGCGGTAACCGGAACAATCCACGGGGCACGATGAAGGGTCAGGGAGTACACAACATCCGGCCAGGCTCAGACAAGGGTGTAGTCCATGAGCCTCTGCCGGGGCTCGAATCCGGCGTCGCGCACCAGTCGGCGGATTTCGCCTTCAGCAAGGCGGAAGCGAACCCCGGCCGCGGCGACCACGTTTTCCTCGATCATGGTGGAACCAAAGTCATTGGCGCCGAAGTACAGGGAGAGCTGGGCTATTTTCGGTCCCTGGGTCACCCAGGAGGCCTGAATATTGGCGACATTGTCCAGGAAAATGCGGCTTAGGGCGAGCATTTTCAGGTAGCCGAAGGCCGTCTCCTTTTCTATCCGCGCGCCGGCGGCCAGGGCGGTGTTGTCCGGCTGGAAGGGCCAGGGGATGAAGGCGGTAAAGCCCGAGGTCCGGTCCTGCAGATCGCGGATCCGCCGCAGGTGCTCCAACCGTTCGGCCATGGTCTCGATATGGCCGAACATCATGGTGGCCGTTGTGCGCAGGCCTAAGTTGTGGGCGGTTTCCATGACCTCGATCCATTTGTCGGCCGAGCATTTGCGGGGGGCAACCTTCACCCTGACACGGTCCGAGAGGATTTCGGCCCCGCCCCCCGGTATGGAATCCAGCCCGGCAGCGATGAGCCGGATCAGCACCTCGCGGATGCTCAGTCCGGACAGCTCGGCGAAATGGCAGACCTCCGGCGGGGAAAAGCCATGCACGTGAATATCGAGGGATTTCATGAACCGGAGCATGTCCTCGTAGTATTCCAGCGGCAGTTCCGGGTGCAATCCGCCCTGCAGGAGAATCTGGGTTCCGCCGAGCTCCTTGGTCTCCCGTATCTTTTGTTCAAGCTCCCCCCGGCTGAGCACGGAACCGGCGGGATCATCCGGAGCCTTGAAAAAAGCACAAAACTTGCAGGCCGAGATGCAGATGTCGGTATAGTTGATATTGCGGTCAATGACGTAGGTGACCAGCGGCTGCGGATGAAGGCGGCGGCGGACATGGTCGGCCAGGAAGCCGAGCTGGAAAAGGTCGCTGGTACCGGCCAGCCGGAGGAATTCCTCCTCAGAAATGCGTTCTCCGGCCCGGACCTTGTCAGCGATGTGCCTCATCGGAAAATCAGTAGGTGCGAAGGACGTTGTACAGGGTGTCGCGCTCTATGGGTTCCCGGCCGGCTTCGCGGATCAGCCGGATCAGGGTTTTGTGGCCCAGGGCCTGTTCGGTTTCCGCGCCCGCCATGTGGGTGATGACTTCCTCCTTGACCGTGCCGTCCATGTCGTCGGCCCCGAAGGAAAGGGCGATCTGGGCCAGTTTGGGGCCGATCATGACCCAGTAGGCCTTGATGTGCGGAAAATTGTCCAGCATGAGCCGGGCCACGGCGATGTTTCGCAGGTCCTCGATGCCGGTGGTGCCGGAGTGTTCGGCCATCTGCGTGTTCTTGGGGTGAAAGGCCAGGGGAATGAAGGCCAGGAAGCCGCCGGTTTCGTCCTGGGTGCGGCGCAGGATGTCGAGGTGCTCCAGCCGTTCGTCGATGGTTTCGATGTGGCCGTAGAGCATGGTGGCGTTGGTGCGCAGGCCGTGCCGGTGGGCGGTTTTCGCCACCTCGATCCAGTCTTCGCCGGGAAGCTTTCGCTCGCAGGTGAGCTTCCGGACCCGGGGGTTGAACACCTCGGCGCCGCCTCCGGGCAGGGAGCCCAGACCGGCTTCCTTCAGTTCCTCCAGGGTCTCGCCCACGGATTTGCCGGCCAGTCCGGCCAGGTGATGGATTTCCACGCAGGTGAAGGCCTGGATGTGGACCTCGGGGCGGATTTCCTTGATGGCGCGCAGGAGATCGAGATAATACGAGTAGGGCAGGTCCGGATGGAGGCCGCCCACCATGTGGATTTCATTGATGGGCTCGTCGAGCCGTTCGCTGACCTTCCGCCTGACCTCGTCAACGTCCATTTCATAGGCCTGGGCGGAGGTCTTGTCCTTGCCGAAGGCGCAAAATTTGCACAGGTTGGTGCAGATGTTGGAATAGTTGATGTGCTGGTTGTAGATGAAGTAGGCCCGGTTGCCGTTTTTCCTCTGCCGCACGATATCGGCGAGCCAGCCCAGGGCGAGGATATTGGCGGTGGCATAGAGCCGCCTCCCGTCATCAAGACTCAGACGCTCTCCCGCCCGCACCTTGTCGAGTATATCGCCGAAACCGGCCTCGTGAACGAAAGCATCCATGAGAAGGAAAGCTGATCCCGCTCTCAGTCGAGAAAATAGCGGAGTTTTTCCCGGCGGCTCGAATGCCGGAGGCGGTTGAGGGCTTTTTTCTCTATCTGGCGGATGCGCTCGCGGGATACATTGAAGCGCTTGCCGATCTCTTCCAGGGTATATTCGGCCTTTTCACCGATCCCGAAACGGAGACGGATGATTTTTTTTTCCCGGTCGGTCAGGGATGAGAGCACTTCCGTGACCCGGTGCTCCAGCTCCCGGTTCTGCACGGCGTCGTAGGGGGACTCGGATTCCTGGTTTTCCAGAAAATCTCCCAGGGTGGAGTCGTCGTCGCCGACCGGTGTCTCGAGGGAGATGGGCTCACGCGACGCCTCGAGGATGGCCAGGATTTTATCCATGGGCAGATCGGTCATTTTGGAGATTTCCACCGGCGTCGGTTCACGGCCGAGCTCCTTGAGGAGGGAGTAAAAGGCCTTGAAGAACTGGCTGCGCAGTTCAAGGAAGTGGACCGGCAGTCGGATGGTCCTGGTTTTGTCGAGGATGGCCCTGGTAATGGCCTGGCGGATCCACCACGAGGCGTAGGTGGAAAACTTGTTGCCTTTTTTGTAGTCGAAGCGGAAGACCGCCCGCATCAGGCCGAGATTGCCTTCCTGGATGAGGTCGGCCAGGGTAAGGCCCTGGTGCATGTACCGCTTGGCAATGGAGACGACAAGGCGCAGGTTGGCCCTGATCATCGCGTCCTTGGCTGTTTCAATGGAGCGGTTGTAGGCTTCCAGCCGGGTGGTCAGTTCGAACAGCTCCCGCTTGTCAGGGTGTTTCCTTGCCGCCATGTTCACGGCATGGCGCATATAGTTGAGCTGCTGTTTCTTGGGCTTGAGAGTCGGGTCGCGCTTTTCCCACAGATCGATCCGGTCGATGAGGATTTTCATTTCCGGGGTGCCGGATTTGTCCTTGCGGATGGCGCCGATGATCGAGTCAAAACCTTCGCGGATGGTTTTGGAATATTTCGCCTCGTCCTCGGGGGTCAGCAGGTCGAACTGTCCCATCTCGCGGAGATAGGTGGTGGTTGTTTCTTCGGTTTCATGCTCTTCGGAGTCGGGTATGACATCGACGTCCGCCTCGTCAACCGAAGTTTTGTTTTTGCCCGTCCAGTCCTCGCCGGCAAGGGTTTTTTTCTTGCCTGATTTTTCCTGGGTAACTATTTCAATATTGTTCTCACCGAGAAAATCGAAAATTTCCTCAATGGCCTTCGGATCGTTAATGTCATCCGGGAGCAGTTCATTGAGGTGCTGAAAGGTTATGCACCCTTCATTTTTTCCAACCTCGAGAAGGTCATCCTTGATACCTGAAAGCACCGGGGTATCCACTCCAATTAGCTGATATTAAAAAATAATGACACGCACAGGGCGCATCATCGAACACAGAGGTGAAAGAATATTATATATTAATACAAAAATGGGAAAAAAGCAAACAAAGAGTTTTAGAAGGCGGTTTAATCTGGTATTATAGGGTTGGCAAATGTGTGTCATTCGTCCTTAACCTACGTAAAATTAAATCAGAATTGATCCCTTGAAACAAGTAATTTCTGCACGGGCAAGCGGTATCCTGCTGCATGTGTCGTCCCTGCCGAGCCCCCACGGCATCGGCGACCTTGGTCATGCCTTTGAATTTATTGACTTCCTAGCCGCCGGGGGGCAAACGTACTGGCAGGTGCTGCCCCTGGGTCCGACAAACCCGGTTTTCGGCGATTCTCCCTACATGAGTTTCTCGGCCTTTGCCGGCAACCCCCTGTTCATCGGTCCAGAGCTTCTCTACCAGGATGGACTGCTGGACAGGGATGACCTTTCAACCCCCGGCTTTTCCGAGTATTTTGTAGAATTCGACAAGGTCATACCCTGGAAGGAACGGCTCTTGGCCAAGGCCTGGCATCGGTTCAGGGCCGTCGGCGACCGTTCCGATTTTGAGCAATTCCGCGACAGCAACAGATGGCTTGCCGATCACACCCTTTTCATGGCCCTGAAGCGGAAGTTCAAGCAGAAACCCTGGTACCAGTGGCCCGAGGAGGAGTGTACGGCCAACCGGAAAAGCCTCCTGGTGGCCGAGGCCGAATTGGCTGAATCCATTGAATATTTCCAGTTCGAGCAGTATCTTTTTTTCAGCCAGTGGCACCGGATGCGCCGGTACGCCGCTGAAAAAGGGGTTCGCATAATCGGCGATCTGCCGGTGTACGTGGGTATGGACAGCGTTGATGTCTGGGCCAACCAGAATATTTTCGAACTGCGGAAGAAATCCCGCCTCCCGGCCAGGGTCGCCGGGGTACCGCCCGATTACTTCAGCAGCACCGGGCAACTCTGGGGCAATCCCCTCTATCGCTGGAATACCAGAAAGGGGATTGTGAAAGATCAGCTCTATGACTGGTGGACCAGGCGTTTTGCCACGGTCTTTTCCCTGGTTGATGTTCTGCGGATTGATCATTTTCGAGGTTTTGAGTCCTATTGGAGCGTCCCCGGCAATGACAGGACAGCTGAGAACGGCACCTGGAAAAAGGGGCCGGGCATCGTCTTTTTCCGGGAGATGGAAAAACGGCTGGGGCAGCTGCCGGTCATTGCCGAGGACCTCGGCATGATTACGCCCGAAGTTGAGGAATTGCGGGACAACTTAGGGTACCCGGGCATGAAAATCCTGCAGTTCGCCTTTGACGGCAATCCGGCCAACCCGTATCTGCCCTGCAATTATGACCCGAATTGCGTGGTGTTTACCGGCACCCATGACAATGACACGGTGCTCGGCTGGTACCTTGACGCCAATGTTCCGGAGGAAGCAAAACAGGCGTTCCGCAAGGCCGTCAATAAGCAGGATGGTCCCATTCATGCCGTGCACCGGGATTTTGTCTACCTCGCCCTATCATCGACCGCCGTTTTGTCCATTGTCCCCATGCAGGACATTCTCGGCTTCGGCAATGACTGCCGCATGAACCTGCCCTCAACCCCCAGCGGCAACTGGGTGTGGCGCTGCGCGCCCCGGTACTTTTCCGATGAAATTTCGACCTGGCTGATTGATCAGACAAGATTTTTCAATCGTCTGCCGGAGCCGGAACCCTCCAAACCCTCGGCAAGGGAAAGAAAATGAAAATACTGGTAATCAACGGCAGCCCGAGAAAAAACGGCAATACCGAAATCCTGGTCAACAGCATGATTGAAGGTGCCCGCGGCTCCGGCGCGGAGATCGAGGTGATCAGGCTGGCGGAGTACGCCATTCAACCCTGCGTGGGGTGCGGCGGCTGTGACAAGACAGACCGGTGCGTGATCGAGGACGACATGCAGAAACTGTACGATCTCATCGACGGTGCGGACCGCCTGGTCATCGCCTCACCCATATACTTCTACAACGTCACGGCCCAGACCAAGGCCTTTATCGATCGATGCCAGGCCATGTGGAGCCGGAAGTATCTGCTCGGCAAACACCACGGGGGAGACGAGCCGCGAAAGGGATATTTCGTCAGCGTCTGCGCCACCAGGGGGGAACGGATATTCGACGGGGCCATCCTGACCGTCAAGTACGCGCTGGATGCCATGGATTTCGCCTACGACGGGGCCCTGCTGGTCAAAGGGGTGGACCGCAAGGGAGCCATGGCTGAAAAACCTGAGGAACTTGAGCGGGCCCGGGAATTCGGCCGGCGGATCGCGTCAAACTGATTCTTTTCGTCCAGGAGAACAGCTTGACAAAGCCGGATGGATCATTTAAAGATGTGCAACCACTTTGGCCCCATCGTCTAGTGGCCTAGGACGTCGGCCTCTCACGCCGAAAACAGGGGTTCGAGTCCCCTTGGGGTCACCAGTTAATAATTACAGCCACTTGAGCACATTATAAGTGCTTTTTTTCTGGCTGAATAATTCCTTTTCCAACCCTATTTCCAACCTCCAGGGCTCATTTTCGCTTTTCGGCCGTTCTGTCTCCGGCCAAAAAAATCATTTTCACTCATCTTCTACAGTTGCTAAAAAATAATTTAATTATTTCGGCATAATAAAGCATATAAAAAAAGTGTTGGCACTACGGACCATATTGCATCGCAAGGGAGCCTGTTCACGCTTCGCTTATC
>DSAE01000299.1 GCA_011372855.1 Desulfobacteraceae bacterium
CTGCCGACTGAAACCATGGAGGATGTCGAAGCAATAGTCGATCTGGCCCGTCGGGCGAGAAATGAGGCAGGCCCGCGGACAAAACGGGTGCAGATCAACGTCAGTGTCGGCACCTTTGTGCCGAAACCGCATACCCCTTTCCAGTGGGAGCGGCAGCTCAGCCTGGGGGAGTCCCAGGACCTGATCGATCATCTCAAGAGCCTGCTGCCGCGACGGGGTTTCAAGCTGAAGTGGCACGACCCCCGCCAGAGTGTGATGGAAGGCGTCTTTTCCCGCGGCGATCGGCGTCTTTCAGAACTTATCGAAACCGTCTGGAAGGCGGGCGCCCGTCTGGACGGCTGGTCCGAGCACTACAGTCTGGAGCGCTGGCAGGATGCCGCCGGGGTGTGCGGGATTGATCTTGACGCCTATCTCGAGGCCAGGGATCCCGGGGAGCCGCTGCCCTGGGACCACCTTGACAGCGGCGTGGACCGTGAATTTCTTGCCCGGGAGCGGGAGCGGGCCATGTTGCGCGAGTATACTCCGGACTGCCGGACCGCAGGCTGTCAGCAATGCGGTCTGTGCGACTTCCGCACCATCCGGCCGGTGATCTGCTCCCGGGGGAAGAAGGAGCAACACCCGGCAGGAAAAACCCGACCCGTTGGCGTTGCGCCCCGGGAAGGACAGCAGCCTCGCTTCAGGTACCGGATCCATTATACCAGGCTGGGTGACAGCCGTTTTTTCAGCCACCTCGAGATACTGCAGCTGGTCTTTCGCGCCCTCCGCCGCTCCGGGGTTGCTGTTCTGCATTCCCAGGGATTCAATCCGACACCCCGGGTATCTTTCGGCGCGGCGCTGCCTGTGGGCATGGAGAGCGAGGTCGAGTACTTCGACATGGAAGTGGCCGCGCCGTTGCAGGACGCCGCTGTCCTCGGTGGTGCCCTTGAGGGCCAATTGCCGCCCGGGATGCGGGTAACCGGTGTTGAACCGGCTCCGGCCGCGGATGCGGGAACCGTCGTGACCGCCTATGAGACGGTGCTGCCCAAGCCGCACCCTGAAGAACGGCTCCAACGCATCGGCGATTTTCTGTCCGGGGACAGCTTTGTGATCGAGCGGTCCCGCAAGGGCAAACGGTCTGAACTCGACATCCGTCCCCTGGTCAGGTCCCTGCGGATCGACCACGGAACGCTCAGGTTCGAGCTTGTCGCGCATCAGGGCCGGCCGGGAGTGAATCCGCGGGAAATCATGGTGGACGTCCTCGGTTTTTCAGAACGGGAGGCGCTGCTGGCCAGGGTCAGAAAAACAAAGCGTGTTGAATTCCATGCAAATACTTGAGTTGCTCCGGGAGAATATGGTATGGAGAGATATTTTCCATAGTGAATCCGTGAGCAAAAATCAGAGCAGAGGCTGCTCGGGATCCTGTCTCAGGGCCGGTGTACATTTTTCCCCTCTATCAAGGAGTAATTATGAGCAAGAAATTAATATTGCGTGACGATGAGATGCCCACCAGCTGGTATAATGTGGTCCCTGACATTCCCAACGGCCTGCGGCCGCCGCTTGATCCGGCCACCCTGCAGCCCATTGCCCCCGAGAAGCTGGCGGCCATTTTTCCCATGGGGCTCCTGGAGCAGGAAATGAGCCCCGAGCGCTACATACCGATCCCGGAAGAAGTGCTGGAGGTCTACAGGATCTGGCGGCCCTCCCCGCTGGTCAGGGCGTCCAAGCTGGAACAGGCCCTCGGCACCAGGGCGAAGATTTTCTATAAAAACGAGAGCGTTTCCCCGGTGGGCAGCCATAAGCCCAACAGTGCGGTCGCGCAGGCCTTTTACAACAAGCGCGAGGGAATCAAGCGGCTGGCTACCGAAACCGGCGCCGGCCAATGGGGAAGCGCCCTGGCCATGGCGACCTGCATGTTCGGTCTCAAGTGCAAGGTGTACATGGTCCGGGTGTCGTACAACCAGAAACCCTACCGCAAATCGATCATGCAGACCTATGGGGCGGAAATCGTCGCCAGCCCGAGCGCCTATACCAACTACGGCCGCTCGGTGCTGGAAAGGAATCCGGACAGCAACGGCTCCCTCGGCATTGCCATCAGCGAGGCCCTCGAAGATGCGGTGACCAGCGAAAGCACCAACTACGCCCTCGGCTCCGTTCTCAACCATGTTATCCTCCATCAGTCCATCGTCGGGCAGGAAGCGAAAAAACAGATGGAGATTGCCGGGGAGTATCCCGATGTGATCATCGGCTGCTGCGGCGGCGGATCAAACTATGCCGGTCTGGCGGCGCCGTTCGTTCCCGACCGGCTGGAGGGCGGAAAGGTCCGTTTTGTGGGGGTGGAGCCCGCCTCCTGTCCGACCATGACCGCCGGCAAGCTCGCCTACGATTCAGGCGATACGGCGGGCATGACGCCGCTGCTGTACATGCATACCCTGGGACATGATTTCATGCCTCCCGGCATTCACGCCGGGGGACTGCGTTATCACGGCATGGCGCCGATTGTTTCCGCCCTTATCCGGGAGAACATCATCGAGCCCATCAACGTGCACCAGATGGAATGCTTTGAAGCCGCCGTCCTGTTCGCCAGAACCGAGGGGATCATCCCCGCGCCCGAGACCAGTCACGCCATTCGCGCGGCCATCATCGAGGCGACCAGGGACCTCAACGAGCCCAAAACAATCCTGTTCAACTTTTCCGGGCACGGCCTGGTTGACATGGCCGCCTACGACAGCTACTTCGCCGGTGAACTGCACAACTATTCCCTGCCCAGGGAGGAGATTGCCGAATCCCTGTCGCATCTCCCCAAAGTGGAATAGCATCCCACCCCGGGCGGAGCAGTGAAGGGAACGTTGCCGCCCATCGGCCCGGGGTTCTGCCTCCTGCTCGCCCTGGTTCTTCTTGGCCGGCAGCCCGCTGTGGCGGACTGCCGGTCTTTTTCCGACCTCATCGGTAACGGCGCCTTTGGGGTTGCCGACAGGGAGGGGCAGACCTTGTCCTCCTGCAACGGCGACCGGTCCTATGTCCCGGCCAGCATCATCAAGATTTCCACCGCCCTGGCCGCGCTCCGTCTTCTCGGCCCCGATTATCGATTTACCACCGAATTTTTCATCGATCGGGAGCGGAACCTGTATATCAGGGGCACCGGTGATCCCTTTCTCGTCTCCGAAGAGGTGGAGCGCATGGTCATCGCCCTCCGCGCCCGCGGCCTTGACCGGATCAACAACATTTTCATCGACCAGGGGGGCTACGCCCTCGCCGGACAGGTGCCGGGTCTCGGTGTCAGCGGCAATCCGTATGACGCTCCGGTTGCCGCGACAGCGGTGAATTTCAATACGGTCAATATTGCGGTGGATCATGAGGGACGTGTCGGTTCGGCCGAACCCCAGACCCCCGACCTGCCCATCATGGAGGATATGGGGACGGGACTGCCGCCCGGTGTCCACCGGCTGAACATCTGCCGGGGAGGATGTGCGGCCGAGGAAAGGAGCGCCCGCTACGCGGCGGAACTTTTCCTTGCCAAGTGGTTGGAGCAGGGCATGATCTGCGCCGGACAATATGGGGTGCGGAACGTCCCGGACCAGGCACAGCCGGTGTATACCCATCACAACTCCAGGAACCTTGAGGAAGTTGCCGCTTCCTTCCTCCGGTTTTCGAACAATTACGCGGCCAACCAGGTTTTCCTGGCCTGCGGCGCCGTCAAATACGGCTACCCCGCCACCTGGGCCAAGGCAGGAAAGGCAGTGGCAGGAGCCCTGGCCGACACGATCGGCCCGCAGGCAGCCGCACAGTTGGAGATTGAGGAAGGGGCGGGCCTGTCGCGCCGGAGCCGGGTTACTGTTGCGGCAATGCTCGATATTCTCCATGCCTTCCGGCCCTACGCCCATCTGCTGAACGAGAACAACCGACCGGGAATCAAATCCGGCACCCTGAACGGGGTTTACAACCTTGCCGGCTATACCCGGACCGGCAATGCCTTTGTCATCCTGCTCAATCAGCAGGAGAACAGCCGGGACCGGGTGCTGCAGCGGCTGGAAAAAAGGTGGTAGGCGATGCACGTGGGGAAAGACCATCATCGGAAAGGAAACATTGCCGTCATTTTTCTGTTCGGGGTTGTCCTGCCTCTCCTGATGTTTCTGCTGCCCGGCTGCGGCAGGGAAGATTCACCGCAAAAAGAGATCGAGAAATTCGTGGCCGCCGGCAAAAAGGCGGCGGAAGCCCGGAAAGCCGGTGATCTCAGGGAATTGATCTCCGCCGACTATGCCGACGGCCACGGCCGTACCCGCCGGGATGTCGTCGCCCTGGCCGCCAGGTATCTGTACGCCAACAAAAACATTCATCTTTTCACCCGCATCGACGAACTGGTTTTCTCCGGCCCCGATGCCGCCCGGTTGCGCCTGTATGTCGCCATGGCGGGGCAGAACGTTTCCGACCTGGATGCGCTGCTGAACATGCGGGCCGATTTCTACCGCTTCGATTTTGAACTTGTGTGGGAGGACGACGGCTGGCAGGTTGTCCGGGCCGACTGGCGGCCGGCAGGGCTGGACGATTTCCTGTAGGCAGAGGGAAGAGGGCCGGCAGGCCCGGCCGGGGCAGGGTGCTGTCCCCCTCTCCTCCGCGAGAGTGTCCGCTGTTCGGCGGGTTCTTTTCCCGGACGCCGTTCCGGCACACCTTGTTTTGCCGTTGACTTGGGCCGCAAATGCTTATACAAACAAGGGAAGGAGAAATGCTACTGTCGACCGGCCATGAAGACCCCCCCCGAAATTATTGTCGTCCATTCCGCGCGACTGTTGGATCATGACACCGGCGGCGGCGACCACCCCGAAACAGCTGACCGACTGCGTTGCATTGAACGCAGGCTGCAATCCGGAAGCCTGGCCCCCCACCTTCATTATGTCGCACCGGAACCGGCGAGCCATGAAGCACTGCTCGCTTTTCATTCGGAATCCTGGCTGCTTCGCTTTGAAGAGGAGGTCCTCTCGGGCCGGTCCTATATCGGACATCCTGACAACCAGGTCTGCTATGAATCGTTTGATGTCGCGCTCCTGTCGGCCGGAACGGGCATCAAGGGGGTCGATCTTGTCGAAGAGAACCCCGGCCGCTGCGTTTTCTGCGCCACGCGGCCGCCCGGGCACCACGCCGAGCCCAGTATGTCCTACGGTTTCTGCTTCCTGAACAATTGCGTTATAGCGGCCCGTTACTGGCAGAGTAGATACAATCGGCGGAGGATATGCGTTCTCGATTTTGACGCCCATCACGGCAACGGCATCCAGACAGCCTTCGAAGAGGACCCCGAAACCCTGTACATTTCCATCCATGAACATCCCAGTTTCAGCTATCCCGGGACGGGCTACGCGGAAGAAACGGGAATGGGGCCCGGGAAGGGAACCATCCTCAATATACCTCTCACCCCCGGATCGTCGGATCAGAAGGTTGTCGCCGCCCTGGACGGAGTGATCCGGGAAAAACTTGAACAGTTCAGGCCCGAGGCAATGATCATCGCCGCCGGTTTTGACGGGCACCGGCTGGACGACATGTCCGGCCTCAATTATTCAAGCGCTCTTTTTTCCACTCTCGGGGAAAGGGTCGGCGCCTGGGCGGCGAACCTGTGCAGCGGACGGGTTGTTTCCCTGCTTGAAGGGGGATATCATCTCCAGTCCCTTGCCGAGGGCGTGGAAACATACCTGACCGGCCTGCGGGGGAAATAGCTTTGTTCGTCCCAGGCAGGGGCGATTTGTCCACATTACAACTGCCGTGCGGAGTACGGCAACGGTAAAGCCCGCGGGTTCAAAGCCTGCCGGCTGACAAGCAGAGGAGAAAACGAGGTAGAAAATGTATGTGCGCTATTATATGACATCTTCTCCGTTGACCATCGGTCCCCGGAAAACCATTGAAGAGGCGCGGCAACTGCTGCAGAATTATAATTTCCGGCATCTGCCGGTGGTGGATGAATCCGGGTGCCTGCTCGGCATGGTGACCGATCGTGACCTGCGCTCGGCCTATCCGTCTTCCGTGCTCAAGGAGGATGATCGCCGGCATATACTTGCCCGGATCCAGGAGACCCCTGTCAGCAGCATCATGTCATCCGACAATGCGGTGCTCAATGAATTTTCAACCCTTGACGACGCTCTGCTCATCTTCGAGAAACGGTCCGTCGGCGCTCTCCCTGTCATCGACGGCAACGGAAAGGTCGTGGGGATATTTTCTTCCAACGATCTGCTCAAGGCATGGCGCAGCCTGTTTGGCCTCGGGGAAAAAGGCTCGGCGCTCATCACCATCGAAATGCAAAGCGACGTGCGCTTTCTGAGCAGGCTGGTCGCTCTGCTCGAAGAGCTTGATGTCCCCTTTACGAGGCTGGTCCGCACTGACGGTTCCGGGCGGGAACCGGCCATGCTGTATCTGCGGATTAATACCTACAATATCAGGGCAGTGCGCAAGGTCATCGAAAAAGCCGGATTCAAGGTTCATCAGCCCGAATTTGATCCTGAGATTTCCTAACCAAGAAGGGGGACGCAGAGCATGCTGGACAAATTTTTTACCCCGGCCTCGGTCGCGGTGGTGGGAGCTTCAAGAACTCCGGGCAAGGTCGGTCATGACATCCTGGCGAACCTGGTTGCCGGCGGCTATGAAGGGGAGATAATCCCGGTCAATCCCGCGGGGGGCACGATGTTTGACCGCCCCGTCTATGCCAGGTTGACGGAATACCGGGGACAGATCGACCAGGTTGTCATCGCCGTGCCCGGGCAGTATGTCCTGGATGCGATCCGTGACGCCCTGGGGCGGAAAGCCAAGGCGATCATCGTCATATCGGCGGGATTCCGCGAAACCGGGGAGGAGGGGAGCCGGCTCCAATCGGAGATGGCGGATATCTGCCGGCGCGGCGGAGCCAGGCTGCTCGGTCCCAACTGCCTGGGACTGATCAACACCGAAGCCAAGCTGAACAGCTCCTTTGCCGGCGGGATGCCCAAGGCCGGGTCCATCGCCGTTTTTTCCCAGTCCGGGGCCTTGTGCACGGCCATGCTCGACCTGGCCGGAAAAAGGCACATCGGCCTGTCCAAACTCATTTCCATAGGCAACAAGGCAGATCTGTCGGAAATAGACATGCTGACAGCCTTGGCCCGCGATGAGCAGACCAAAGTCATCGTCGGCTATCTCGAGGATATCGTCGCCGGCGACGAATTCATCAAGGCCGCGGAAGACGCGAGCAACCGGAAACCCGTTATTATCCTTAAATCGGGAACGACTCCGGCGGGTCAGAAGGCAGCGGCCAGTCATACCGGCGTGCTGACAGGCGCTGATACTGCCTATGGCGCGGCATTCAAGCGCTCAGGGGTCTGCCGGGCCGATACCTTTGACGCCCTTTTCGACTATGCGACGGCCTTCAACATGCAGCCCCTGCCCATGGGCGACCGCATCCTGATTATCACCAATGCCGGCGGCCCGGGGACCATGGCCGCGGATGCCGTTGAAAAGCTGGGCATGCAGGTGACCGCCCTTGACCGCAACGTGTCCACCGCTCTCCGCTCCCATCTGCCGGCCGCGGCCAGTATTGCCAATCCCATCGATGTGTTGGGTGATGCCGGTCCTGACCGGTACGTCGCCGCCCTGAAAGCGGCGCAGGCGGATGACCAGGTCGATGCCATTCTCATTCTGCTGACCCCCCAGGCCATGACCCGCCCCAAGGAGACCGCCCTTGCCATCATCGAGCACATGGACGGCTCCAAGCCCGTGCTCGCATCGTTCATGGGCGGCAAGGACGTCATGCCCGGCCGCCGGCAGCTCGCCGCGGGAGGACTGCCCGACTACGAGTCGCCGGAACGGGCGGTTGCGGTGCTGAAGGCCATGCGGGAATACGCGGTCTGGCGGGACCGGCCGCCGCAAATGGTCACCCGTTTTCCCGTCAACCGCCGCAGGGTCGAACGGATCATCTCCAGGCGGCAGCGCACGGGAAAACTGCAGCTCGGGGAGGTGCGGGCCAAGAATATCCTCAAGGCCTACGGTTTCAATATCCTGGAAGGGCGCCTGGCGACCACCCCCGGGGAAGCGGTGGAGATCGCCAAGTTCATCGGTTTCCCCGTGGCCATGAAGGTCGTGTCGCCGAACATCATCCATAAAACAGATCTCGGAGGGGTGCGTCTTGACGTGGCGTCAAGCCAGGAGGTGGAGGACGCCTACGATCTGATGATGCTGCGGATCTGGAAGCAGGTGCCGGGCGCCCTGCTCGAAGGGGTGTACATTGAGAAAATGGCCGATCCGGGCCTGGAAGTCATCGTCGGCATGACCAGGAACCCCCAGTTCGGGCCCATGCTCATGTTCGGTCTGGGCGGAATATTCGTCGAGGTGCTCAAGGATGTCACCTTTCATCTCGCGCCCATCACCGAGGGCGAAGCTGTGCAGATGCTGAAATCCACCCGTTCCTACGAAATGCTCAAGGGGAAACGGGGCCACAAGGAGGTGGATATAGCGGCAATCGCCGTTGCCCTGCAGCGGATCAGCCAATTGACCACGGATTTTCCCCAGATAACGGAACTGGACATCAACCCGATGATAGTGGGAGAGATCGGAACCGAACCGGTTGTGGCGGATGCCCGGATGACACTGTCCCCTCTCAAGTTGTAAGATAAGATTACCGGTCAAAGGATGCGCGCATGGAATTAGATGTCAATTGGAAGGAAACGTATGCCGACATGATTGCTACGCCCGAAAGGGCCGTGGCCCATGTCAAACCGGGGCAGAGGGTCTTCATCGGCACGGGCTGCGGGGAACCCGTGGACCTGGTGGCGGCCCTGACGGATCGCGCCGCGCAGCTGGCCGATGTCGAAATCATCCAGCTGTTCACCAAGGGCGAGGCACCCTATGCCGAAAAGCAGCTCACGGAATGCTTCACCGTCAACAGCTTCTTCATCGGCAGCAATGTCCGGCGGCTCATCCAGGAAGGACTCGGGGTTTATACCCCGATCCTGATGTCCGACATTCCCCGCCTTTTTCACGGCGGCCGCATCCCCATCGACGTGGCCCTCATTCAGGTTACGCCTCCCGATGCCCGGGGCAAGGTCAGCCTGGGCATATCGGTGGACATCGTCAAAAGCGCGGCGGAAAACGCCTCCCTGGTCATCGCCCAGGTCAACCCGCGGATGCCCTATGTGCACGGCGACAGCCTGCTCGATATCTATGATCTGGACATCCTGGTGCCGGTCGAGTCGGAACTCATCGAGCGGAGCCCCGCGCCCGTTCATGAGGTGGCCGAGAAAATCGGCAAGAATGTCGGCGGCTTGATACCCAACGGGGCGACCATCGAATTCGGGCTCGGCCGTATCGAGGACCTCGGCCGCCTCCCCCAGGCCATGCAGGCCTTCCTCTATGACAAGAAGGACCTCGGAATCCACACCGAGATGCTGACGGACAGCATCATCGATCTGATTGAGTCCGGCGCGGTCACGGGCGCCCGCAAGACCATGGACCGGGGGAAGATAACCGCCAGCTTCTGCATGGGGAGCAGGAGGCTGTATGACTACATCAACGACAACCCCCTTTTCTGCTTCCGGCCGACCGAGTATGTGAACGACTCGAACATCATCGGCAAGCAGTACAGGATGGTCTCCATCAACATGGCGCAGGAAATCGACCTGACCGGCCAGGTCTGTTCGGATTCGGTCGGCGGCAAGTTTTTCTCGGGCATCGGCGGCCAGGTCGATTTCAATCGCGGGGCAACCAGGTCCGCCGGGGGGCGGGCCATCATCATCATGCCGTCCACCACGACAAGCGGGACGGAGTCCAGGATCGTCTGCTTTCTGCAGCCGGGCTCCGGCGTCGTCATTTCCAGGGGGACTGTCCATTTTGTCGTCACCGAGTACGGCGTGGCCTATCTCCACGGCAAGTCCATCCAGGAGCGGGTGATGGCGCTCATTTCCATCGCCCATCCCAACTTCCGCGACCAGCTGCTGCGGGAGGCGGTGGAGGCCAGATACATTCGTCCGGAGATGGCGGGCCTGGGAGGCCGGTTCATCGTTCCCGGTGAAGAGGCAATGAAGACCACCTATCTGCTCGATGACGGCACCCAGGTGAGCTTCCGCTCCATCCGGCCCACCGACGAGCCCCATATGCGCGACCTGCTCTACAACCTGTCCCAGGAAACGGTCTACTACAGGTTCATGAGCCGCCAGAAACGGTTCAGCACCCGCCAGATACAGGACTTTGTCTATATCGATCACCGCAGGGACGCCGCGGTTGTCGGGACGGTTCCGGAAGCGACCGGCGAAGAAATCATCGCCGTCGGCAGATATTATCTCAACGAAAAAACCAACAAGGCCGAAGTCGCCTTTATCGTGCGCGATGACTGGCAGAATAAGGGCATCGGGACGTTCCTTTTCAAGCACCTGATCTCCATAGCCCGGCGCAACGGCATCTCCGGGTTCACCGCCGAAGTCATGCGCGACAATCGGAGGATGCAGAATATCTTCAACGCCTCGGGCTACAAGGTGACGAGCTACCTGGAAGAGGGCGTATACAGCTACGTGATTGATTTCTGAACAGGATCGGGAACTCCGGCGGACAATTTGTTTTTGCCGCAGATTCTGCCTGTTCATGCGAAACAATATCTGTTACACTGTATGTGATGGAAATGAACAACAATTACCAATTTTATCAATTCATTATCAAGGAGGTCGGGTATGGCGGACAGCGTGTACAAGATAATTGAACTCGTCGGCACCAGCAAGGAATCCTGGGAGGATGCGGCCCGGAAAGCCGTTGAAACGGCGGCCAGGAGCCTGAAGGATTTGCGGATCGCGGAGGTGGTGAAGCTGGACATGCAGATAGACGACGGTAAGGTTGTCGCCTACCGGGCCAGAGTAAACGTTTCGTTCAAATACCTGCACAAAGAGTAGGCGCGGCGCAATCCCGATTGGTGCGCATATCCTGAAAAACCGGCCGAACGGCCGGTTTTTTTTACCCAGGCCCTACCGGGTTACTCAATGGCCTGGAATTTTTTCATGAACCGCCGGTCGATGTAGTCCTTGATGAGGAAGGCCGCCCTGCCGTTGAATTGCAGGAATTTCTTGCGGAAGATGCCGGTGCCGTCGCCGAGGTTGAAAATGAGCAGGTAGTCGCCTCCGGGCTCGAATTCCTTAAGGCTGCCGCCGTCCATGGCCGCCGACAGGTTGTGCAGCAGTACCGGATTTTCCCGCACCGCGTAAACCCCGACCTTGTCCAGGGGCCGGTCCCGAAAATGGATGCAGTCACCGCCGCCGAATATGTTCGGGTAGTCGATGCTTTGCAGATAGCGGTTGACGACAAGCCCGCCGTCGGGCCCGATTGACAGGCCGGAATCGGCGAATATCGGAGACGGCCGGACGCCCACCGCCACGAAGATGACATCCAGCTCATGGGATGAACCCGATCCGAGGACTATCCGGCCGGGTAGAATTTCCCTGACCTCGCACTCCTCCATGATTTCAATTTTCCTGGCCCGCAGGGAGCGGAGGGCCCTGGATCGCACCCCCTCGGGAAATTCCCCCATGACGGCTGAGCGGGCGAAAATCCGTATGGCTACAGGCTGCAGGTTCGATCCCCGGGCAAGGCCCCAGACGTTTCCGGCAATTTCCACCGCGGACGGACCGCCGCCTATGACCCCGACGGTCAGGGGCTTATGCGCCGCCAGGTCCAGGATCAGCTGCCGGGCGGCGGAGAGCCGTTCGATGGGCTTGACCGTGAAGATGCGGTCCCTGTCCGTCGCGACCATGTTTTGCGGGACATAACTGCCGACATTGAAGGAGAGGACATCATAGGAAACCGCGCCCCCGGATTCGAGGTAAGCGGTGTTGGCGGCCGGATCGACCCGCTGCACCCGGTCGAGCAGAAAGGTGCCTCCCTGTTTTTCCACGACATGGCGGGTGGCGAAGCGGATCTCCTCGGGCGAATAGGTATTGCCGAGCATGCCCGGCCCCATGCCCGAGTAGTAATGATAGGGGGAGGGCTGGACCACCGTGACCTGGTGTCCTTTGGCGATGAACCGCTGCAGGGAGGCCAGCACCATCATGTGCGCATGACCGCCGCCGGCGAGAAGAAGCTTCCGGGACATGGGTACCTCCTGATGGCTTGTTAGAGCCGGTCCAATAATTCACCGAGCCGTTTCAGGTGGGTCTGCTCCTCCTGAGCGATGCGGGCCAGGGCCCTGCCGCTTTCCTCGTCTTCATGGTTTTCCGCGGCACGGTGATACAGGTCCAGGGCCTGGGCTTCGATGGTCATGGCAAGCTCGACCACATCCCTGGGAGAAGCCGGGTTGAAATCGTACAGCCGCATGTATTCCTCCGTGGTCAGTCCTCCTTCCATGGCAGTCACCACCACGGTTTTGTCAAACTCATCCCTGTCTATATCTTTTCCAGTGGTTTCAAGGTATTGGGTAAAAATCCTGTCCTGATGGTTTAACTCGATGCCGGCAAGCTGCTCGAACAGTTCCCTCGTCCGGTCGTCCTTCATGCCCGGGGCCATGGACAGGTAAAA
>DSAE01000041.1 GCA_011372855.1 Desulfobacteraceae bacterium
ACATGGGCAGCACGGCAACCGCAACGGTTGTGACGTAGGCTGAATTGGCCCAGTCGTACATGGCCCAGCCGAAAATGACCCGTTTGTCCCCGCGGACGGACGCATTGGCGTCTGTCGGTCCTGGGTGTGCCGATGGTTTCTTCATGGTGATCATATTATATCAGGAGCTGGAAGCGGCTGCGCAGAAAGTTGGCAGTCGGCAGTTGCGTAGGTTGGGGTGAGTTAGCGAACCCCAACAATTCCAACCGGTTACGTTGGGCTTCGCAAAGGTTCAGCCCAACCTACGAGACTTCCGGCTTCCCGCTTCCCTGTTCCGCCCGGTACAGCGGGGTGTACGATCCGGCGAGATCGGGCTCGCCCAGGTGGCTCAATATCTCCCGCCGCACCGCGTCCCGCAGCCTGAGGGCCGCCTCCCAGTCCGTTCCGGACGGCTCGATGGGGCGGCCGATGACCACGCTGACCGGTCCCCGCCTGGGGAACCAGGATTCCGAGCGCAGCTTGTTCCGCGTGCCGCGGATGGTGACGGGAATAACCGGGGCGGCTGCCTGTACGGCGGTCAGAAAGGCCCCCATCCGGAACGGCAGCAGGCCCGGTATCCTCTGCAAGGTGCCTTCCGGGAAAAAGAGCAGGGATCGTCCCGCTGCGTTCATTTCCGACAGCCGGTTGATGGCTTCCTTTCCCCGTTCCATGTCGAATCGTTCCACCGGAACAGCTCCCAGCCGGCTCAAAGGCAGCCACAGCAGGGGTTTATCCGTCAGCTCCGCCTTGGCGGTGAAACTGCACGAAACCGGGAGGGCGGCCTGCAATGCGAAGACATCAATATAGCTCATGTGGTTGGCGGCGAAGATGACCGGGCGGTCAAGGGGGACATTTTCGGTTCCGGTTATCGTCAGCCTGGTGCCGGACAGCAGGGCCAGCAGTTTTGCCGCGGCCCGGGTAACGAGCCATCCCGCCCGCCGGCCGGGCAGGAGCATGACCAGCAGCCAGACCGGCACGGCCAGCAGTCCGTAGAGGAACCAGCAGTAGCCCGCGTACAGGGTGTCGGCCAGCCGGCTGACCATCCTGCGCATTTGCGGGGCCAGCCCGGACAGGGCAAGCCGGGCGACCTGCAGCCAGACCGCCCGCTTCGGTTCACCGATGCGGCCCTGTTCATACAGTTCCCGGCAGGCCGCCCTCCGGATTTTGCCGCTGGAGGTCTTGAGCACGGTGCCGGGCGGGGCAATGACTATTTCATCCGGGGGCATGCCCAGGATGTCCACGGTGACGTTGGCGATCTGTTTGCGCAGCTCGTCCAGGGAATGCGGGTCCTTTTTTCTCGATTCGGTGAGCACGACCAGGTTTTCCGTCCCTGAAACCCTGTCCCGGCTGCCGAACACCGCCGTGCTGCCCTTGCGGATGCCCTCAACGGAGCCGATGGCCTCTTCCAGCTCATGGGGGTAGACATTCCTGCCGCCGCGAATGATGACGTCCTTGATCCTGCCGGTGACATACACGTCACCGCCGGCAATATAGCCCAGGTCCCCGGATTCCAGCCAGCCGTCCCGAAACAGATCGCGGGTCTTGTCCGGGTTTCTGAAATAGCCGCCGGTCGACGACGGCCCTTTGAACTGGAGCCGGCCCTCCCGCCTTTCCGGGAGTTCCCTGCCGGTATCATCCACGATCCGGATCTGGTGGCCGTGGAGCGGTTGACCGCAGGCCACGAATTCCAGGGCCGGCGCGTTGTTTTCCTTGACCGGCACGGCCTGGCGCGAGCGGGCAAAGGTGTCCCGGTCGATCCGGTCGATGACCGGTCCGCGGCCCAGGGGCGGAAAGGCGAGGCCGACCGACGATTCCGCCAGTCCGTACACCGGGGCCATGGCTGTCCGTTGAAAACCGAAGGGGGCAAAACGGTCGCAGAAGCCGGTGATCGTCTGAGGAGAAACAGGCTCGGCGCCGTTGAATGCCAGCCGCCAGGAACTGAGGTCGATGTTTTCCAGGTCTTTGTCGTCGATGCGCCGGACGCAGAGTTCGTAGCCGAAGTTGGGCGATGCCGACATGGTTCCGCGGTGAATATGAATCGCCCGAAGCCACCGTTCGGGCCGGGCGAGAAAGGCAAGGGGAGGCATGATGACCAGCCGGCATCCGTAGTAGAGGCTGCCCAGCCATGCCCCTATCAGTCCCATGTCATGATACAGCGGCAGCCAGCTGACGAAAACGTCTGCCTGGGTCGTTGCCGTTGCCTGTCCCATGGCCCGTATGTTGGCGAGCAGGTTGGCGTGGGTGAGCACCACCCCCTTGGGGTCGCCGGTGCTGCCCGAAGTATACTGCAGGAAGGCCACATCGCCGGCCTGGACGGGGATGGGAGCGAATTCCGTTTCCGGCCGGGAAAGCTCGTTCACCGTCTGAATGGTGCGCAGAGTTTCCACCCTGAGTTTGAGCAGCCTGGCCACGGGTTTGACCTCGGGCACGGTGATCAGTATACGCACCCTGGCGTTGGTCAGGATGCCGGTATGCCTCCGCAGGTGCTCCTCGATTTGCGTGGGGCGTACGGGAGGGTACAGGGGAACGGGGACGCCGCCCGCCAGCAGAATGCCGAAGAAGCTGAAGAAGTAGTCCATGCCGGTGGGCAGGATAATGGCAACCGTCTCCCCCGGCTCCAGACCGGCATGCTGAAGACCTGCCGCCACGCGGCCGGCTCCCCGCAACAGCCCTCCAAAAGTGATCACGGCAGGATCCGCCTCGTGGCCGTCAAGGAGAATGTGCGTGCGTTCCGGGTGGGTGGCGGCATGGAGGTTCAGTACCTCCACCAGGGTCCGGGCCGTTACCGGCGGCTGTCCTTCCTCCATTGTCTGGATGGGTTCCGCCTCCGGCTGCCGGTACGTTTCCACTGGAACCTGTTCCCGGCTGTCAAGCAGGCGGAGGAGGTCCCTTGGCGTTTCCGCGGCGGCCAGGATCTGTTCCGGCAGCCGCACACCAAAATGTTTCTCCAGGCGGGCCAGAAGTTCCATCCGGGCCAGGCTGTCCAGACCGAGGTCTCTTTCCAGTGAACTGTCGAGGGTGATCGGGGAGGAACGCAGTTCCGGATGAATCTCTTCGGCCAGTTCACGAATGACCCCCAGAAGTTCCCGTCCATTATCCACGGGATCCCTCCCCGCCAAGGTTGTGCGAAGTCATGGTCATAAGGTTTCCTGAATCATCCCAGTTCAATCCTGTCCCGCCCACCGAAGTGCAGGCTCGACATGAGGGTCAGGTATTCCCGCAGGTGACGGGTGATGAGGAAATTGTCGCGGACAAATTCCCGGGCCTTGAGGCCGATCTCCTCGATTTTTTTCCTGTTGTGGAAAAGGTAGCGGATACGGAGGGCGGCGCCTTCGGGGGTGTTTACCCGGAAGCCGGTGTTGAAGTTGATGACCTGCAGCCGGATACCGCCCGTGTCGCCGCCGATGACGGGTTTGCCTTTCCACATGGCCTCGGTGACGGTGAGGCCGAATCCCTCCTTGACGGATTTCTGCAGAACGATATGGGCGGCCCGCTGCAGGGCATTGATGGTCCGGTGGGCGTCGGGGGGAAGCAGCAGGACATGGATGTCGGGGTCGCCGGCAGAGTTGTCCTGCACCTCACGGAGCACCTGTTCGCCCTCGGGGTCGTCTGTGGCGCTGCCTCCAGCCAGAACAAGCTGGACAGCTGGCACGAATTTTTTGACCAGTTTATAGGCCTGGATAACCCCCAACGGATCCTTGAACCGGTCGAACCGGGAAACCTGAACCAGCAGCGGCCGCTCCGGATCAATGTCGAATTCGGCAAGAACGGCGGCGATTTCACCATCATCCAGGTCGATGTTTTTTTCGCTGAGCGGATCGATGCTGGGCGGGATGATGTACTGGGGATGGGGAAGCATCTGGGCGAATTCCGCCAGGGAAAAAATACTGGCATCATAGTCGCGGACGAACCGGCGCAGGTATTTCCAGACCGGCCGATAGGGGTGGCTGGCATCGATGTGACAGCGCCATACCCACTCTCCCCGGCGATTGGGGCAGAGAGACAGGAGGGGCGCCGGCTGGGGATCGTGAATAAAAACATAGTCTGCGGCCTCGAGTTTTTCCCGCATCAACTCGGCGTTGGTGCGGTTGACCTCTTCATAGGCGGCGATCTGCGCCTCCGGGATGCGCACATGGTTTCCCTGCAGGCCGTTGTGCATGCCCTTGGTGCACTGGTAAAAGGTCTCGTTGCCCTCAATCACCTCCCAACTCGTCTCTATCCCGACCTCCTGCATCAGCGGTACCAGTTTTTCGAGGATTTCGGCAACCCCGCCGCCAACCCGGGTCGAATTGACATGGATGACCTTGAGGCCGGTCAACGGCCGGGAAAGCTGAAACAGATGATCGATCACGTCCTGGCCCGCCACCCGGCCGTATGCTTCCAACTGGCTCGTCATACCGTTCTCCTACGCAAAAAAATTCGTAATGATCTTTACCAACTGGTCCTTGATCTGGTGCAGGCTCCCGAAATAGGGATCAACGCCGGCGAACTGCCGGCACAGTTCGCTGCACCTTTCCCCGTGCCCGCTCAGCCAGAAGCTGAAGTCGTCGCCGCCGCTGTCCAGCCGGCGCCGGGCGTCGATAAAGTGATAGAAAATACTGCCGGTGGAAAGGCCGGGCAGCAGCTCGGCCAGTTTTTCCGGGGAATCCACCCGGTTTCCAGTATCGAAAATAACGATCTGGGAGCGGATGAACTCAAAGCGGGAAGAAGCCTGCAGCCAGGAAAGATACCCCTGTTCGTCAAGCCGTTCCTCCATGATTTCCAGCAGTTCCTGGCGCAGGTCCTCGAGGTCGGCGAAATCGGTCGGATCGATGACGGCCAGCCGCTCGGCCAGGGTGGCATCGTGCATGCCGTACCAGGCCCAGGCGGCGAAATCGTTGTTGTATTCACGTTCCTCGAACCGGGGTTGCAGCAGTCCCCCCCAGAAATGATAATAAATGCTGTCCGGGCTGATGACGGTGAGGATATCACGAAGCTCCTTGAGGTTGACGGCCCGGTGGCCGGTGGCGATGGCAATCAATGCGCAGTCCTTGAGTTCGAAAACGTCCGGACCGGGATTGCCGGTTTGCTCTGCAGAGGGGCACATGGGGTCAACTCCTTGGCGGTTGATGGTTATTCGATTTGGGCGCGCAGCAGGCAGACCGGCCAGGATCGGAGTACATCGGCGACGTTGAGAAGCGCTTTACCCTCGGCGCCGACCGTTGGGACGGTCTCGCCGGAAAATGTGCTCCGCCACCGGACTCCGGCCAGGTAATCGGGGAGCCCGATCACCGTGTCACCCCAGGCATCGGGTCCCAGGGGGACCTGTCGCCGGCCTTCCGAGAGGGTACGGTACAGTCTCGGCGCGACGGCGACAACCACCCGGCCGTCATGCTTCCTGGCAAGGGCGCAAAGGTGACGGCGCCTGAGTCCGTTCACTTCCAGGGGCAGGTAGGCGCCCTGGTCAAAAACTTCCTTCCACTCATTTCTTAGATGCAAGGTTGATGCCAGAACGAACATTTTGGCCCGCCCGTCCGCCAGTGAGCCGAGCATTTCTTTCAACAGCCGTCCCTTTTTCTCCGGGTCCGACCCGCTTTGTTCCTTCAGCTCCTGAAGCATGGCCCGGCGGCGGGCAAAATCAATCGGCCGGCGGTTGTCGGGATCCACCAGACAGAAGCGCCAGATTTCGTTGCCTTGGT
The DNA here is from genome assembly GCA_011372855.1 of Desulfobacteraceae bacterium. Taxonomy (GTDB): domain Bacteria; phylum Desulfobacterota; class Desulfobulbia; order Desulfobulbales; family Desulfobulbaceae; genus UBA10518. The sequence continues at coordinate 5,697 of DSAE01000041.1, forward strand.
AAATGTCCGGGATTCCCGGAGAGACGAGCTTCAGCAGCAGCTGGGAAAGGCTGTTGAGCATGCCGAACCAGGAAACATCCCGCTGAAAGGGAAGAAAATCCTGAATAAACGGCGTATCCGGTTCTCCGAGAACTGCCTCGACAAAACGGAGGACCGCGTTTTCATACGGCTCGGCCGGGGTGATCCAGCTGGTATGTTGTTTTGCCTCCCGGCAGGCTTTCACCAAATAGTCCTTCATCCGGTTGATCAGCTCATCCCTGGACCAGGCTTCTCCGTCGGCCGGCCAGACTCCCACCAGATTCTGGTAAAATGCATACTCGTCATTGCGGGACGGGGCCAGCATGTGGTCGAGCGGGGTTTTGATCGATCTGTTCAATCTGCTCCAGCGGGCAACCCGATCCTGCCATTCCTGGGGCATTTCGGACAGGACATTGATCCTGGCCCGGACATCCTCGCTGCGCTTGGAGTCATGGGTAGAGGTGTTCAACATCGAGTGGGGCCAGAACCGCAGCCGGTCCCGGTTGGCGCGGTGGAAAGCGGCGGAGGAGGTGCCGAACCTCTTGGGCTCGCCGCCCACTTCGTTGAGGGAAAGGAGCCGGTTGTAGATATAAAAGGAAGTGTCCTCCACCCCCTTGGCCATGACCGGTCCTGTATACTGCCGGAATTTCATGCAGAAATTAAGGACGGATTGCCTGTCCCCTCCTTTTTCCAAGCCCCGCAACAGCAGAATGTTCTTGATGAATTCATAGACGCTTGCGTCATCAAACTGTTCCCGCCGCTTGGCTTTTCCCACCGCCCATTCGATGAACTGGGCGTCGCTTTTGTGCACGGTCGCCCCGGACACATAGGTCCGGTAGACCGGGAAGCAGGCGACAACCTCCATGAGGGCGTCACGCAGCCGGTTGAGTCTGAAGTCCCTGGTGTGGCGATCCGCCTGGGCGAGACGGTACAGGGAGCCGGCCAGCACATTCAATTCTCCCGACATCGAAGAGCGGATGATCAATTTTTTGCAGGCATAGACCAGTTCGTCGTAATTTTTTCGTTCCCCGATGAAGCGGTGATACATGGCGGTTATTGCTTTTTCTGCTGAGGCGTCGACAAAGAGGCCGTTGAGCATATTGGAGAAATCATAGCCCGTGGTGCCGTGCACGGGCCAGTTTTCCGGCAGGTGCTCAAAGTCGGCCAGGATTTTTTCCGCCACTATATACAAAGGCGTCTGCTTCCCGGCGCTCGAACCTTCCTGCAATCGCAGCGGTTCCGCCGGCGAGTCTCCGGAGGCGGCAGCCTGCAGCCGGAGGAAATAACCGTGCGGATCGTAGAGGCCGTCCGGATGATCGATCCGCAGACCGTCGAGCCTGCCGGTGGCGATCAGGTCGAGGATCATCCCGTGGGTTTCCTGGAAGACCTTCAGTTTCTCCATCCGAAGACCCGCCAGGTCGTTGATGTCGAAAAACCTGCGGTAGTTTATCTCGTCCGCTGCCACCTTCCAGAAGGCAAGGCGGTAGGCCTGCAGTTCCAGCAGGTTGTGCAGCGGATCGAAACTGTCCGGCCGGGACGGTTCACCGTTGAACAGGATGACGTTCTCCTCGATGAACTGCCTGATCGGCGGGTATTCGCGGCATATTCTGGCCAGAATCCGCTTGTTGACTTCCTTTTGCCGCCTCCGGACCTGCAGCTTTTCCTCAGTTTTTTCCGCGCGTCCGGGCAGGTTGTCCAGTGAAGTTATCAGGTTCTGCAGCTCGAGATAACCGTTGTCCTGCTTTCCCAGCCGGTCTTCCAGCCGGGCGAAATTATGGCGCAGCACCACAGGATAGGTCCCGGGATCGACGGGAAAACGGTGCTCGTGGTAATGAATGGCGAAACTGCCCGCATCCGCGTCAAAGCGGAGTTGAATCTGCCCGGATTCCAGGATCATGCCGTAGTGGTCGCCCAGCACAGGCAGCAGAAGGCGGCCGACAAGGTCCAGTTGCTGGGGCTGCCAGTTGATGTCAAAGAAATCAGCATATTGGGAGGCCTCGCCGTTTTCCAGGACATCCATCCACCATTGATTGTCGGAGCCGACGCCCATATGGTTGGGCACCACATCCAGTATCATTGCCATCCGGTTCTGTTCGAGGACCGCGACGAACTGTTCATACTCCTCCCGGCTCCCGATTTCAGGATTGATCCGGCCGTGGTCGATGATGTCGTATCCGTGCGGACTGCCGGGACGCGCCATAAGGAATGGCGAGGCATAGAAATGGCTGATGCCCAGTTCCTTCAGGTAGGGAATGATGTCCATGGCCCGGCTGAAGGTGAAGTCCCTGTTCAACTGCAGGCGGTAGAAGGCCGTGGGGAGGCGGATTCCCTGTCCTTTTTTTCGATCCGTGGCCGGCGCGGAAGGGCGGGTGACGCCGAGACCCCGCTCCCGGCAGAGCTGTCTGAAAAGGGAGAGGAGTTCCGGGGCGGCGAAAATGTTTTCCACCTCGGTCGGATAGCGCAGGTTCGGAAATCGCTGCACCGGAAAAGCAGGCGGTTCCGCCTGATTGTCAAGTCCGAGAAGATCGTTCAGGAGGACAAGGACGATTTTTACCGTGGTGCGCGCCAGGTAGATCTGAAAGGCGGCCGTCAGGTTATGGTCCGGTTCGCGCACGGCGGCGGGGTCCAGCTGCAGCCCATTGGGCAGGAGTTGTTCATGATCAAGGGCGATGAGCAGGTGGGCGCGGTCCGCCGCCCGCTCGACGATGGCCCTTTCCTTTTCCCCATCGTCCCGGAAAGCATTCGCCCCGGCCTTGAGGGCTATGTCACGGCCTGCCCAGAACCCCTTCATGGTCGCAAGAAAAGGAGCGGATGAACTGATCAGACCGTTGGCCGGGTAGCCGTCAACGGGAGGCCAGGCTCCCTGTACATCCCTGGCCATGCAGCAGGACAGGGTGGTGAAGACGTTCATTTCCCTGATCCGTTTCTGCTGTTCAGACGGGAGCAGGTCCACATTATCGGCGATGACAAGGCAGTTGTTTCTCCTGCTTTCCAGGGCGATAATGGAGAGGATGTCTTCAAAGGGCAGGAGGACCGCCGTCCTGATTCCCGCTGTTTCCCCGGCCAGGGAAAAACAGGACTTGAAGTAGTTGGAAAGGCTCCTGATCATCAGCGCGCCGTTATAGCGCATGGCCTGGCGCAGGCTGTCTATGAACGGCCGGAAACGTAAAGCACGCAGGCTTTCCGCCAGGAAAAGGGGCAGGCCGACGGCCGGGTTGTTGGTTGGGTCTTCGCGGGGATCGGCTGTGATTGCTGCCCCGTCCAGGAAAAACCCGCGATAGTACCAGGCTTCAAATCCGGATGGCGCAGGGCTGAAAGCAAGCTCTCCCAGCATGCCCACTTTGAGGCCCCTTTCCATGGACCTGCGGCCGACCGCGGTCAACTGCATATCGGCCTGCCACTGCAGGTACTGATGGTACTCGATTTCCCCACAGCGGCTGTCGGCAAAATCCGCAACCGCCTGAGATCGCGGATCCCTGAACTCTTCGGGCCATTCGGACCAGTGGGTATACTCCTTTTCCGCCCGCAGTGCGTCACGGAGGACGCAGAAGGTTCCGTAGGCCCGCAGCAGGGTGCCGCCTTGTTCCTGGAACCGCCTGAATTCCCAGCCCCGGTCGGTTTCAGGATTGAGGTGATTGGCGGAAAAATGGCTCCATAGCAGGCGGAGGATTTCACGTTTTGTCTGCTCAACCGCAGAGTAATCGACTTGGAGGTTGTCCCGCAGCGCTGCCAGGCGCGCCTGAAACTGAATATCATGGAAACGGCTCCGGGCTTCCTCGGATTCCCACAGGTCGGCCACTGCTTCCGGGTCGATGAACAGCGTGTTGAGCAGGCAGCGGCACGACGGCGAATAGGGATTGAGCGGAATCGGGCCGGCTCCGTCGATATCGTTGAGGGGGGCGGGATGAATGATGCCGGCGCCCTGCTCGGCGGCCCGGTTCAACAGGCTTTTCAGGTCGCTGAAATCGCCGATTCCCCAGTTGCGTTTGGAGCGCACGGCGTGCAGGTGGAAGCCGAGGCCCCAGATCCGGTTGTTTTCGATAAGACCGGGTGGAACAAAGCATTGCCGGGGGGTGATGATCAGTTCCATGCCGGACTGGAGGGTGTCGGACTGCTCTCGGTCTTCAAACAGGGTGAATTCATGATAACCGCAGGGCAGCTCCACTTCCACGTTGATGAGGCGGCGGACAAAGCGGCGGTCCCCCTCTTCGAAGCTGCCGTCCATGGGGAGATCGGCGATGTTAAACGTACCGTCATGGCGGCTGCCGTTTTCCTCGGTGAGAACCCACCGGCAGGTTGCGGAGGAGTTTTCGGCAAAGCGGGCCGGGATGACCAGGGGGGATGTCCCTTCCACCAGGACCAGGACGAGGTCGAGGACGTTTTCCCATAGCCGCAGTTGCTCCCGGCGCAGTACATCGCCGGCCCTGGACCCATCGGCTGTTGAAATCCCGGCCCGGGCGAGGAGGGAGACGAGAAGGGGGTCGATCCTGTCCGGGTCCGCCGTTTCCCCGGCGGTTTCAATGATTACCCCAAACAGGGATGCCAGCCTTGTCAGGTTGTCTTCAGTCATTGTTGCTCTTATCAGTCTCAAGCAGCCAGATAATGCTCTTGGGCGGCAACAGGGTGCCGGTCCGGTCCCCGGCCGCGGAAGGGTGGCGGTAGAGAGTCCTTCCGGCCGGGCCGGCAGACGTTCCCACCGCCTCGTCTTCGAGGTTGAGAAAAACCGTCAACCGGGTCGAATCACCCATTATCCACCGGGCTGCAAGGGATTTTGGGGCAAGAACAGTGAAATCGGCCTGTCTGCCTGTCATGCCCCTGAGCCGGGGAATTATTTCCCGTTTCCGGCACTGCAGGAGATCCCGGCAGTGACGCAGAATCATCCGGTTCTCTTTCTCTTCCAGCCGGTTCCAGTCCAGTCTGGTCTGGAGAAACGTCTCCTCGCCGCAGGGATCGGGAATCAGCCGTCTGGTTTCCGGGCTGCTGAACTGCGGGAAGCGGGCGAATTCCTTTCTCCTTCCCTCGGTCACGCTTAACGCAAGTTCGGGGCCGAAATCGGAGAAGAAGTAAAAAGGGGTGCGGGCGCCGAATTCCTCCCCCATGAACAGCAGGGGTGGGGAGGGGACCAGAATGATGAGCGCCTGGACCACCAGGAGGTCCGGCAGCGGGCAGAGGGCAATGAGCCGTTCGCCGAGGGCGCGGTTGCCGATCTGATCGTGATTCTGCAGAAACGAAACAAAGGCCGCCGGCGGCAGGTGACGGCTCGGTTCGCCGCGGGGGGCACCCCCCCGGAAGGGAGAAGGCTCGCCCTGGTAGGCGAACCCCTCGGTCAGGCAGCGGCCCAGGCAGCGGATGGGGTCGTCGGCGTAATCGCCGTAGTAGCCGGACGTTTCCCCGGTCAGAAGGACGTGGCTGGCATGGTGGATGTCGTCGTTCCACTGGGCCGTGTATTGCCGGATCTCTCCAGCGGGGGTTCGCTCAAGGTAGGCGGCGCGGTTATGGTCGTTTTCCAGGACCAGGTGAATTTGCCGCCGCCGGCCGGGACCGGCATGGACCCGTTCCGCTATTTCCTCGAGGATATCGGGCCTGGACTTGTCGACAATGGCGTGCACGGCATCGAAGCGCAGGCCGTCAAAATGGTATTCCTCAAGCCAGTACAGGACATTGGCAATATAAAAATCCCGGACGATTCTGCTGTGCGGGCCGCTGAAATTGATGGCCGCGCCCCACGGCGTATGCGCCTCTTCGGTGAAGAAGGCGTCCCCGGCGTAGACGTGAAGATAATTTCCCTCTGGCCCGAAATGGTTGTAGACGACATCGAGCAGGACCATGATGCCTTTCGCGTGGGCGGCCTGGACCAGTGCCTTGAGGTCGTCAGGGGAGCCGTAGCCGTTATACGGGGCGAAGAGCAGGGTGCCGTCATAGCCCCAGTTGAACCGGCCGGGAAAGTGCGCCAGGGGCATGAGCTCGATGGCGGTAATCCCCAGTCCGGCAAGGTGGCCGAGCCGTTCTGTGACGCCGGCATAGCTCCCCTGCGGGGAGAAGGCGCCGACATGCAGTTCATACACCACCGCCTCCTCCCAGGGCCTGCCGGTCCAGTCCCCGTCCCGCCAGCAGAAGGAAGCGGGATCGTACACGATGCTCGGACCGTGGACGTCCGCGGCCTGCAGGCGGCTGGCCGGGTCGGGAACCAGGAGTCCGCCGTCGATCCTGAACATGTAGCCATGGCCGGGCCGGGCCCCGGGGTGAAACAGGCCGAACCAGCCGCCGTCCTGCTTTACCATGGGCAGCTCGCGGGTTATCCCGTCATTGACCGTTAAAAGCAGGTCAATGCGCGAGGCTGCCGGCGCCCAGAGGCGGAACTTTACCCCGCCTTCGGGCAGGATACGCGCGCCGAAATCCATTGCAAAGGTTCGGTGGGTTGTCCCGGGGGCAGATGCGGACATGCATTCGTTTAAGTTCTTTTTTCAGCAATTACTGCTGTTGATTCAGAGCGGGTAAAAACATCGCCCAGGGGAATTTGTACAAGTGCAGCTTTGCGACATACCCATCAAACCCGCCCGAAAAGGGCCTGACAGGTCTGCCCCAGGGGGCGGTGCCGTCTCCGGCCAGGTACACCATTCCATCATCGTCCACCGCAACGGCTCCCGCGTAATCTAAGCCCGGCCCTCCCAGGAATGTGTGGGATTGCAGTTCTCCGTTTGAGTTCAGCTTGGCCACAAAGCCGTCGCTCTCTCCT
>DSAE01000080.1 GCA_011372855.1 Desulfobacteraceae bacterium
CTGCTTGCCGAGGATCTGCAGGCACTGGACCAGGGGGAGACCGGCGTCGATCATGGTGGAGAGCTGGCGGGTGAAGATGACCAGGTCCTTGCCCGTTACCTTGGGTTTGAACAGGTCGATATTCTCAAGCAGGTCTTTGGGCGCTTCCTTGCAGGACTGCACGTCAATGCGCATGCGTTTGAGCTGGGCCCGGGCTCCCGCTTCATCAACGGCCTCAATCTTTCCCTTTCGCTTTTCTCCGTAGGAATTGATACCTTTCCAGTTATAAACGGGCATTAAAGGGTCTCCTGATGATTTTGCGCGGTGCTGTCCACTGCTCGAGGGATATTAGTTGACAGATGACCAATTTCTATTTATAAAAACTGTTTTCTTTCCATGGAATACATGCCGGAAAACAATTTAATGTATTGTATGGAAGTTTTTTTTCTGATTCAAGGAAAAAGTGATATTTTTTCAGGAGGTTGGCATTATGCAGGCCAGTGCGACATCAAAGTATGCAGGACAGTCGTTCCAGCCCATTGCCGAACAGTGTGAAGGCTGTGAGAGAATAGTCGAGGAGGAGGGCGCCAGGTACTGCAGGACATATCTGAAACCGGCGGCCAAATGGCGGCAGGGAATGTGCAATTTTGCCACCCATGCCAAACCGGAACTGAAGCTCGTCAAGGTGCGGGTCAATCCGCTGAAAGCATCCAAGCGCGCTTCGCGCAGAAAGTAGTCCGCGCAGCCGTTCATTTTCGGGCAAGGGGCCGCATGCCGCTCAGGACATGGGTCCTTTGCCGGGTTATTTCCTTCCCACCCCAGTATACTGAAATCCCAGGGATCTCAGTTTTTCCGGTTCATAGACGTTCCGCAGATCGATAAATATCCGCTTTCTGAGGAGGCTGCCGATTCTCTCCAGGTCCAGGGCCCGGTACTGGTTCCACTCCGTCAGGAGGATGACGGCATCGGCGTTTTCACAGGCATCGTAGGCATTGGTCGCGTACTCCACCTCCAGGGGGAGAAAATTCCTCGCTTCCTCCATGCCCTTGGGGTCGTGGGCCCTGATGCGGGCGCCTTTTTCCAGCAGGGCCGGCAGGATGGTGACCGCGGGCGATTCCCGCATATCGTCCGTTTCCGGTTTAAAGGTCAGACCGAGCACGGCCAGGGTTTTGCCCGATTCGGAACCGCCCAGCATATCGCGGATTTTTTTGATCATCCGCGCCTTCTGGGCGGCGTTGACCTCGACCGCCGCGGAGACGATCCGCAGGGACTCCCCGTATTCCTGGACAATGCGCATGAGCGCCAAGGTATCCTTGGGAAAGCAGGAGCCGCCGTACCCCGGTCCGGGATGGAGAAATTTGCCGCCGATTCTGCCGTCCATCCCAATGGCCCTGGCCAGAGCCGAGATGTCGGCGCCGACCGCCTCGCAGACATTGGCGATCTCGTTGATGAAGCTGATCTTCACCGCCAGAAAGGCGTTGGCGGCATATTTGATCAGTTCGGCGGTCTCGATGGTCGTGCGGACAATGGGGGTGTCAAGCAGGTACAGGGGTTTGTATATTTCATGCAGCACATCGGCGGCCCTCTCCGTTTTCACTCCGATCACCACCCGGTCGGGACGCATGAAATCGTTGATGGCCGCCCCCTCTCTCAGGAATTCCGGGTTGGACGCCACATCAAAGTCAGCCTCGGGATTTTCCTGCCTGACGATCCGTTCCACCTGGGCGGCGGTGCCGACCGGGACCGTGCTCTTGTCAATGATGACCGTATAGCCCGAGAGGTGCCGGGCGATCTCCCTTGACGCCTCGAAGATGTACGTCAGGTCGGCGTAGCCGTCCCCCCTCCTGCTTGTCGGGGTGCCGACGGCAAGGAAGACGGCGTCGGCTTCCGGGACGGAGTCCGCCAGGCTGGTGGTAAACCGCAGCCTGCCTTCGGCAACGTTCTTGTTGACCAGGGCCTCGAGGCCGGGTTCGTAAATGGGGACGCGGCCCTTTTGCAGGCGTTCGATCTTTTCGGTGATCTTGTCGACGCAGGCGACATGGTGGCCGAACTCGGCAAGACAGGTGCCGGTCACCAGGCCGACATACCCCGTTCCAATCATGGTTATATTCATTCACATTCCTCGTTTTCAGGTCCGTTCGCCGAAAATTGCCGTCCCGATCCTGACCAGCGTCGATCCCTCCTCGACGGCCACGGCAAAATCGTTGGACATGCCCATGGACAGGATGACATGAACATTGTCGGCGAACAGTTTTTGCGCACGCAGATCCTCGGCAAGTTCCTTCAGCAGTTTGAAAAAGGGCCGTGAATGCTCGGGATCGGGAGAGTAGGGCGGCATGGTCATCAGGCCCCGGACGCGCAGGCAGGTCAAGGTGGCAAGCTCCTTCAGGAACTGCCCGGCATGTTCGGGGGCCACGCCTGATTTCTGCTTTTCCAGGCCGGTATTGACCTGGACCAGGATGTCCAGGACCCGGCCCAGCCGGAGGGCGTGCCGGTCCAGCGCCGCGGCGACCTTCAGGCGGTCCACGGTTTCAATCATATGAAAGAGCCGGGCGGCCGCCGCCGCTTTGTTGCTCTGCAGGTGGCCGATGAAATGCCAGGTTATGCCGGGGTCGAGCCGCGCTATTTTATCCCCGGCCTCCTGGACGAAATTTTCGCCGAAGAGGTGCTGTCCGCACTGCCAGGCTTCCCTGACCGCATCAACATCCATGTGTTTGGATACGGCCAGCAGCTCGATTTCACCAGGGTCGCGGCCGCATCTCTCGGCCGCCGCGGCGATGTTTTTCCTGACTGCGGCAAGGTTGGCGCAAATCACGGCGATGCGCTCTCCTGGTTCAGGCCGAACAGTTTTTCGGCGTTGCGGGTGGTGGCCCGGGCAACCTCGTCAAGGGGGATTCCTCGCAGTTCGGCGATTTTCCGGGCCGTATGGATGAGGTATCCGGGCTGGTTGATTTTTCCCCGGTACGGGACCGGGGCCAGGAACGGGCCGTCCGTTTCCAGAAGCATATGATCCAGGGGAATGTCGCGCGCGACCTGCTGCAGGGTGTCGCTTTTGTTGAAGGTCACGATGCCGGGGATGGAGATGAAAAACCCCAGTTCGTCAATTACCCCGCGGGCCAGCCGGATGTCGCCCGAAAAACAGTGCATGACGCCGCCGGCCGGGTACGGAGCGTTCTTCTTCAGGACCTCCAGGGTTTCCGAGTGGGCGTCCCGGTCATGGATAATGACCGGCAGTCCGAGCTCCCGGGCGGCCTGGAGCTGTGTTCCGAATGCCTTCAGCTGGACCTCCCTGGGGGCGTAATTTCTGGCAAAGTCGAGACCTATTTCTCCATAGGCGACCACCTTGGCATCCCGGTTTTCCGCCAGGCGGGCGATGCGGCGGATTTCCTCCGCGCCGGCCTCCCCCGCGTGATGCGGGTGAATCCCGACCGTGGCCCAGACATTGGCAAACCGGCCGGCAATGGCCGACGCCGCAAAGGAGCTGTCGACATCGATACCGACGGTTATGATGCGGCGGACCCCGCCGACAGCCGCCGCGTCGATGACTCCTTCCAGGTCTTCGGCATAGGCGTCCATGTCGAGATGGCAGTGGGTGTCGACGAGACTGATCCCCGGCTCCGGCCGAGGCAATGACGATGTATTGTTCTCCATGGATGTGCCTCGGCCTCTCTCATACCAGAATCATCCGCCGACCGCAATATCGATCCGGCTCTCTCCCGTCCCATTCGTGAATGGAAGTTGACAAAATAAGTGGATTTTTTTACAAGACGGTATCGGATGGTCTCATCGGGCGGAGAATATGAATCAACCAGTACAGGAAGCGATTTTCAGACGGCGCAGCATCCGTGACTTCACCGATGAACCGGTGGGACGGGAACTGCTGCACAGGATCGTCACAGCCGGTATCTGGGCGCCGTCCGGGCTCAACAATCAGCCATGGCGGTTCGTCCTGGTCCGGGACCGATCCGCCATGCGAATGCTCTCCGGGCAGACCAGCTATTCCCACATTATTCTGGGCGCCGCGGCCCTCATCGTTGTCTATCTTGACCGGTCGGCGATGTATAACGCGGTGAAGGACTACCAGTCCGCCGGCGCCTGCATCCAGAACATGCTCCTGGCGGCGGAGGAGCTCGGCCTGGGGGCGGTGTGGCTTGGCCAGATACTGCAGAACGCGGGCAAGGTCAACGCCATCCTCAACCTGGACGACAATTACGAACTCATGGCCGTGCTGGCCGTCGGCCGGCCCAGTCATCGAAACCAGAAATCACGGCGCAAGCCGCTCGCGGATTTTATCATTCAAGAAATCGAAGGAGACGAGGAATGAAAACATGGCTACGGAATATATGCATCGGCACCTTTTTTTCCCTGACCATGCTGTTGCCGCTCGCCGGTTGCACGGACAAGACAGTCGGGCCGATTGATCCCGGTCTGCCCCCGGTTTCCGGCTTCGCCGGTGATCTGCAGGATATTGAGCTGCCCACCCAGATGGAATGGCTGCGCGAAAAGTCCATGACCATCAAGACGGAATCCTTCAACGGCGGCATCTGGAAATACTCGGGCAGGGTTGAACCGTTGTCCCTGAAGGACTTCCTCATCAACTCCATGCAGAACAACAGGTGGAAGCTGGTCGGCGAGGCGACGTCCGGGGAAACCCTTCTTGCCTTTGCCAAGCCCAGCAAGACCTGCATGATGGTGATTTCGGAAAGCAGGTTCGGGAAAACCGGCCTGACGCTCTACGTCACCATTGACAGGACTGCGGCCGCGAGCCTGAACCCGTTCGGCGAAGCAACGGACCGGTAGGCGGCGGACCGGTTCCGCCGGCGGCACCGGACACAATTTTCATGGTGATCCATCCGGCTTCCGCCGGCAACGGGCATCCTGAGCAGGGCATACCATGACCGGTCTGCAGGGCAGGAAGATTCTCTTCGGCGTCACCGGCAGCATCGCGGCCTTCAAGGCGGCGGGCTGGGTGCACGCCCTGGTCAAGGAAGAGGCAAGGGTGACGGTTGTCATGACCGGCGCCGCCGTCCGTTTCGTTGCCCCGTTGACGTTTTCTGCCCTGTCGGGAAACCGGGTGCATGTGGACATGTTCGCCGATGATCCCGACCAGGCCATGGCCCATATCACCCTCGCCCATGAGGCCGACCTGGTGCTGATCGCCCCGGCCACGGCCAATACCATGGCCAAGCTGGCCCACGGTCTGGCCGACAACCTCCTGACAACAGTTGTTCTGGCCGCCGCCGGCAAGCCCGTTCTTGTCTGTCCGGCCATGAATTCCGCCATGTACGCCCATCAGGCCACCCGTGATGCGGCGCACCGCCTGCGGGAGCTGGGGTACACCCTGGTGGAGCCGGCCTGCGGCAGGCTGGCCTGCGGCGACGAAGGGCCCGGACGCCTGTCTGAATGGGACGTGGTGCGGGAAGAGCTGCTCCGTCGCTGCTCCAGGAACGATCTGCAAGGACAGCATGTCCTGATTACCGCCGGCCCGACAAGGGAGCCGCTCGATCCCGCCCGGTTTCTCAGCAACCGTTCCTCGGGTAAAATGGGCTTTGCCCTGGCGCGCACCGCCCGGAGAAGGGGCGCCGCGGTAACCCTGATTGCCGGCCCGGTCGCCCTTGAGGATCCTCCCGGCGTTGAGGTCATCCGGGTGACCACGGCCGCGGAAATGCGTGCGGCCGTCATGGAGCAGCGGGACCGGGCCACGGTCATCGTCAAGGCCGCGGCGGTCGCCGACTTTCGCCCGGCGCGGCCGTCGGCGGCCAAGATGAAGAAACGGGACGCGCCGGCCGCCATTGAACTGGTTGAAAACGTGGACATCCTGGCCGAGCTGGGGAGAAACCGCAAGGCCGGTCAGGTGCTTGTCGGCTTTGCCGCGGAAAGCGACAATTTAGAGGAAGAAGGACGGCGCAAGCTGCAGGCCAAAAATCTCGACCTGGTGGTGGTCAATGACATCGGCAGGTCCGATGCCGGGTTCGACGTCGACACCAACCAGGCCATCCTCGTGGACCGGACAGGCAGCCTGACCCTGCCGCTCCTCTCCAAAGAACAGACGGCGGACCGGATCTGGGACCATGTCGGAACGATGATCCCTGAGATGTAGCGCTTCCCGGGGCGGCTGTCATCCCTTCATGGCATATTCATAGACGGCGATGATATCCTCACTGGACGGCCGCCGGGGATTGTTTTCAATGGGCCGGGCGACGGTCAGGGCGATATCGGCCATCTCCGCTATCCTGTCCTCGGGAATCTCCAGGTCCGAGAGGGTGGCGGGGATGTCGAGGTCCATGTTCAACTGGAACAGGCCGTCCACCGCCAGAGCGGCCGCCTCGCGCAGGGGCATGGTGTCGACTTCATGGCCGAACAGGGAGGCCAGGACCGTGTGTTTGCGCAGGTCGCCGATCAGGTTGTAATCGGTCACATAGGGCAGGAGCACGGCGTTGGCCAGGCCATGCGGAATGCCGAACATGCCGCCCAGCGGATAGGACATGGCGTGAACCAGTCCCACCCCGGCCATGGCCAGGGCCTTGCCGGCCAGGAGGCTTGCCAGCAGCATGGCGGAGCGGGCCTCGACGTTCCTTCCGTCCGCATAGGCGGTCCTGATATGGGTGAGGATCAATTCAATCGCTTCGAGGGAATACATCTCCGAGATCGGATGCGCCTGGACGGAGGTATATGACTCGACGGCGTGGGTCAGGGCGTCAATGCCGGTGGTTGCCGTTACAGCGGCCGGCAGGCTGAGGGTGAGCATGGGATCGAGGATGGCCGCATCGGGATAAAGGGGGTCGCCGTTCATCCCGCCCTTGGAGCCGGTTTTTTCGTTGATGAAGACGGCGGTGAAGGTGACCTCGGCCCCGGTTCCCGCCGAGGTAGGCACCATGATCTTCGGCACCCCCGGTTTTTTGATCTTGCCCAGCCCCAGATAATCGACGGCCTTGCCGCCGTTGGTCAGCAGGATCGCCGCCGCCTTGGCAATATCCATGGCGGAACCGCCGCCGGCCCCTACCACGCAGTCGCACTTGTTTTTCCTGGCGGTTTCGGCGGCCTTGTCGGCCAGCCGAAGACTCGGTTCGGGGTCGACCTTGGTGTAGACAACGTACTTGATTCCCTCATCCTCCAGGGAGGCGGTGATGTCGGCGTCCAGGCCCGCCTTCTGCAGGCCGGGGTCAATCACCACCAGGGGCTTGGTGCCGCCCAGGCCGGTTACGATCCGGCTGAGGTCCTGGATGCTGTGGAGACCGAAGTGAATCCGGGTGGGCTGGGTTATGGTGTAGGCTGCCGGCAGTGTCATGGGAAATTCTCCTGGAAATAGTATTGGCGCATGATGAAAAATCGTATTCGCCGACCGGCGCGGCCGGCCAACGTTCTCAAGGATTATATAGCATTCTTTGACCGCAAAGGAAATGGTCAACATGCACCCCGCCGGGAGAGAAGGATAATCGGAGTGACTCCATGGAGATAAGCAGATCCGAGCAGAAGCGGCGGCTGAAGCGGCTGGAAGAACTGGCCGCCGAACTGGCCGGGCTGTCGGCCGCCGAGATCGGCAGAATTCCCTGCAGCGCCGAGGTCCGGAAGTTGCTGCGCGAAGCGGCGGCCATGAAGGGCGGAGCCAGAAAGAGACAGCTCAAATATATCACCAGGCTGCTCGGGGAGGAGCCCCTTGATCCGATCTATGCCTTTGTGAGCGGCAAGAAGGGGGCCGCTTTGCGGGAGAAAAAGGAATTCCACGAGATGGAGCGCTACCGGGACGCCATCCTCAATGAAGCCATTGCAGCGTACAGGGACGCCGGAGAAAGTCCCGAGGCGGTGGGGGAAGAGTGGGCCGGGCCGGTTATCGAAGAGGTCCGGGACGTTCTGCCGGGTATCGACGGAAAGGCGGCGGCCCGCCTGGCCTCGCTCTATGCCAGGACCCGCAACCGCAGATACAGCCGCGAGCTTTTCCGCCTCCTGCGGGCGGCCCATGAACTGAAGAAACGAAACCCGGTATCCGGCGGCGGCGAAACGGAGAGGTGAGACATGGAATACAGGGCAGGTTCAATGGGCAGGGTTTTTTATATCCGGCTCGATGACGGGGACGATCTGCATCAGTGCATCCGGGAACTGGTTGTCAGGGAGCAGGTTCGCGCCGCCTGGTTCCAGGTGTTCGGCGGGTTGAAGAACGCCGGGGTGGTGACCGGACCCAGGGAGCCGGTCATGCCTCCCGACCCGGTGTGGACCACGGTCACGGACGCCCGGGAAATCCTGGGGATCGGCAGCGTCTTCCGGGATGGGGAGAACCCGCTTATTCACCTGCACGCGGCCATGGGCCATCACGGTGACACCCTGACAGGCTGCGTCCGCAGGGACAGCACGGTCTATCTGGTTGACGAGGTACTGCTCATGGAGGTAACCGGGATTGACGTCACCCGCCCCTGGTCGGCGAAAAGAGGGTTCAACCGGCCGGAGTTCGGGGCCCCGGAAGGCCCGGAAACGGCCGGTTGATGAGGGTTGTCCGTGTGCCCTATTCGGTCGGCTCGATCTTGAGGATTTTATCGCCGGGCTGCAGGGCCTGGCCGATCTTGGCGTGAATTGAAACCACGGTACCCGTGACTTCGCTCGGCAGAGGGGTCTGCATTTTCATTGCTTCAAGAATGGCCACCCGGTCGCCCTTTGCGACTTCCTGGCCTTCCTTTACCGTTATTTCGCAGACGTTGCCCTTGAAGGGCGCCCGGATATCACCGGAAACAGCCAGTTCCTCGATTTCCTCCTTGGACAGGACGGCGGTCGCCGCAGCTCCGGCCTGGACTTCCGGCTCAAAGACAAACAGTCGCTGATGATGGTCGATATTGAGGAAAATATTCTTCTCCCCCGCCTTGTTTGACTGTGAGGGGCCTATTTCGATGATATGCGCCTTGCCGGCGTGGTCGCGGAATTCAAGGGTTTCGCCGAGGGCGAAACCGCCCTGACGCAGGAAGATGGAGGGCGGCAGCACATAGGAGCGACCGAATTTTTCCTCGAATTTGAAGAACTCCACCGCATCGTTGGGATGCTGCAGGTAGGATACCAGCTGCTCCTCGGTCGGCTCCCGGCCGATGCGCTCCCGGAGGGTGGCGCGCTCCTGCTCGATGTCCATGTCGTCGATTTCTTCCACGCCGCCTTCCTCCTCGAGCAGCTGTTTCCAGTTCGGACCGAATACTTTTTCATAGATCCAGTCGGCCGGCCGGTAGAAGGGAAAGGGGCCGTATTTGCCAAGCAGGAGATTTTTCAGGTCGCCGGAGGGATTGCCGTAGCGCTCGCCGTCAACCACGTTGCTGACCGCGGTGGTCCACAGGATCTGGGAGCCGGGGGTTACGCTCCACCAGTTGCCGAGCTCGACCTGGACCCTGGGAAGTTCCTTGTGCAGGATGTCGGGCATCTGCTTGAGGAAGCCGCCCTTGTCAGCCTGCTCCAGGCTGCTGCCCATGGCGCCGCCGGGCAGCTTGTGGATCTGCACCGTGGGCATGAAGCCCTTGATCTGGGATTCAAAGGCGGCGTAATAGGGCCGCTCGTCCCGGATCGCGTCCGAGGTGGCGATGATGGCGTCCTCGTCGATGCCGATCGCCTTCCTGTCGTAGTCCTTCAGGGTCTGGATGACGGTCAGCGAGGGGGGCGGACCATAGAAGCCGGTAAAGGAGTGGTCGGAAGCGTCGACGATGGTCGCCCCGTTCAGGACAGCGGCGGTTATCCGGCCGATGTCGTTGCCGTCGGTGTTGTGGCCGTGGTAATGGATGATCAGGTCCGGGAAGGCCTGCTTGACGGCGTCAACAAGGTCGCCGATCCGCTTCGGCGTGCCGAGGCCGCCGTGGTTCTTGATGCAGAGGATGATCTCCTCGCCGGTCACATCTAAAATTTCCCGCACCTTGGAGATGTAGAATTCGTTGGTGTGCTCCGGGCCCGTGGAGAAGCAGATGCACGGCTCGTTGATCTTGCCGGCCTTGGCCACCTCCTCGAAAACGGCGGTCATGTTGGGGATGTAATTCATGAAGTCGAAGGTCCGCCACACGTCCACATACTTGGCGAATTCGCGGACCGCCAGCCGGATGACATTCTGGGGGTAGGGGCGGTAGCCGAACAGGTTGACTCCGCGGCACAGGGTCTGGAACATGGTTCCGGGCATTTTTTCCCGCAGCAGTTTCAGCTTGAGGAACGGGTCGACCTGCTTGCGGAGAATGTCGACATGGATGGAGGCGCCGCCGGTGATTTCCAGGGAAAAATAGCCGGCCTCCTCCCTGGCCTGCGCCGCCAGCAGATCAGTGTGCAGGAGGATCCGGTTTTTGTAGTCCGACTGGGACATGTCCCTGGTGGTGTTGGTAATGTAATACCCGTCAGCCTGCCGCAGGGTGGCCAGCACCTCGGCAGTACTCATGGCTGTCGTGATTCGTGTCATGATATTCAATCCTCGATCGGTTCAGGATGCGCTGAAGTCTTCCGGTTCATTGCCGGGGGATCCGGCATCAGGCCGCATATATGTTTTTTCCCTTGTTGTGGATTTCGGCGATCAGCCTGGCCAGTTTGTTCACCTCGCTGGTGTATTCCTCGTAATCGAACAGGTGCTGATGGGTATCGAGGTAGGAGGTGTTGAAGTTGCCGGCCCTGAAATCAGGATCGTTGACCAGGTTCAGGTAAAACGGAATGGTGGTCTTGGGGCCGGTAATGACAAAGTTGTTCAGGCATCTCCTGAGACGGTCGACCGTTTCGTTCCATGTCCAGCCGAACACGGTCAGCTTGACCAGCAGGGAGTCATATTCCTCGGGGATGGTGAATCCCTGGTAGCAGAAGCCGTCCAGGCGGACGCCGTACCCGCCGGGTGACTGGTAGACGGTGATGGTTTTGCCGCCCTCGGGCATGAAATTGTTTTTCGGGTCCTCGGCGTTGATCCGCATTTCAATGGCGTGACCGCGGAGATACACGTCGTCCTGGTCGAAGAGCAGTTCCTTGCCCAGAGCCACTTTTATCTGGGTGCGGACAATGTCGATGCCGGTGATCATTTCCGTCACCGTATGCTCAACCTGCAGCCGGGTATTGATCTCCATGAAGTAATACTTGTTGTCCTTGTCGAGCAGGAACTCAACGGTGCCGGCGTTGGTGTAGCCGGCTGCCTCGGCGGCCTTGACCGCCGTCCGGCAGATTTCGTCCGCCAGTTCGGGGCTCAGGTGAAAGGCGGGGGCGATCTCCACCAGCTTCTGGTTGCGGCGCTGAATCGAGCAGTCCCGGGTGCCGAGATGAACGGTTTTGCCGTAATTGTCGGCGATGATCTGGACTTCAACGTGCTTGGGATCGATGACCACCTTTTCCAGATAGACCGAGTCGTCATTGAAGGCGGCTTTGGCCTCCTGGCGGGCCACGGCATACTGTTCCCGCAGTTCCTTTTCGTTCTCGATGCGGCGGATTCCCCTGCCGCCGCCCCCGGCGGTGGCCTTGAGCATCAACGGGTAGCCGTATTGTCCGGCAAAGGCTGCCGCTGCGCGCAGTCCCTCATCACCCGGCGGCAGGTTTTCCGTGCCGGGGACCATGGGGATTCCCGCCTCCGCCATGATTTTCCGCGCTGTCACTTTGTTGCCGAGTTTTTCGATGACGTCGGAGTTCGGTCCGATGAAAATCAACCCCGCCTCCTCGCAGGCTTTGGCCAGTTGCGGATTTTCGGCGAGGAAGCCGTATCCCGGATGAATGGCGATGGCGCCGGAACGCCTGGCGGCCCGGATGACCTTCTCGATGTTGAGATAGTCCCTGCGGGGACCGTCCCCGATCCAGACCGCCTCATTGGCGATGCGGATGTGTCTCGATTCGGAGTCAGGCGATTCGTAGATGCCGACCGCCTCCATGCCCAGTTCCTGGATTGCCCGCATGATCCGGATGGCAATCTCCCCCCTGTTGGCTACTAAAATTTTCGTGCTCAATGTTTTTCCCTTTCTTGGTGGTCGCCCTAACCGCAGACAGTGGTCCGCACGTTTCCAGAGGAAAGACCGGGATCGGGGAGGGTGCAGGTTCTATCTGCACGGTTCCTCTCAAACCGGTCCTTCCGGGAACCTTTTCATTTTCAGTTCAAGGTAGAAGGTGACGGATATCAAAAATCAGGACTTGTTCATTTGATGCGCGAGGCATTAAGTACGAATAATTAGCATGCTCATTGGATTTTGACAAGAGCGGCCCGCAAGAAAAAAATAGGGCTGCCAGTTGGTCCGGAAGAGAGCGGGCCGCGGCCGCGGC
>DSAE01000049.1 GCA_011372855.1 Desulfobacteraceae bacterium
AAAAATCAAGGATATAGGTAAGGGTAAATCCGGTTGAAATTCGCTTCCGTAGTCCTTTGGCTTGAGGCTTTTATGGTAGTCCCCTCATTCGTCCCCGCAAGCGCGGGGTGGGGCGCTGCCGACCGCCAACTTTTCCGGCGCGGCCGATATCCTCATTGCCTTTCCTCCTGCAGCGCATGATTCGTCTCCTATGGACCATGGAACTCCGTCCTCCTCCTCCTTCTTATCCATTTATCCATTTCGACCGCGACGATGATCGTTGAAGTGACCATGGCGATTTTTCCCCACTCCAGAACAGTTATCGGCTCGGTCCTGAAGACCCATTGGAGAACCGGCACGTAAATCACTGCCAGCTGGGCGAAAAATGCCGCTATCATGCTGAAAAAAAGCAAGGGATTGCTTATGGGATGCATGCTGAACAGGGACCGGCTTTCCGAGCGGCAGTTGCCCGCCTGGTAAAACTGAAAAAAAACCATGGTCGTCAGGGCCACGGTTCTCGCCTTCTCCAGGGAAACCCCGGAACGGAGACTGGAAATGAACAGAAACAACGTCCCCGCAGCCATGACCGTCCCAGATCGGGCTATGCATCCGCCTGCCCGTCACGCTTCAGGTGGACCCCCCGGCAAGCTGATCCTCCCGTCCGGAAGCGGCCGGCTGCTGCGATGCCGTGCCGGTTCCGGCCAGAGGCAGCTCGATAATAAACTTTGCCCCGGCTCCGGGAGTGCTCTCCACCCTGATGTCGCCGCCGTGATGGATGATGATGCGGTGGCTGATCGTCAGCCCCAGGCCGCTTCCCCGCGGCTTTTCATCGCGCGGCCCTTTCAACTGATGAAATTTGTCGAAAATCCTCTCCTGTTCGTCGGCGGGAATTCCCGGCCCGTTGTCTTCCACCTCGACCCTTGCCCTTCCGTTGCGGGCAGCGGATCGGATGACGACCCGTCCTGTTTCCGGTTCGCAGAATTTCACCGCATTGGACAACAGATTGATGATCACCTGGATCATGCGGTCCCGATCAGCTGTGACAAGGACGGGCTGCGGCGACAGAATTTCTTCCAGGGAAACGGATTTCTCCTGAAATAAACGGCCGATGGACCTGGCGGCCTCCGTGATCACCGCGTTGATGTCCACGCATTCCCTTGACCATTCGACGCTGCCGGATTCTATTTTGGCGAGATCGAGCACCTGGTTGATCAGCCGGGTCAACCGCTCGCTTTCCTGGACGATGATGTCGAGAAACTTCCGCCGCTCCTCCCCTGGCAGGGTCGGATTGTCGCGAAGTATTTCCGAGAATGAACGCACCGAAGTCAGAGGCGTCCGCAGTTCATGGGTTACCGTGGAGACGAATTCATCCTTCAGGCGGTCAAGCTGCTTCAGCCGCTCGTTGGCCGCCCTCAGCTCCGCCGTGGTCTCTTCCAGTTCACGGGATTTTTCTTCCAGGCGGTGGCTGTATTCGATGACCTGGGACGTTTCGTCGAGAATTTTCAAGACGCTGTCAATGGTGATTTCCTCGCCCTTGACCACCGAGGCAATCATGACCCGCGCTGACGCCGCGCCTATGGCGCCGGCCAACGTCTTTTCAGCAAAGGCCACCAAACCAGCATCCGCCTGGGCTCCGGCCGGAACAACGATATCGTGCCGCTCTGCATAGGCGGAAAAGGTCCTGTCGGCATGATCGGGGCCGACAAAACGGGCGACCAGATCCCGAAGCTCGGCCACGGTGACGGTACCCCTCCACAGCCCGGTGTCAATGCGGCCGTGCCGAAAGACATCGACGAACTGGGCGGCCTGCAGCCGTTCCATGGTGCTCTGCCGGTCGAACAACGACACGCCCACGAGGCAGCCGATATTGGCCAGCATGCTCCAGAAAACCGAATGGGTTATGTGATCAAACATGTCGAGCCCGAACAGATGGTACGGACCAAGGAACTCCAGTCCGAAGGGGCCCGGCTCCAGGACCGAGGGAGGAATCCAGCCGGAGATGACCAGGGATGGGACCAGCAGGGTATAGCACCACATGCCGAAACCGGCCAGAAGTCCGGCTATCGCCCCGCGGCGGCTGGCTCCCCTCCAGTAGATTCCTATCAGGACGACCGGGGCGAACTGGGCCGCCGCCGCAAAGGAGACAAGTCCTATGGACACAAGGGTGTACGATTCGCCAATCAGCCGGAAATAGGCGTAGCTGAGCAGCAGTATTCCCAAAATGCTTCCCCTGCGGATGGCCAGCAGGGCACTGCGTAAATCTCTGCGCTGGAAGGTCCTGATTCGCAGCAGAACGGGCATGACCAGGTCATTGCACACCATTGTCGACAGGGCGATGGTGGCCACGATGACCATGCCGGTTGATGCCGACAGTCCTCCCAGGAACACCAGCAGGGCGACAGGCTCCAGGTTGGCGCAGAGCGGCACCGTCAGCACGAAGGTGTCGGGATCCACCGATCCGTCCGGAAACAGCATCAGTCCGGCCAGGGAAATCGGCAGGACAAACAGATTGATCGCCAGCAGGTAGAGGGGAAAGAGCCAGCTGGCTTTGCGAACATGATCCTCGTTGACATTTTCCACCACCAGAACATGGAATTGGCGGGGCAGGAACAGAATGGCCATCATGGACAGGAAGATCAGGGTGAACCAGCTTGCGTATCCTCCTTCAAGCGCTTCCAGCCGCATCAGGCTTGCCAGTCTCGGCGACTTCGCCGCGTCAGTGATCAACTCCGTCGGGCCGGCGAAAAGGGTGTAGCTGATGAACATACCGGCAACCAAAAAAGCGGCCAGCTTCACCACGGATTCAAAGGCGATTGCCGCGACCATGCCTTCGTGGCGCTCGCTGGCATCGATATGCCGCGTCCCGAAAAGAATGGAAAAAACGGCCATCAACAGCGCCACATACAAAGCCGTATCCTTCCAGATCGAGCCCCCGGCAAAATGGCTGACTGAAGGACACTCAAAGGAATGCAGCACATTGTAGCTGGTGGAAACCGCTTTCAGCTGCAGGGAGATGTACGGCAATATCCCCACAACGGCGATGATGGTGACGATCACCCCGATCATCGGGTCCTTGGCATACCGCGAAGCAATAAAATCGGCGATGGAGGTGAGCCGGTGAACCTTGGCTATCCGGATGATCTTGCGCAGGACCAGCCACCACAGAGCCGCCATGAGGGTCGGTCCCAGATATATGGGCAGAAAACCCGCTCCGGTGACCGCGGCCCGGCCGACACTGCCGTAAAAAGTCCAGGCCGTGCAGTACACCGCGATGGAAAGAGTGTAGATATAGGGGTTGCTGATGATCGAACGGCCGGCATCCGCCCTTTTGTCGCCATAGTAGGCAATGCCAAACAGAATTCCCAGGTAACAGGCGGATACGGCCAGTATGGCCCACTGCTGCAGCATGTCACTCAGGCTTTTCTGTTTTCCGGGGAGGAGGCATCGGCGCCCGCACCAAAGGCTTGGCCAGGATAAGGGCCACGCAGATGATGAACAGGTACCAGACCGCAAAGATGTAGATATAGAGCACCGGAATGCCGAAAAGCAGCCTGATTTTGCTGAACAGGGACAGCAGCGGGTAGTTCAGGGCGAGGAAACCGACTGCCGCCAGGGCGATCAACCTGGCACCATGCCGATTTGACTCGGGCAGGCTTTCTTTCTCGCACGGGCCGTTCATCTGAACTGTCGTCTTTTCTCCTCCGCCACTTTTTCCGATGCCGCCATTACTTCGCCGAGGGTGGACATCCCCGCCAACTCAAGCAATTCCAGGAGTTTGAGGAAAATCTGGGCGGTGACGTAACAATCACCCATGATCACATGACCGGCCGGGGTTTCCACCCCGAGCCACCGGCCGATGTTTTCCAGGGTGAAATCCTTTCTCTCGGGGTTGACGATCAGGGCAAGCAACAGGGTGTCCAGCATGGGATTGGCCAGCCTGACCCCTGATTTTTCTTCCATCATATGGAAGAATTTCATGTCGAATATCCCGTTATGGGCGACAAGAACAGCGTCGCCGACAAAGTTTTTGAATTGCGGCAGGACCACCTCGACAGGAGACTCGTCCCGGAGAATCTCCTCGGTGATGTCGAGAAAACGGCGCGACCTCTCCGGCAGGGGGCCCCGCGGCCTGATGAATCGTTCAAACCGTTCGCCGCTGAGGATCCTTCCGTTGACTATCCGTACGGCGGCAATGGCAAGGATCTCATCCCCCTCTTCCGGTGAAAGCCCTGTGGTTTCGGTATCAAAAACAACGTAGCTCAACGAAGCAAGCCGCCGCTCCGCCATTTCGCCCGGTTCACCCATTTCGGCGGCCAGAGAAAAATCATAAAATTCACGGCGCCTCGGCACAGGTGTGTCGGGAACTTCCCATTGCCTGGGCGAGTCCGGCACCGGCACCCGCAAAACAGCATAGCCCATGCGTCGGTGCGGCTGACTCCAGATTTCACTGTCATGCCTCTCCAGCACATCGGCCACGGTCATCCCCCCCGCGGTGTCAGGGAGCCTCGCGGTCAGCATCGAATCAACGGAGGCCTGGGGAATCGGCTCTCCTTTCCATACCAGGTCGATGTAGACGCGCCGGTCGCCCAGCAGCGCCTCGATATCAATTTCCGATACGTTGCGTGAAAGCCTGACTATCCTGACAAGCCGTTCCAGGACAAGCATGAGGGAATAGGAATCGCCGTGCAGCCAGAGCGGAACGCCGGTCATGGTGACTGTTATCCCCTCCTCTTCCTTCAGCTTCCTGGCGACACATCCGATCAGATCCGCTGAATACACGTCAAACAGGGGCCACTGCATCCTTGTCAGCCGGCCGGCCTCCCGGGCAAGGGTTTCAAACCTGTGCGTCAGCTCCGCGCTCTCCCTGAAAATTATCTCTTCGAATTCCCTGCGGATTTCAGGCTCCATGTGGGGATAGTCTTTCAGGTTTTCCACGGCCGTGCCCAGGTTGGTCAAGGGCGCCCGCAGCTGCTTGATCATCTTTTCCAGCAGATGACCCTGGCCGCCCATTTCCGCTATCTGCCTGGTTATATCCTCGAAAGTAAAAACAAAAATCGATCCATGGGGGGCATCGGCGGTTATCTGGCTTATATGGCAGCGGAGCAGCATGGTTTCATCCACCGTGGCGCAGACAAACCTGGCATCGGTTTGCTCCGGATCAAACAGATTTCTGTCCGTGGACCTGCCTTTCAGCATCCTGAGGGCATGTTCAATGGGCGCCCGTGCGCAGACTTCATACAGCGAGCGGCCCAGTCCCATTGCCTCATAATTGCGAAAAAGCTGCCTCGCCGATGAATTATAGAGAATGATCCGGACCTGGGGGTCGCATGCGACAACCGCCTCCCTCAGCTCTCTCAGAATGGTTTCCAGACGCTCCAGTTCAGTGTCTTTTGCAGTCAATGGTTCAGCCTCCTCCGGCACCGGCTGAAATTCTTTCCCGGGGGCGGACCGGCTCCACGATTGTCCCCGCCTCCTGCGGCAGGTTCATCGGCGGGAGTCCGGTTACCCCTTATCTTTCTCCGTCAGAACCGCCCGGACCTTTGCAATCAGCTCATGGGTTGCAAACGGTTTGGTGATATAATCATCCGCCCCCATGGCCAATCCTTTCTGTTTTTCCACATCCCGGCCTTTTGCCGTCAACATGATCACGGGTATATCCTTCCAGGCCGGGGTCGATCGTATTCGCTGGCATATTTCGTAGCCGTCCGGTTTGGGCATCATGACATCAAGAAGAATCAGGTCGGGGATCTTCTCCGCCAGGGCCTGGAGGGCCTCCTCCCCGCTACCGGCGGTACGGACCTCGTAACCCTGCTGATTTATAAGGAACTTCAAGGAAAGAACAATATTCGGTTCATCGTCTACTATCAGGACATGGCGCGTCATGAATAATCGCCTCCTTCGTTTTTCAGGCGGATGGAACATGGACGGTGCATAGGGGGCGTGTATTTCCCGGGCGTTCAGCATGATGTCGTTGAGGAAAGGTTCGATGTCCTGCCCGAACTCCCTGACCATTCTTTCCGACCAGGCATCGAAATCGGTCAGTCCGCTGTCCAGCAGGCCGGCCCCGAACAAGACTATATGTTTCAGTCTTCCCATGCTATCGTGATGACACCATACCCGCGATGAATTTGCAAACAATATCACCGCTGATTGTTGACCTTTCAGCGTGACGATATTGAAGCGATGCGGCCAAACAACTTTCCCGCCGGGCGCCTCCTGCTGCGGACGAAGCCATGAATCTTCCCGGCCGGGTCGTTGCGCAAAGATTATACCATATTGTAGCTGTTCGGAATAAACCATGTCAACCTCGCCCGTTGCAATCTGCCCCTGTTCTTTTCCGGCAAACGGTTTATAGTTATAGGAAATGGAGCATATCGCCCAGTAAAGGAGGAACTTCTATGACCGTTGGAGAATTCTGTACCAGAGAGGTTGTTTTCGCGGAGAGGAAGACGAGCATCGTTGAGCTGGCACAACTGATGCGCCAGCATCATGTCGGGACACTGATCGTCATTGAAGACCGCGAGGATCAGGGCGTGCCGGTGGGAATCATTACCGACCGCGATATTGTTGTCGAGATCGTTGCCCAGGAGGTTGACATGGATTCAGTCACCGCCGAAGATATCATGAGTTTCGATCTGGTCAGCGTTCGGGAAACGGACGGAATCTGGGACACTCTTGTGCAGATGCGCAGCAAGGGCATTCGCCGGGTGCCGGTGGTGAATGACAAGGGCGGGCTGGAAGGCATCCTGACCATGGACGACCTGGTTGAACTGCTCGCCGAGGAACTGAGCCTGCTGGCCAAGGTGATTGCGACCGAGCAGGCCCAGGAACGGAAAAAACTGGATTAGCGGCCGCAAAAAAACCGGGGAAGAACCACCGGTTCCAACCCCGGTACCTCGGAGGGAGAGACGTACAGCTCCCTCCGTCACCTGACCAGGCGGCCCCGGGCACAGAACCCAGCCCGGCCGGTATTACTCACCGCTCTTTATTTCAATCTGCTTTACTTCCGCTTTCGGCAGAGCCTTCCGGGGCATGGTGATGGTCAGCACGCCCTTTTTGAAGGCGGCCTTGACGCCATCCTGGTCGGCATCTTCCGGCAGGGACAGAACCCGCTGGAACGAACCGTAGCTCCGCTCGACCCGGTAGTAGTTCTTGTCCTTCTCCTCTTTTTCCTGCTTCTTCTCCCCTCTGATGGTCAGGGTGTTGTTGGCGATCTCCACCCTGACGTCCTTTTCATCCACACCGGGCACCTCAACGGTGATGGAATATTCCTTGTCCGTGGCCCCGATGTCCACCTGCGGCTTCAACAGGCCCGAGGCGGTAAGCGGCGTGAAGAAATCCGACCTTAGGGACGGAAGCCCGAACCCCCTGAAGGCGCTGTCAAACAGCCGGTCCATTTCCCTGTGCAGCTGAACAATGGGATTCAGCACGCCGCTCTCGGGATACGCCTGCGGGACATCGGCTCGCAATACCGGTACGGTCGAGCCCCCCTCCTCTTCTTCCTTTTTGAACCAGTTCCATGGGGCAAATTTCTTGATGTCCATAGACGACCTCCTTTTTTCGCCTCTCTCAGGCGGTTTTTATTTCAATCTGTTTCGGTTTGGCCGCTTCGGACTTGGGCAGATGAAGCCGCAGGACCCCGTCTTTCAGCTCCGCATTGACCTTGTCCATATCAATGGTCTGCGGAACCGAAAACACCCTTCGGTACTCCACCTCGCCGAACTCCTCCCAATTCGCCGCTCCGCTCGCTTCCATCCGCCGGGTGCCGGACAGCGTCAGTCTGCCGTTGTCTATGTTGACGTTGATGCCGTCCTTTTCCACCCCGGGCATGTCGGCGTAAAGAAGAATTTCGTCATCGTTTTCATAGATATCCACCGCCGGCGGTACAACCGGCACATCAGGACGCCTCTCCTGCAATTCTTCCTTTCTTTCCACAACATCTTTGGTGTCGTTCATGGCAACCTCCTTGTCGACTGTCTTTGCCTGTCATCAAGACTCCGAACCTAGCTGATGGCAATCTGTTTCGGTTTTGCGGCCTCGGGCTTGGGCATGATCAGGGTCAGCATGCCGTTTTTCATGTGTGCCTCGACCCTGTCGGCGTCAACATCGCACGGCAACGTGAAGCTCCGGGAAAAGGTCGCTGTCGGCCGCTCTACCCGATGGGCTTCGTATCCCTCGGGAGCATCGGATTTCCGCGTTCCGTTGATTTCGAGGTAGTTGCCCTGAATCTTCACGTTCAGGTCCTCCCTGTTGAGACCGGGAACCATCGCCCTGATTTCCAGGCGGTCTCCAAAGTCATAGAGATTGGTCGGCGGATAGTCTTCCCGCCACATCCCCTGAAGATCTCCCCCGTACAGGCGGTCAAAATCTGCGAAAAGCCTGTTCATTCTGTTGCGAAGGAGGTCCATCGAACCAAACAGCCGGTCAAACTCACTTATTCTCGTCCGCATAATCCATCCTCCTTTTGTTAAGGTTCACTTCAAACCCTACCGGGTAATTAGTCCCCGGCGTCAATTCATTCCGGCAATGGCTTCTTTCTGTCATAAAATAATTATCACCGGGACACTGTCAATATTGTCTTATTATTTTTTTTGCTTTTTTTAATTTATTACTTTTATATATATTATTGACAAAGTAATAACAAAAATTTATGATTTTATCGGGAAATGTTTCATCGGACAGGGGGAGCCGGAGTGCAAATGAAAAAAGAGAACCACGCACTGTTCATGGAAGACCTGAAGGGGAAGCAGTCGGTCAGGGCGACCTTCAGGCTGCCCAGGCAGATTATCGACCTGTTGAGCCTGATGGCCGCGCAGCTCGGGATAAAACAGAAGTCCCTGTTTGATCGCCTGGTTGAAAACTCAGAAATCCTGAAGGAGGCTGCGGCGGAGGCCAATGATTTATCCACCGGTCCCGAGGAGCGGCAGCAGAAAACGTTCGTAATCAGCAGAAGCTCCCTGGTCGCCCTTGACCAGATCGCCAGGGACCAACACCTTCCCCGGGATGTCCTGGTGGAGGCCTGCATCAGGAGGCTGCTGCCGATGATCGACACCGAGCTGAAAAAACATGAAAAAAGAAAAATTTTATTGCGGGAGTTGGAAAACGGCCTGCAAAAAGACCGGCAACTGCTGAAAAAAACGAAAAATTTTCTCGGCAGGGATGATCAGCTCTACGGCATGATCAACCATCAGGTGAAAATCCGCGAGAAAAATGTCGAGACGCTCAAGGATATCATTGCCAAGGGAAAACCGATGGAGGAATGGTAAACCTGTACCAAGGCGGACTGCGGCCGATCCGTCCCGCCTTTCTCCTGAACGGATGACCGGATCACGCCTTGTCCCGATGCCGGGTTCGCTTATCCGGGGGTGCCGTGATGCCCGAAAACTACTATCTCATCCTGGGGTTGTCGCCCCAGGCGACCATCAGTGAAATTAAAAGGGCGTACCGCAGGCTCGCCAAACAATATCACCCTGACCATCATGGTCCGGATACGGTGCCGTTTTTGACCATCCAGGAGGCCTATTCGGTGCTGAGCGACCCCGCCAGGAAGAAATCCTATGATCGCTCTCTGCGGGATCGGGCCCAAAAGAGCAGATCGCCCCGGAAGGCGGCCGGGAGATATCCGCCGGACGAGGTCGAGCCGCTTGTTCCGCAACGGCGGCAGCCCGGCGGAACGACAATTTCAGGGGACGATCCGGGCTATCAACCCGCCGCTTTTGCCGGTCCGCTGTTTGACCTGCTGGCGGGGCGCTTGCCCCCGCATCTCCGGTACCGGACGGCCGAACCCGACAGTCCGTACCTTGTCGTGCCCCTGAGGCCGGGCCAGGCTTTGCAGGGCGGCCGGGTCAGGTTGCGGGTCCCCGCCCTCCTCCGCTGTCCGTCCTGCAGGGGAGGGGGCGTGGTCCATGGCACTGCCTGCCGGAGATGCGCGGGCCGGGGCACCGTCACCGCAACGTATCCGGTGACGGTTCGCTTCCCCCCTGGGATACCCGACAATTACACGGTCCGGGTGATATTGCCGCCAACCGGCATGGGCAACAGGGTGCTGCGGGTACTGTTTAAATTATTGTAGAAGGGGGTCCGTGCCCGTGGACGCCGGCGGCCGGCAGAATAACCGACCGGAGCATCCGAAGCACGGATGGCCGGGCTTTTTTAGCGCTGATAGGTGCCGATCAACTCGGCCTTTTCGAGGATATGCCCCTCCATGGCCTTTTCCAGCTCCGCCTTGGTCGGTTTGTGCAGATCCGGAAGAACACGGTCCAGGGCGTAAAGCTTGAAAAAATAACGATGGCGGCCGATGGGCGGACACGGACCGCCGTAGCCCGTCATGTTCCAGTTGTTCTTTCCCTCCATTGTTCCCGGCGGCAGGTCGGGAGCGGCAATGCCCCGTTCCAGCCCGGCGGCGGCCGGGGGCAGATTGTACAGCACCCAGTGGACCCAGGTCATTTTCGGCGCCGCCGGATCCGGGGCATCGGGATCGTCGACAATGAGGGCCAGGCTTTTTGCCTCACGCGGAACCCCGGACCAGTTCAGGGGTGGCGACTCATCCAGCCCGTCACAGGTATATTGGGCCGGGATTTCAGCCTTATGCGAAAATTCCGGAGAAGTAAGTATCAATGCCATGGTCGTCCTCCCTCTCCCTGATGCAGGGTTTGAAGGTTGCCTCCCGCCCCGGAGGAATTCGGCCGCGGCGGGAAGTTGCTTTCATCCTCACTGCTCCCCCCTTCCTGTGAGTATATTGTATATCGCCGAGAGGCCTTCAGGCAAATATTAGTGAAAAAATCGGCAGCCTCCGCCGGTCATATTTTCCTCCTCCCATCAAAATCCCCGCAGGGCGTCGACCAGGTATTCGATATCCCGCTCAGTATGGTCGACCGATACCTGAAGCCTGATCTCCTCGTCTCCGGCGGGAACGACGGGAAATTTCAACCCGGTGACCAGCACCCCGCGGGCGAACAGGTGCCGGACCATCCCGTCGGTCCTGGCCGTGTCCCTGACCAGCAGCGGGACTATGGGATGCTCCCCGGTCAGTATTTCAAAACCGGCCCCCCGCAGGCCCTGCTTCAGGAGGGAGGTCAAGCGCCGCAGCCGCCCCAGCAGCGCAGCCCCTTCGGGACTGTCGATAATATCCAGGGCCTCCCGGACCGCTTCCGCTTCCGCCGGAGTAACGGGATTGGAATAAATATACAGGGGGGCCGTTTCCCGCAGGTATTCGATCAGCAGCCGACTGCCGGTTACATAGCCGCCGTTGACCCCCATTGCCTTGCCCAGGGTGGCGATCAGTACATCGGCCCGTATCCCGGCGTACTCCTCAACGCCCCTGCCGGTTTCGCCGAATACTCCCACCCCATGGGAGTCATCGACCACGGTTATGATCCCTTCGGCAAAGTTTTCCCGGTACTGTGCGGCAAGGGTCCCCATCCTGTCCAGGGGAGCATGATCGCCGCGCATGCTGAAGATGCCGTCCGTGACCAGGACAACCCGGCGGACCCGGCCGATGTTTTGCCGCAACAATGCTTCCAGCTCCGTCATGCCGAGATGTGGATAGATTTCCTTGACCGCCGGCCGGGCCAGACGGATGGCGTTGATGATGCAATTGTGATTCAGTTCATCGCTGAGCACCGCGGTCTCGGCGCTGATCAGATGCGGCAGGACGCCCATGACCGCCGCATAGGCCGAGCTGAAGAGCATTGCCGCCTCCCGGGCGTGAAACTCGGCCAGCCGTTGCTCAAGCAGCACGTGGGGCTGAAAGGTGCCGCTGATAAACCGCACTGCCCCCGGGCCGACGCCGTACCGCCGCACCGCCTTTTCCTCGGCCCCGACCACCCCGGGATGCCTGCCAAGGCCCAGGTAGGAGTTGGAGTTCATCAGCAGGAAAGGCTTGTCGCCGTGCCCGGCCAGGAAGCAGCGCGGTCCATATCCGTCCGCCGGCGGCCTGATCCCGGTTATGATGTTTTCTTCGCCCTTGCGGATGCCCTTGGCGGCCAGGGCCTCCAGATGCGCTCTCAGCACCGCCTGATATCCTTCCGCCATATTGCTCCTCCATCCCTTCATTCTTCATTCTTCATAGTGGCTTTTAACCAAACTCAGCTATTTTTACAGGTGTGTGAGCCAAGCATGCGTTGAGCAATCTCAAAGGCATCTCCGGTTCCCAGAACCTACGGTTAAAACGATAACAAAATTCATCCAGGTATTCCTG
>DSAE01000050.1 GCA_011372855.1 Desulfobacteraceae bacterium
ATGAATTTTGTTATCGTTTTAACCGTAGGTTCTGGGAACCGGAGATGCCTTTGAGATTGCTCAACGCATGCTTGGCTCACACACCTGTAAAAATAGCTGAGTTTGGTTAAGAGCCACTTAAATTAATAATATACCGTTCCGACCGATGACGCAATTATTACCTGAAACCCGCGCCCTGCCCTTTCCGCTCTGGCGCATAATCTTTTTTTTGGGTATGGTGTCCTTTTCAGGGGCTGTCTCGTTCCGTTGTCCCGGCGGGCAGCATGACACCAACCACCACAGGGGTGCCTCCATGATCAAACAGGAACTGCTCGATATTCTCGCCTGTCCGAAATGCAAGCAGCCGGTCAGGCTGACCGGCGACGGCAACGGCCTGATCTGCGACCATTGCCGGCTGCTGTACCCGATTCGCGACGACATTCCCATAATGCTCATTGACGAAGCCCGGCAGCTCGACGACTGGGAGCCGGGGATTGAGTGATTTCCTCCCCTTGAGGCACCCATGGATTTTTCCTTTTCGAGCAGCACCTTTCTCGACGAAACGGCCGCGCTGGTCCGAGAGCTGCAGGACCATCCGCTTGTCCGGCGGATGTACATCATTTTGCTGTATGCGGTGCTGGCCAAGGTCGCCGACCTGTTCATCGACCGGCTGCTCAGGAGGCTGGCCCGCCGCAACGGCATACAGTTCGAGGACAGAGTCATCGCCTTTTTTCACCGGCCGCTCTGCCTGTCGATCCTGCTTTTCGGCGTTCTCCACGCCCTTCACCTGCCGCCGGAACTCCCGGTTCCCTGGAACCTGGTCCTGCCCGGCATAACCGGGACATTGATCTTCCTCCTCTGGTGGGGCGTCATCCTCAGGGAGATCAACCGGCTGAACGACACCAACATGGCCGGCTTCCTGGAAAAGAGACGGATCGACAGGGACGTCTTCCTGCTGCTGAAAAACGTCTCCCGGGTGATCATCCTCTTTGCCGGGTTCTGCTGGGTCCTGATCATCTGGAACATCGACCTGACGCCGCTTTTCGCCTCCGCGGGCATTGCCGGCATCGCCATCGCCCTGGCCGCCAAGGACACCATGGCCAACTTCTTCGGCGGCATTTCCCTTTTCGCCGACCGGGCGTACAAAGTTGGGGACTTCATCATCCTCAACAGCGGCGAAAGGGGGGAGGTGATGGATATGGGCATTCGCTCCACCAGGATCCAGACCCGGGACGATGTCCTGATCACCATCCCCAATTCCATCCTGGCCAACAGCATGATCATCAACGAAAGCGCGCCGCTGCCGAGGTTCCGGATCAGGATTGACGTCGGGGTTGCCTACGGCAGCGACCTGTCCAGGGTGGAGGAAATCCTCCTGCGGGTGGCCCGGGAAAACGAGACCCTCGCCGCCATACCGAAACCGCGGGTCAGGATCAGGGGGTTCGCCGACTCCTCGGTCAACTTTCAGCTCCTGGTGTGGGCCGAAAATCCCCGGGAAAAGGGCATGCAGACCCATAACCTGCTCAAGGCCGTCTACGAGGCCTTCAACCGGGAAGGCATCACCATTCCCTTCCCGCAAAGAGATGTTCACCTGGTGGAGCCGGAACGGAAACCGGACGCTCCCGGCTCCTGACCACCCTAATTGTACTTGACCTTGTCCGCCTCCAGTTCGTAACTGTCCGCCTGGGTCCTGACGGTCTGTCCGGCCGGCTGCCGGGCAATGAAGGCCTCGGTCAGGCGATAGGCCTCGTCGTCGGTGAACTGCCGCGGCGGATGCTTGCAGAAGTAG
The DNA here is from genome assembly GCA_011372855.1 of Desulfobacteraceae bacterium. Classification (GTDB taxonomy): domain Bacteria; phylum Desulfobacterota; class Desulfobulbia; order Desulfobulbales; family Desulfobulbaceae; genus UBA10518. Next base: position 1,769 of record DSAE01000050.1, read on the forward strand.
GCCGACGGGGCGTCCAGGGGTCCGGAAAGACCCCGCTCCAGCGCCAGTTTGGCGCAGCGGACGGCATCGATGGCCACCCCGGCGGAATTGGGGGAATCCTCCACCGACAGGCGCAGTTCCAGGTTCATGGGGACATCGCCGAACAATTTGCCTTCCATGCGGATGAAGCAGACCTTGTTGTCGTTCTGCCAGGGGACGTAGTCGCTGGGACCGACATGGATGTTGTCGCTGTCCATCCGCTGGGCGCATACCGCCTGCACCGCCTCGGTCTTGGAAATCTTTTTTGACACCAGCCGGTGACGGTTGAGCATGTTGAGGAAATCGGTGTTGCCGCCGGTGTTCAACTGGTAGGTGCGCTCCAGCTTGACGCCGCGCTTGGCGAAGAGATCGGTCAGCACCCGGTGGGTGATGGTGGCGCCCAGCTGGCTCTTGATGTCGTCGCCGATGACCGGAAGACCGGCGGCGGCGAAACGGGCCGCCCATTCCGGGTTGCTGGCGATGAAGACCGGGATGTTGTTGATGAAGGCGAGGCCTGCCTCCAGAGCGCACTCCGCATAAAAACGGCTGGCCTCCTCGGAGCCCACCGGCAGGTAGTTGAGCAGAATCTCGGCCCCGCTCCGCCGCAGAATCTCCACCACCTCCTCTTTGCCGGGCTGGGCGGCATCTGAGGGCACGAACGTCCGGTGCTCGGGGTAATTGCGCATGTGTTCGGAGAGGCCGTCAAGGATGGGGCCCATGTGCACGGGCACGCCAAGGTTGGGGATCCGGTCGAAAAAAGTGCAAGTGCAGTTGGGCGGCGCGAAGATCGCCTCGGAGAGATCCTTGCCGACCTTGCGCCTGTCGATGTCGAAGGCGGCCACCGGTCTGATGTCTCCCGGCCTGTATCCGCCTATAACCGGGTGCATGAGGCCGATGGGATCGCGTTCGCCATCTTGGCCGTAGTAATGAATCCCCTGTATCAACGCGCTGGCGCAATTGCCGACACCGGCTATGGCGATTCGGATCTCGTTCATTGATGTCTTCCCTCCGGGTGATTTGATTGAAACGAAATATCGATTGTATTGACAATCTCGTAAAAAAGCAACAACGGAGGATGCTCCCCGCGTGCAAAGGGTTTTCGGGCTGACTGTCCGGGTGCGCACATCATGGGGAGCAGGAGGTTACGCATCGCCGGGGGCCGGCGGCGGTACGACCCCGGCCGCGCCCTCCCGGTCCTCACCGGGCCGGTTCCCGTCCCGGCCAAGCAGCGCCCTGGCCAGGAACATCCGCCGCCCGGCAGTTGCGCCGGTCAAAACCAGATAGAGCAGCGCCCCGGCCCACAGCACCGTTCCTTCCGCCCCCGGAATCGCGGCCACGGCCAGCGACCAGGCCAGCAGATAGATGATTCGGGCGGCCCTTTTCATCAAACCTCCGGCAAGAGGCGCCCCCAGACTCTCGGCCCGGGCCTTGGCATAGCTGATGAGGAAGGTGGAGATCAGGCACATGCCCATGACAAGGCCTCCGGCCAGGGGATGATGATCGGGCCAGAACAGCACCCAGATACCCATCAGGTACAAGCCGTCCGAAACCCTGTCCAGGCAGGAGTCGAGAAAGGCTCCGTACATCGAAGACTGTTTGCGGCTGCGGGCCAGCATGCCGTCCATGGTATCGGCGAAGCCGGACAGCAGGATCATTCCGGTGCCCGCCAAAGGGTGGAACAGGAAGCCGGCCGGCACCAGAACCGCCGCGGCCAGGCCAAGGGCCGTTGCCTGATTGGCCGTCAGGCCGACCCGATCGGCAAGCGGCATCAACCCCCGATGTACCAGCCTGTAATAGCTTCGTCCCATCCATGTATTGCGCAGCTCATCCATGTCAACGGTCCTCTGGCTCGGGTTGCGGTGGTCAGAGGACCCGAAGCGTTGGGTGATTCGTTGCCGCTTGCCCGGACGGTTCTGAAAATCCGGGTGAAATCAACATTTTGTTGAAACCTGCCTATTTCATATACCTTTTGCGTATAAAATTTCAACCCCAATAGCTTCCTTCCATCATTTTCAGGCGCCCCCCGCCCGGTCCCCTTTCTTCCCCGGTACGCGGGACCATCCGCCTTTCCCGCCTTCGCCGAGAACGGGAGCCCGGCAAGCGGAACCATGCCTGCCGTCGCCCGCACCCATAGCGCGACGGAATAAAAAGGGAAGAAAATTATCAAGGGGGGGCAGCACCGGGTCTCCGGAAAGAAGGGGAAGAAAACGGCGCGCCGCCTTGCGGAAAAAGGCGGGCTGTATGCGGCGGCAAAAAGATGACGCGGAAAAACATCCGCCCAACGGCGGATTATTGACACGGCAATCTTTTCATCGATACGATGTCGGGGGACGGCGCCGGGCTGCTCCTCGATGCGGTTCGTCCCATCAATGGAGGGTGCCCGACCGGAACGGGCGAGCGGGCCATTCATGCGCAAACGGGACCGGCCCCGCCCGCGCATGAATGAATCCGGCGCCAACTGCTCCCTACGGAGTCATCCCCAGTTCCCTTTCCTTCTCCGCCACCGCCAGTCTGGTCTTGACCGCCGTATCCGGGATGAGGCTCATGGAATCAATGCCCAGCTCAACCAGGAAGGTGGCGAACTCCGGAAAGTCCGACGGCCCCTGGCCGCAGATGCCGATTTTCTTGCCGCGGCGTTTGGCCGTGGCAATAACCATGCGGATCATATCCTTCACCGATTCATTCCGTTCGTCGGCGATGCCGGCGATAAGGCCCGAATCGCGGTCAAGGCCGTAGGTCAGCTGGGTCAAATCGTTGGAGCCGATGGAGAAGCCGTCAAAAATATCGGCAAAGGCGTCGGCGGAGATGACGTTGCTGGGGATCTCGCACATAACGTAGAGCTCCAGGCCGTTCTCTCCCTGCACCAGCCCGCACTCCTTCAGGACCTGGATCACCTTTTTTCCCTCCTCCGGGGTACGGCAGAACGGCACCATGACCTTGATGTTGTCGAGCCCCATATCGTTGCGGGCCTTGAGCAGCCCCTGGCACTCGAGCTCGAAGGCCGGCCGGTATTTCGGATCATAGTAGCGGGAAGCGCCGCGCCAGCCGATCATCGGGTTTTCCTCCTCCGGCTCGTACAGGGGACCGCCGACGAGGTTGGCGTATTCATTGCTCTTGAAATCGGAAAGCCGGACAATGACATCCTTGGGATAGAAGCCGGCGGCAATCCGCCCGACCCCTTCGGCGACCTTGTCGACGAAGAACTGCCTCTTGTCTTCGTAGGCACCCGTCTTCTCGTCGATTTTGGCGGCCACGGCCCGTTTTTCCGGGTCGCTTGAATTTTTCAGTTCTTCGTAGTTGACCAGGGCCATCGGGTGCAGGCCGATGTGGGAGTTGATGATAAACTCCTCCCGGGCCAGGCCGACGCCGTCATTGGGAATCTGGCATTCGGTGAACGCCTTTTCCGGGATGGCCAGGTTCATCATGATCTTGGTTTTGGTTTTCGGCAGGTCGCCGAGGTCCAGCCGCTCGATCTCAAAATCAAGGAGCCCCTCGTAAATATACCCGGTTTCCCCCTCGGCCGAGGAAACAGTGATTTCCTGCCCCGACCTGATCACCCGGGAGCCGTTGCCGGTGCCGATGACACAGGGAATGCCCAGTTCGCGGGAAATAATGGCGGCATGACAGGTTCGGCCCCCGCGGTTGGTGACAATGGCGCCGGCGATCTTCATGATCGGCTCCCAGTCCGGATCGGTCATGTCCGTGACCAGCACGTCGCCCTTTTTGAAATCATGGATATCGACGACATCCTCGATGACGTTGGCCACGCCCTGGCCGATCTTGGTGCCCACCGCCAGTCCTTCGGCAATGACCTTGCCTTTTTCTTTCAGCCTGTAGGTCTCCATGGTGCCCTTGGCAACCTGGGAATGGACGGTCTCCGGCCGGGCCTGGACGATGAACAGCCTGCCGGTCCCGACCTCGACCCCGTCGCCGTCCTTGGCCCATTCGATGTCCATGGCCTTGCCGTAATGATCCTCGATGATGCAGGCCCACTCGGCAAGCTTGAGGATTTCATCGTCGTTGATCACGTAGGCATTCCGCTCCGCCGGGGTGGTTTCGATATTCTTCACCGGCTCACCGCCCGAGGGGTCGTCATTGTAGATCATCTTGATCTCCTTGGAGCCCACCTTCTTGGAGACGACCGGCCGCTTGCCCTGCTTCAGGGTCGGCTTGAAGACGTAGTACTCGTCAGGGTTGACGGCGCCCTGAACGACGTTTTCCCCGAGCCCCCAGGCGGCGGTGATAAAAACGGCGTCTTCGAACCCCGACTCGGTGTCGATGGAGAACATGACGCCGGAGGAGGCGGAGTCGCTGCGGGCCATTTTCTGGACCACGATGGAAAGGTAGACGTCAAACTGGCCGAAACCCTTGTCATGGCGGTAGGAGATGGCCCGGTTGGTGAACAGACTGGCGAAACAGTGCTTGCAGGCGTCGATGAGCGCCTCCGGCCCGCGGATGTTGAGATAGGTTTCCTGCTGCCCGGCAAAGGAGGCGTCGGGCAGGTCCTCGGCGGTCGCCGAGGAGCGGACCGCGACATCGACGCCCTCGCCGTATTCCTCCTCCATTTTTCCGTAGGCCTGGATGATGGCCTCGCGGAGATCCTGGGGAAACTCGGCGTTGCGGATGATGCCGCGGACCTTTTCCCCCCGCTCCTGCAGGTTCCGCATATCATGGGTGTCCAGCCCGTCCAGGGCATCCTGGATCGCCTGTTCTATCCCCGCCTCCTTGAGGAGGTATTGATAAGCGTAGGCGGTGATGGCGTACCCGTTGGGGACTTCCACGCCCCTGGAAGTCAGCTTCTGATGCATCTCGCCCAGCGAGGCATTCTTGCCGCCGACCAGTGGTACATCTCCGATACCTATCTCGTCAAACCAGAGAATAAGTTTTTGTTCATGCGGGTTTCCCATTGTTTCTCTCCCTGCTCAGGTTCCTCATATTTGTAAATCCATTGCTCACTCTGTTGATCACGCGGCCACTGCAGACACATATACAGATGTACGCATATAAACTTCATAATGTAAAAAAAAAAACCGTCCCGGTCAACCATTACATCATCTTTACGCCCCTGAAACACCACCCCGTGAAAAAAGACACAATCACCCCATGGTTCATTGCACGCCGGGAAGCATCAGGCTATAGTGAGGCGGCTGATCGTCTCTCAGGCATCTTCAACCATCAAACCAACGGCCGGTCCATATGAAAATCAATTCCGCTGTCAAGGCCCTCACAGAAGCCCACATCGTTGCCGGCAACCATGCGGCCAGTGATTATTTCACCGTCATCAAGCAGCTGGTCGCCCACCGCAACAAAGCCTCGGACCCCGATGAATTCCGCCGCTGGCAGGAGGCCCTCGACCGGGTCTACCTCCTGCTCAGGGACGAGATCATCACCACTGCCGGACCACCCCGCTCCCCTGTCAAATTCGGCACTTCCGGCTGGCGGGGCCTGCTCGGCAAGGACATCAACCTGCACACCGTGGCCTGCGTCACGGCCGCCATCCTCTCCCTGTACCGGGAGATGGAAAATAACCCTGCCCTGCGCGAGGCGCTCGGGGTCGGGAATTTCGACGAAATGCAGCGGCGCGGCTGCGTGCTCGGATTCGACAACCGTTTCGGCGGCGAACTGCTCGCCCTGAGCGCGATCAACGTCCTCGCCGCCAACGGCGTCACCGTCCTCTATGCCGGCGAGGCAACGACCGGCACCCTGTCGGCCTCGGTGCTGGTCCGCAAGGCGGCCTTTTCCATCAATCTCACCCCCAGCCACAACCCCCTGGAATACGGCGGTTTCAAATACAACGCCGCCGACGCCGGTCCGGCTCCCTCGATCATCACCGACAGAATCACCCGCAACGCCGGGGAGATCATCGCTGCCGGCGCTTCGCCCTTTCTGCCGGCCGGCCTGGATCCGCAGCGGCCCCTCACCGACCTGGCCGGGGTCCGCGGGGAAGACTCCCCGGCCAGCTGGCAGAAGCTGGTCCGCGACAACAAGCATCGGCACGGCATAGACTACGACGGGGTCATGGACCGGTTTGCCGAAAGCGACAACCTGGCGGTCGCGGTTGACTGCGTCCACGGTGCCGCGCGCCGTTCCGTCCGGGACATCTTCAAGGGGCAGGCCCCGGAACGGCTGGTCATTCTTCGGGGGGAAGAGGATGTCACCTTCGGCGGCATCGCCCCGGAACCCTCTTCGGTGAACATGCGGCCGGCCATGGATACCCTGCGGCGGCGGCCGGAAAAGTTCAAACTGGGCGCCATCATCGATCCCGACGGCGACCGGATCCGTTTCACCGACGGAGAGACGGAAATCAGCATGAACCAGTTCGGTGCCATGGCCTACCACTTTCTGCACGAAATAAAAGGGAAGCGCGGCATGGTCGCCAAGACGGTCGCCTCCAGCAACCTCGCCAATGCCGTTGCCGCCGCCCTGCATGAAGATGTGTTCGAGCCTCGGGTCGGGTTCAAGGAATTCAAGCCCGTCATCGGCCGCGCCCTTGTCTATTTCGAAGAGTCGGACGGTATTTCCGTCATCGGCCACACCCCGGAAAAAGACGCGTATATCGGCCTGCTCCTCGCCCTGGACATGGTCCTGACCCTGGGCAAGAACCTCGGGGACTACCTGCTCGAGATCGAGGGCCTGTACGGCTCCTATTACCCGGCCCGCGACGGCGTCGAGGTCTCCCTGCAGGGCGCCGGGCTGCTCGCGGCCCTGGCCGGACTGGAAAAATACGGCGAAGGGACTTCTATCCCGGTCGGCGGCCGGCCCAGGACCATCAAGCAGGTCATCACCATTGACGGCCGCAAAATGATCTTCGAGGACAACAGCTGGATCATGATCCGCCCTTCGGGCACCGAACCTAAAGTTCGGTTTTACGTGGAAGCGAGAAACAGGACCGAGACCGGCCAGCTGGTGGAAACCGCCAAGTCCATGCTTGCCGAAATCGGTTTGCTATCATAAAGTATTACTGCTATCTTAATTGTTTTGCCGGCCGGACCGGAACCGGTCCGCGGATGGATCGGCCCGGCAGCCGCCAGCCGGAGCGACGTGCCCCGGTTCAGGCGCCCGCCTGAGTGATGCCGGGACCCGGCCGGCGGCATGAAAAATCCTTTTCCATCAGGGTGCAACAATGTGGGACTATACCGATAAAGTCAAGGAACACTTCACCAATCCCCGCAATGTCGGCGAAGTCAAAAATGCCGACGGCATCGGCGAGGTCGGATCGCTGGCCTGCGGCGACGCGCTGAAACTGACCATCAAGGTCGACGACCAGGGCGTCATCACCGACGCCAGGTTCAAGACCTTCGGCTGCGCCTCGGCCATCGCCTCCTCCTCGGCGTTGACGGAAATGGTCAAGGGCATGACGGTCGAGGAGGCCGAAAAGATCACCAACGAGGACATCGCCAATTACCTCGGGGGGCTGCCCAAGGAAAAAATGCACTGCTCCGTCATGGGGCGGGAGGCCCTGGAAGCGGCCATCGCCAACTACCGCGGCGTATTCCTCCCCATGGCCCAGGGAGAAGTGGTCTGCGAATGCTTCGGGGTGACCGACCTGGAAATCATCAGGGCCATCAAGGAATCCCACCTGCGGTCCGTGGAGGAAATCACCAACTTCACCAAGGCCGGCGGCGGCTGCGGTAAATGCGAGGACCGTCTGCGCGAAATCCTCCATCAGACCGTGGAGGGGCTGCAGCTGGAGCCCAAAAAGGCGAAGAAGGAGCAGCGCATGACCACGCTCCAGAAAATCAAGAAGATCGAGGAAGTTCTTGAGCGGGAGATCAAGCCGACCCTGAAAAAGGACGGCGGAGACATCGAGCTGATCGACGTGGACGGTGATTTCGTCACCGTCTCTCTGCGGGGCGCCTGCGCCGGCTGCCAGTCGTCACGCACCACCCTCAAGGTCTACGTCGAGAAAAAACTGCGGGAACTGGTCAGTGACTCGCTCATCGTCGAGGAGGACAAATAATGAACTGCGGCAGCGACAAAGTGATCTACATGGACAACAACGCCACCACCCGGGTCGCCCCGGAAGTGGTGGCGGCCATGATGCCCTTTCTCACGGACTGCTACGGCAACCCTTCCTCCATGCATACATTCGGGGGCCAGGTCGCCGGGGCCATCGACGAGGCCCGGGAATCCATCGCCTCCCTCATCGGGGCCGATCCGGAGGAGATCGTCTTTACCAGCTGCGGCACTGAAAGCGACTCCACCGCCATCCTCTCGGCCCTGCAGACCTTCCCGGAAAACCGCCACGTGATCACCACGCGGGTGGAGCATCCGGCGGTGAAAAATCTCTGCGAAAACCTCGACAGCCTCACCGGGCACAAACACCGGATCACCCGGCTGCAGGTCGAGGCGGACGGGATGCTCATTCCGGACCAGTACGAGGAGAGCCTCAGCGACGATACCGCCATTGTCAGCGTCATGTGGGCCAACAACGAAACCGGGGTTATCTTTCCGGTCGAGGAGATGGCGGTCATAGCCCGGGACCGGGGAATACTGTTCCACACCGACGCAGTCCAGGCGGTCGGCAAAATCCCGATCAACCTCAAGGATTCGGCGATTGATTTCCTCTCCATTTCCGGTCACAAACTGCACGCCCCCAAAGGTGTCGGCGTGCTGTATATCCGCAAGGGCACGCCGTTCATCCCCTTCATCAACGGCGGTCACCAGGAGCACGGCCGGCGGGGAGGGACGGAAAACGTCGCCTCCATCGTCGGTCTGGGCCGGGCCTGCCGTCTGGCCGCCGAAAAAATGGAGGAGGAAAACGTCCGGGTCAGGCGCCTCCGCGATAAGCTGGAAAACGGCCTGCTGGAAAAAATCCCCCGCTCCATGCTCAACGGCCACAAGACCAGCCGGCTGCCGAACACCGCCAACATCAGTTTCGAATTCGTGGAAGGGGAATCCATCCTGCTGCACATGGACAAGTACAACATCTGCGCCTCTTCGGGCTCGGCCTGCACGTCCGGCTCCCTGGAACCGTCGCACGTGCTGCGGGCCATGGGCGTGCCCTTTACCGCCGCCCACGGCTCCATCCGCTTCAGCCTGTCGGTCTACAACACCGAGGAGGAAGTTGACTTTATCCTGGAAAAGATGCCGGAGATCATTGCGAATCTCCGGGCCATGTCGCCCTTCTGGAACGACTGAACCCGACCGCTCCGCACCGGAGGAGAACGCATGAAGATCATCCCCCCTTCCTACGAGATCCTTGATGCCCTTGACCGCCGGGGGCTGGCCGAGCGCATCGAATTCAGCGGCCGGGTCTGCTATAAAAGCGAAGACAAAATCGACGCGGATTCAGCCATCCCCTTTGTCCGCAAAATGGCGGAGCACGGCCACAACTCGGTCCTGGAAATGGGGGTCGTGTCGCTCCGGCTCACGGGCATGGACCCGGCCCTGACGGCCGAGCTGCATGCCGCCCGGCCCAGGTACCTGCAGATCGACGCGCCTGCGGCCGATACCCTGCTGGTGACCGGAAGCGTCAGGGCTTTCAGGGAAATGCTGCTGTTTCATCCGGACTGCCGCCCGGTCAGGGCCATGGCGGGTTTCCTCGCCGGCCGCCATCCCTATTTTTTCGACACCATCCTGACCCCGGCAAGCCCGGCGGACGATCCCTCCATCCGGGTCCGCAAGGTTCCCCTGGAGGAAATAGACGGCCTGCCGCCGGAACTGCGGCTGAAGCACCGCCACATCGCGGTGAAATTCATCGTCAACCGGGCCGTCACCCATGAAATAGTCCGGCACCGCCCCTGCTCCTTCCTGCAGGAAAGCCAGCGCTATTGCCGCTACGCCGACGACAAGTTCGGCGGCGAGGTGTCCTTCATCAAGCCGATGTTCTTCGAGGAGGGCACGCCCGAATTCTCCCTGTGGCAGAGGGCCATGGAGGAAACGGAGCGGATCTATCTTGAACTCCTCAAGACCACGACGCCCCAGGCGGCGAGAACCGTTCTCCCCAATTCCTGCAAGACCGAATTGATCGTCTACGCCAACCTGCAGGAATGGCGGCATATTTTCAGACTGCGGACCACCAGGGCGGCGGAGCCGAGCATGCGTGAAGTGATGATTCCGCTCCACAGGGAACTGCAGGACCGCTTTCCCGAACTTTCCTTGGAATAACAAGGCTTTACCCGGCTGCGCCGGGAGTCGGCAG
>DSAE01000051.1 GCA_011372855.1 Desulfobacteraceae bacterium
AGAGGGGCAGGGAAAAACTCATCTGCCGGCGGCTGGAGGGATGCGGAAAAGTGATGGCCGAGGCATGAAGAAGCTGCCGCCGCACCGCCACCCCATGGGCCGGCCTGACCTGGCCGCCGTACACTTCGTCCCCGGCGACCGGACAGCCCAGTGATGCCATATGTACACGAATCTGATGGGTCCTGCCGGTTTCCAGCTCCAGTTCAACCAGACACATTCCGTTGGAAAACCGTTCCAGGACCAGCCACCGGGTCGCGGCATGCCGGCCATCGGCCCGAACGGCCATTTTTTTTCGATTCACGGGATGCCTGCCGATGGGCTGAACTATCCTGCCTGCCTCATCAGGCGGACAGCGCAGCAGTATCGCATGATAGGCCTTATGAATATTGCGGTCGTGAAAATCGCGGGTCAGCCGCCGCATGGCCTTGCCGGTCTTGGCAACCAGCATTATGCCGGAGGTGTCCTTGTCGAGCCGGTGAACGATTCCCGGCCGCAGCTCCTCCGTTCCCGGCAGGGAACCGCAGTGATAGAGAAGCCCATGGGCCAGGGTGCCGCTGCGATGGCCGGCGGCGGGATGGACTACCAGTCCCGGAGGTTTGCCGATCACCAGCAGCTCACCATCCTCGTACAGAACAGTAAAGTCAATGTGCTGGGGGATCAGGGACGCCGGGGCCGGGGGCGGGAAAATGACCTCGGTTTCATCTCCTTCACGCACCCTGTAGCCGGCCTTGAGCGACTGTCCGTTCACCAGGACCAGGTCTTCCTGAATCAGTTTGAGCAGCGCCGATCTGGAATAATCGGCGAGATGATGAACAAGAAAAAGGTCCAGGCGCATTCCCGCCTCACCCGCCGACACAGTAAAAGCAACGCGCCTCCGGTCATCATTGTGCATGGCGGCGGACAAGAGGGTGGAAGGAATCGGCCTCAGAAGGAAAGCAGGAACTGCCGATCAGCTGAATATCTTTGCAACCTGCTGCTCAATCTCGATTTCGTCTTCATTGCGGGCAAGGGAGATTTCCTTGATAAGCAGGCTCTTGGCGGTATCCATCATCTTGCGCTCGCCGTAGGAGAGCTCCTTGTCATCGCTGAGAAGGTAGAGATCCCTGAGGACAGCGGCAACTTCGAATACCGAGCCGGTTTTGATCTTGTCCATATAATCCCGATAGCGGCGGTTCCAGGTCTGGGAACTGATTTTGATATCCCGCTCCATGAGGATGGAAAGAACCTTGTCGACTTCCTTCGGGGAAATAATGGACCGAAGCCCGACATTTTCACAGTTTGCAGTCGGAATCATGATGGTCATGTCGTTATCAAGAATTTTCATTACATAAAAAGTCTGATCCACGCCACCAATGGATTGCGTCTCAATGGCCTCTATAATTCCTACTCCGTGAGCTGGATATACAGCCATATCTCCCTGTGCAAACACTGAAACCTCCAAAAAACGCATATTCCGGCCAATCCGGTCGGATCGGTCCTTATTGTAACAAATTATTAATATACCACACTTTTCCATTTTAGCCAAGGATCGACTTTTAATATGAAATCAATGACATAGGAAAGGGACGAGGCAAAACACGGGACTACGGACCCGCCCTTGGGGACCGGCAACATCCCGGCAAGGGCCGGGGACAATGCAACGGGAAGCGGTTCGGTGGAAGGGAGCCGCCAACGGTAAACCCGGCACCGGGGAGGCGCGGTCAACCCGCGGCGGCCTCCTTGCGGTTGATCCTGTTCATGGCCGCCTGGATGTCCCGGGTGATAAACAGGTCGATTCCCTCGGCAATGAGGGTGAGGTTATTTTGGACAATGCTCCATTGGTCGTCGGGAAAACGTGACAGGACAAACCGTTCAACGGGCATGGCCGCCACCGCATCACCCAGATCGCGGGGATGCCCTATGCCGATCTTGAGACGGGGAAAATCACCCGTACCCAGATGACGGATAAGGGAACGAATCCCGTTGTGCCCCCCTGCTCCGCCCCCGGAAACAATCTTGACCCTGCCCGGAGCAAGATCAAGATCATCATGGATGACCAGTATATCAGCAGAAGCGATGGCATAATAGTTGGCAAAACGAGCCACGCATTCACCGGAGCGGTTCATGAAATTCTGCGGCTTCAACAGAATAACCTGCTTGCCGGCGAGGCGGACCGAACAGTATTCTCCGCCCATGGCGGAACTCCTGAAGGTCAGGTCCCTGGTTCGGGCAAAATAATCGACGGCAATGCAACCGGCGTTGTGCCTGGTCTTTTCATACTGCGGGCCGGGATTCCCCAGCCCGACAATCAATTTCCTGTTCTCCGCCATTTTTCCCGGAAAAAAAAGGCAAGCCGGAAAAATTATTTCCCGGCTTGCGCAACGATCAATAACAGTGGGGACAAAAAAAAGATCAACGAAACTCCACCCAAGGAACGGATCCCGGCGGGGCAGCCGCAGGGAGTCAGGGCGGTCAGCTGATCGAGAGACAGAGCCGGGCGGGGTCGTCCAGCATTTCCACTTTGTCCGGCAGGGACAGTTCCCCCAGGGTCAAGGAGTCTCCCCGGCCCAGATTTCTGATATCAACTTCAATAAAATCGGGGATGTCAAGGGGCAAGCCTTTCAGTCTGACGCCGTTTCTGGATATATGCAGTTCACCGCCGAGATCAACGCCCTTGGCCGTGCCGACAAATTTCAGCGGCACGGTAAAAGCAGTGGGCTTTTCCAGCGCGATTTCAAAAAAATCGACATGAATGAGCTCATCGGTAACGGGATTCTTCTGGATCTCCTTCAGCAGCACATGCCGCTCTCCCTTCTCATCCCCTTCGATCTGCAGAGTGACAATGGCGTTGCGGCCATGGATGCCCAGCAGGTTCCTGTACAACAGCGTGCTGTCCAGCTGCAACGGCACCGCGTCAGTTCCGCCGCTGTACACCACTGCCGGAGTAAGATCCTTCATGCGTAACTGCCGTGCCGCACCTTTGCCGAAACCGGTACGAAAGGCACCCGGTATGCTGACCTGAATCATCAAACACCTCCTTCCATCAATATACGGAAATACAATTTATCAAACAAACAGGGTGCTGACCGAATCTTCCGTATGAATGCGGCTGATAGCTTCAGCGAGCAGTTCCGAAACCGAAAGCACCTTTATTTTTTTGCACTGCTGGGCATCTCCCCGGAGCGGAATGGAATTGGTCACCACCAGGGACTTGATGCACGAATTTTCCAGCCGTTCGATGGCCGGTCCGGAAAGAACCGGATGGGAACAGCAGGCGTGCACCTCCATGGCCCCTTTTTCCATGAGCTTTGCGGCAGCGCCGCAGAGGGTTCCGGCGGTATCGACCATATCGTCAAGGAGAACCGCGGTTTTTCCCGCAACATCGCCGATGACATGCATGGCCTCGCATTCGTTGGCTCGTTCCCGCCGCTTGTCAATGATGGCCAGTTCGGCGTTCAGCCGCTTGGCGAAAGCCCTGGTCCGTTCAACCCCGCCGGCGTCAGGCGAAACCATGACCACATCCTGGAACGCATCCCGAATGTATTTCAACAGAATCGGGGCGGCATACAGATGGTCGACAGGGATGTTGAAAAAACCCTGGATCTGGCCGGCATGCAGGTCCATGCACAGCACCCGCCTGGTCCCCACCGCCATGAGCATTTCGGCCACCGCTTTGGACGTGATCGGCACACGAGGCCGTACTTTCCGATCCTGGCGGGCATATCCGTAATAGGGAATGACCGCGGTTATCCGTCGGGCCGATGCCCGCCTCAGGGCGTCGATCATGATGAGCAGCTCCATCAGGTGATCATTGACCGGCGGACAGGTCGGTTGAATGACAAAGACATCGGTGCCCCGGACGTTTTCGCCGATTTCGACGGAAATTTCTCCGTCACTGAATTTCTTCACCTCGGCCTTGGACAACGGGATATTGAGATAACGGCAGATATCCTCCGCCATGGGCCTGTTGGCGTTGCCCGAAAAAATTTTCATTCGATTTGGCATGATCAGCGCCTTTTCGGTGGTTGGCTGGGGCGGCAGGATTCGAACCTGCGAATGCAAGAGTCAAAGTCTTGTGTCTTACCGCTTGACGACGCCCCATGCGCGATGCAAAAACGGGTCCGGGACCTATGCCGCCAGGGGATTGACCAAAAATGTGGATTGATATTCCCGCTGTAACTCCCTGCAGCAGACAGCCGCCTTCTCCGCTTCGTTTTCCGGAAAAAGTCCGAATATCGAAGGGCCGCTGCCGGACATCAACGCCGCGACAGCTCCCCCTTTCAGCAATTTCTTTTTTATCCCGTCCAGTTCCCGGTAACGGCTGATTGTCACCATTTCCAGGTCATTTCTCATTTCGTCCGGCCTGATCGCTCTTCTGGTGAACGCTGGAACACCCTGTTGACCGGCCGTGTCCGTATGCAAATTTGTCAGGTTAAAATTTTTTCCCTCCGCTGTCAATGCAAAATTCTTATAAACCCACGCGGTAGGCACGGGAAAGCCGGGGTTGACCAGCACGATCAGGCAGCCGGTCAAAGGTGCCGCGGGCCGGAGCCGCTCCCCTATGCCGGTGGCCCAAGCTGCGGGCCAGTCAACAATAAACAGCGGCACATCGGCCCCGAGCTGCACCCCCAACTCCATAAGGTCCGCGGTGCGGCAATCTGTTCGGTACAACCTGTCCAGTCCTCTCAGGACAGCGGCGGCATCGCTGGAACCGCCGCCGAGGCCGGCGGCCACGGGAATGGATTTCAACAGGGTGATCTCGACTCCTTTGCTGCCGTCAAGATGCGCGGCCGTGGCCTGAAAAAAAAGCCTGGCAGCCCGGTAAACGAGATTATCCTCGTCTTCAGGCAGCCCGCTGCCGGGACAGTGGAGCTCTATGCCCGCCGGAACCCGACGCAGAATCACCCTGTCATAGAGGGCGATCTTCTGCATCAGGGTTGCAAGATAATGGTAGCCGTCCGGCCGACGGCCGGTCACCTGGAGATAGAGGTTGATCTTCGCCGGCGCGGCAAGCTCAACCCCACTCACCACCGTTGTCACCGGTCTGAAACAGGTTCAGATGCCGTTCCTGTCCTTGGCTTTGACATAGCGCAATTTGAGGTCGTACAGGATGGTGGACAGCAGCTCATTCTCGTCCCTGTCAAGGTTGCCCCTGGTCTTGTCGCCGAGAAGGGTCAGGGTGTCGATGGTGTGCTTCACCAGCTCCAGATCGACATTCCGCTCCCCGGTCTCAGGATGGGCCAGCTCGCCCAGATGGTACAGGGCGGTCGTATTGAGAGAGAGAACAAAGCCGGCAAAGGTCACCTCGGGCATGACACACTTTCCGGCCTTATTCCGAACCCGTCCTTCCGGGCAGGGCTGACAGTTCTGTGTCTGCTCACTCATGATATTCTCTCACCCTTTTGTTGCGGCCGGACATAGCCTGCCGGCCGGATCATTAATGATAATACTGCGGCAGTTCCAGGACCATGGCGTCTTCTATGTTATCCAGGCTGAGGACTTTTGCCAGCAGTTCCTTGGATATGCGCGTGTCGGTGTTGAGCAGGATGACATTCTGATTGGAGGACTCCTCCCGTCCCACGGTCATGCTGGCGATATTGACATTGCCCGCCCCGATGGTCGTCCCCAAAGCGCCGATAACACCGGGCACATCCTTGTTGTACACCAGGAGCATGGGGCCGGAAGGCAGCGCTTCCAGGCGGAAGGAGTTCAGGCGGACCAGGCGCGGCTCCTTCTTGCCGAAAACGGTGCCGGCCAGCATGTTCTCCCCCCCGTTGGTCCTCACCGTCACCCGCAGAAGGTTGGTAAAGTCCGAGGCCTGCTCGGACCTGGACTCGACAATGCGGATGCCCCGCTCTTTCGCAATCAGGGGAGCGTTGACAAAATTCACCGCATCCTGCAGGATCGGCGTAAACAAACCCTTCAAAAAGGCAACCGTCACCGGTCCCGTATCCTGGCCGGCCAGGTCGCCGGTGAACTCAAGGTTGACTTCCTCCACGCCGCCGCGGGCAATCTGCATGTGCAGCGAACCCAGCATCTCGCCCAGGGTTATGTACGGACCGATGGATGCCAGAACCTCGTCGCTGACGGACGGCACGTTGACGGCGTTGCGGACAACGCCCTTGAGCAGGTAGTCGGCCACCTGTTCGGCAATGGCGACCGCCACGTTTTCCTGGGCTTCACTGGTCGAGGCGCCGAGATGGGGGGTGCAGATGAAATTATTGAGCTTCAGGAGGGGCGTGGCCTCCAAGGAGGTTGGCTCCTTTTCAAAAACATCCAGGGCCGCGCCGGCAATCCGTCCTCCGGCCAGGGCCTCGTACAAAGCCTCCTCATCGACAACCCCCCCGCGGGCGCAGTCGATGAACATGGCATCATCTTTCATGGCGGCAAAAAATTCCCGTGACAGCAGGTGATGGGTTTCCTTGGTCAGCGGGGTATGGACGGAGATGAAGTCGGACCGCCTGGCCAGTTCCATCAGGTCAACCAGTTCCACCCCTATCTTTTCGACCAGTTCAATGGGCATGTGCGGGTCATAGGCGATGACCTTCATCTTCAACCCCTGGGCCCGGCTGGCGACGATTGAGCCGATGCGGCCGATGCCGACGATTCCCAGCGTCTTGCCCGTGACCTCGCGGCCTGAAAAACTTTTCTTTTCCCATTTGCCGGCTTTCATCGAGGCGGTGGCCTGGGGGATGTTGCGGGCCAGGGACATGAGCATGGCGATGGCATGTTCGGCCGCGGTGGTCGCGTTGCCGTCGGGAGCGTTCATGACCACTATGCCCTTCTGGCTGGCGGACGGTATGTCGACATTATCCAGACCGATGCCCGCCCGGCCGACGACCTTCAGCCTGGTCGCCGCTTCGATGATATCCTTCCGGACCTTGGTGGCGCTGCGGATAACCAGCCCGTCATATTGGGGAATTATCGCCTTGAGCTCCTCGGGCGGCAGGCCTGTTTTGACTTCAACCTCCAGACCGGCGTCCCTGAGAATTTTTTCACCGACGGGCGCCAGATTATCACTGATCAGAACCTTCATCATTCTCCTCTTGGAATTGAAACCTGTGGTGTATAAAGTCATTGATATTTGGGCGAGAAAAAGGAATTATAACGCCAATCAATGATCACGACAACAGGAAAGTAGAGACAGTGCTCCGCACCGTTTCCGACAAAACCGTTTTTCCGCAGCCCTGTCCCAACCCTTGAATAAAACGGCGTGAAACGCTATATAGGCCACTGCCTGCCTCATCGGGAATTTTATCCGGTGCGTGCCGCCGACCAGCAACAAGGAGTTTTCCATGACCGAAGTTCGCGTCCGTTTTCCACCCAGTCCCACCGGGTATCTGCACATCGGCGGGGCCCGCACCGCCCTCTTGAACTGGCTTTTTGCCAGAAAACACGGAGGCAAGCTTATCCTCCGCATTGAAGACACCGATGCGGAACGCTCCACCCGGGAATCCATCCAGGGTATCCTGGACGGTCTCACCTGGCTGGGACTGGACTGGGACGAGGGACCCTATTTTCAGACCGAATTTGCCTCGGACCACATCAAGGCCGCGGAGCGGCTGATCGAGACCGGGCACGCCTACAAATGCTTCTGCGCCAAGGAGACCCTGGACGCCAAGCGGGAAGCGGCAATGACCGCCAAACAGGACGTGAAATACGACGGCGCCTGCCGTGACCTGAGCGAAGATGAGGTCGCGACAAGGGAGAAGGCCGGCATTCCCTCTGTCATCCGGTTCAGGGTGCCCCGGAGGGAAGGGACCGTGGCATACGAGGATAAGGTGCTCGGGCGCATCGAACGGCGCTATGAAGACATCGAGGACTTTGTCATCGTCCGCTCCAACGGCAAGCCGCTCTATCTGCTCAGCAACGTGGTCGATGACATCCGCGACCGGATTACCCATATCATCCGCGGTCAGGACCACATGACCAACACCACCCGGCAGGTCCTCCTCTACGAGGCCCTTGGAGCGCCGATCCCGGTCTTTGCCCATATGCCGCTGACCCTGGACCTGGAAAAAAGAAAAATATCCAAGCGCAGCCACGGAGAAATCGTCGCCGTCCAGTTTTACCGTGACCGGGGCTTCATCCCCTGGGCCCTGTGCAATTTCCTGGTTCTGCTCGGCTGGAACCCGGGCACCGACCAGGAGATATTCAGTCGGGACGAACTGATCGAGGCGTTCAGCCTGGAACGCATCGGCAAGGTCAATTCGGTCTTCAACTACCGCAAGAACGATCCCAAGTTTTTTACCGATCCCAAGGCCATCGCCATCAACAGCCACTATCTGCGCACCATGCCCATCGAGGAGATCGCCGCCATGGTCAAGGCCCACTTCCTCGACCGGGGCCTGTGGAACAACGCCTATGACGGGGAAAAAAAGGAATGGTTCCTCAAGACGCTGGACCTGATCCGGGACCGCTTCCACACCATCAATGACTTTTCCACCCTTGGCCGGGCCTACTTTGCCGACGATTATGAAATCGACCCCAAACCCCTGGCCAAAAATGTCTTCAAGCACCCGGAACTGAAAAAGTGGCTGCCGCTGCTGGCCGAACGCTTTGCCGCCCTGGAGCGGTTCGACAAGGACAGTTCCGAAGCCGCCACCCGGCAGCTGGCCGGCGAGCTTGACATCAAGCCCGGCATCCTGATCAACGGCATGCGCACCGTGCTCACCGGGCAACTGGCCGGCCCCGGCATGTTCGATGTCCTGGAGGTTCTCGGCCGCCACCGGGTTGTCGCGCGATTGACAAACATAGACGCTTTGTATGCCCGGGCCGAGGAGTAAGCGACACAGAGAAATCGAAATCGGGATCGGGATCGATATCGAGACACAATACCCCGGGCCCGAAGAAACAAGGTATTGCCCTTCTGAACCGGAACAGCCGATGAGCCCGAAAAATGCAGGAGTATACAAAGCAACATCCGATCCCCATAGCGATTCCGATCCCGATGGGCTCATATATGTGCCGAAGTATCCACCCGACAAGCCATTCCTTCCTGCTCCCTCCTCACGGCGGGGACAGGGCGGAAACAACCCAGGAACACAAACGCCATGACCTCCACGCCATCCGATGCGCCCGACAACAAACCGCTTGATTTCATCAGGGCGATCATTGAAGAGGATCTCCAAAGCGGCAGGTACGAACGGGTCGTCACCCGTTTCCCGCCCGAACCCAACGGTTTCCTGCATATCGGCCACGCCAAGTCCATCTGCCTGAACTTCGGCATTGCCAGGGAATATCATTCCGTCTGCCACCTGCGCTTCGACGACACCAACCCGTCCAAGGAGTCCGTCGAATACGTTGAAGCCATCACGGAAGACGTGCGCTGGCTCGGGTTCGACTGGGGCGAGCACCTCTATTACGCCTCCGACTATTTTGACCGGCTGTATGACTTCGCCGTCCAGCTGATCAGGATGGGCAAGGCATACGTCTGCCACCTGTCCGCCGACCAGATCCGGGAGCAGCGGGGCACCCTGACCGAACCGGGCCGGGAAAGCCCCTACCGCGACCGTCCCGTGGAAGAAAACCTGCGCCTGTTCGAGCAGATGAAAAACGGGGAGTTGGCGGACGGCACCTGTGTCCTGCGGGCCAGAATCGACATGGCCTCGCCCAACATCCTGATGCGCGACCCTGTCCTGTACCGTATTCTGAGGACCACCCATCACCGGACCGCTGACCGGTGGTGCATCTATCCGATGTACGACTTCACCCACTGTTTGTCGGATATGATCGAAGGAATAACCCACTCGCTCTGCACCCTGGAATTCGAAAACAATCGGCCGCTGTACGACTGGGTGCTCGATACCCTGGACACCCCCTGCCATCCCCGCCAGATCGAATTCGCCCGGCTCAACATCAACTATACGGTGATGAGCAAGCGCAAGCTGCTGCGGCTGGTCAACGAAAACAGGGTCGACGGCTGGGACGATCCCCGCATGCTGACCATTTCCGGACTGCGGCGGCGCGGCTACACCCCCGCCTCGATCCGCCGCTTCTGCGACCTCATCGGCGTGGGGCGCAGGGAATCATGGATCGACATGGGCGTGCTGGAAAACGCCGTGCGGGAGGACCTCAATGAATCCGCCCCCAGGGTCATGGGCGTGCTGCGCCCCCTCAAAGTGGTCATCACCAATTACCCGGAGGGACAAACCGAACAGTTCGAGGCCCTGAACCATCCGCAGAAGCCCGAGATGGGGACCCGAACCGTGCCGTTCTCCAGGGAGATCTTTATCGAGGCCGATGACTTCATGGAGGACCCGCCTAAAAAATTCCACCGCCTCGGGCCGGGCCGGGAAGTCAGGCTGCGCTACGCCTACCTGGTCACCTGCGACAAAGTGATCAAAAATGACCGCGGCGAGGTCACGGAGCTGCACTGCACCCATGATCCCGCCAGCCGGGGGGGGTCGGCCCCGGACGGCCGCAAGGTCAAGGGGACCATCCACTGGGTTTCGGCCCGCCATGCGGTGGAGGCAGAAGTGCGCCTGTACGACCGGCTGTTCACCGTCGACCACCCGGACATGGACCGGGAAAAGGACTTCAAGGAATTTCTGAATCCGGACTCCCTGGTGGTCCTCAGCGGCTGCAAGCTGGAGCCTTCCCTCGCCACCGCCCGGCCCGAGGACCGCTTCCAGTTCGAACGGCAGGGCTACTTCTGCCCCGACACCCGGGATGCGCGTCCCGGGCGGCCGGTTTTCAACCGGATCGTCACCCTCCGCGACACCTGGAAAAAAATCAGCGGTCAGACCTGAACATGTCTGCGGCAGCCCGACACGGAATATTCCTGGCCATTATCATTGCTGTCCTGTCCGCTGCCTATGCCAATTCCTTCCAAGGCGTGTTTGCCTTTGACGACTTCAGCAATATTGTCGACAACCGCTTCCTGGCAAAACCGGATTTTTCCCCGGCCGCCCTGAAAAACGCCGCCACCAGGGAGGGCGCCAGCCACCGCTGGATCCCCAACCTGTCCTTTGCGGCCAACTATGCCCTGCACGGCCGTGATGTTGCCGGTTATCACCTGGTCAACCTCGCCGTCCACATCGCCACCGCCCTGTCCCTCTACTTCCTGTTTCTGGCCACCCTCCGCAGCCCCGCCCTGCGGGGTCGCATCACCCATGCGAGCGAGATCGCCTTCCTGGCCGCCCTCCTTTGGGCCGTGCATCCCGTCCAGACCAACGGGGTCACCTATATCGTCCAACGCATGACCAGCATGTGCGCGCTGTTCTACATTTCCTCACTGCTGCTCTACGTGCGGGCACGGCTCGCCGGGACCGGCTCGCCATCGGTATTTCTCTGCTACGCCCTCAGCCTGCTGCTGGGCGGGCTGGCCCTGCTCAGCAAGGAAAATGCGGCCTCGCTGCCGTTCATGATCCTGGCCTATGAATTCTTCTTTCTCCGAGAAGGCAACACGGCCCCGGACCTGAGAAAAATCGTTGCCTGGTCAACGGGCGCCCTGCTGGTGCTGGCCGCGGTCAGCGTTGCATACCTCGGCCAGGATCTGCTGTCCGCCATTGCCAGGGGGTATGAGGCCCGCGACTTTACCATGGGGGAGCGGCTGCTGACCCAGCCCCGTGTCATCTTTCTCTACCTCGGCCTGCTGGCTCTGCCTTTGCCGGCCAGGCTGAACCTGAACCATGACGTGGCGGTTTCCCACGGATTCTTCTCTCCGCCCCAAACCTTCTTCGCCGTCATCGGGCTGGCAATTCTTGCCGCCTGCGTGTTCTTTCTCTACCGGCGCAACCGCCTCCTTTCCTTCGGTCTTCTGTGGTTTCTCGCCACCCTGGTCATCGAATCCTCCGTCATCCCCCTGGAGATGGTCTACGAACACCGCCTCTATCTGCCCTCGACCATGCTGTTCCTCAGTCTTACAACTCTGGGATACCAGGCGGGACGGTCGCCGGGAAGGCTTCAAGCCGTCAGAATTGCGCTGGTGCTGCTCATAGGCGTATC
>DSAE01000244.1 GCA_011372855.1 Desulfobacteraceae bacterium
TCGCACCAGTGTCTTATCGGTTTCTGTCCTGTACGCGTATGCCAAGTATGCTCAATTGGTCGAGGTTGTGCTATGTTATTCTCCTCATTCGGCACCGCCATCGGCGGGGTGGGGCGCTGCCGATTGTCTTGTTCAAATGGGGAAAAAAGCACAGTCCCCTGCGGAAATAGGCAGGAATCAGAATTTCCGGCTCAGAGTGTCTTCGTCAGCAATCCGGCAATAAACGGGCCGACCGCGTCCGGGCCTTCCCTGTCCACCAGCTTGATGGTGGCGGTGCCGATGACCGCCATGTCCGCTTTTCCTTCCAGCATGGCCACGTCCTCCCGGCCGGCGATGCCGAAGCCCACGGCCAGGGGGAGATCGGTGGCCGCCCGGTAGCGGGCGAGATGACCGGCGAGGACCTCGTCCATGGTTGTCTTTCTGCCGGTTACCCCCTTTCTCGCCACGCAGTAGACGAATCCATCCCCGTGGCGGGCCACCTCCCGCATCCGTTCGTCGGTGCTGGTCGGGGTAAAGAACATGATCGGGGCGATCTGGTGCTCCCGGCACAGGCGCAGGCAGGACGTGCCCTCCTCGGGGGGCAGATCCGGGATAATGAGCCCCTTGACGCCGATCTCCCCCGAACGCTTGATAAAGGCTTCCTCGCCGTGCCGGAAAACGATGTTGTAATAGGTCATGAAGAAAAAATTGACCCCCGGGAACTCCCGTACCACCTCGCCGGCAAAGGCCAGGCAGTCGGCCACCCGGATGTTGCCGGCCAGGGCCTGCTGGTTGGCCTTGAGAATGACCGGCCCGTCGGCCATGGGTTCGGAAAACGGGATCTGCAGTTCGATGCAGTCCACGCCGTTTTCAGCCATCTGCCGGATCACCCGGCGGTTGATGTCGAGGGAGGGATAGCCGAGCACCAGGTGGGTCATCAGCAGGATCGGCTTGTGCTGCAGCCGCTGTCGGATATCGGAAGTAAGGTTCATGCCAGGTTGTTCTCCGGATAATGGTCCTCCCGCCGGCGCGTTCCACCGCCGGCGGTTCTACGTGATGTTTCGCTCCCCTTTCCGTTCAGCCCTTTTTGGGAGGATATTCCGCGTCCTCGAAGGATTTGCGGTACTCGTCCCCCCGGTCGATGATGAACCTTTTCCAGGAGGGGTCATCAAAAGAGTGGGCTATGGTGAAAATATCCTTGTCGCCCCGGCCGGACATGTTGATGATGATGGCATCCCGGGACGAAAATTTCGGCGCGTCCTTGAAGGCCTGGACAAAGGCGTGGGCCGATTCCAGGGCGGGGATGATCCCCTCGGTGCGCATGGTCAGCTCAAGGGCCTCCAGCACTTCCCGGTCGGTGGCCGCCTCGAAGCGGACCCGGCCGCTGTCGCCGAGATCGGCGAGAATGGGGGAAATACCCACGTAGTCGAGGCCGGCGGCGATGGAATGGGTGTCCAACATCTGGCCGTCCTCATCCTGCAGGAACATGGACTTGTAGCCCTGGGCCACCCCGGCCGCGGCCCGGCTGCCGCTCATGCGGGAGGCGTGCTGATCGGTGTCGATGCCCTTGCCCCCCGCCTCCACGCCGACCAGTTCCACCCCGGTTTCGTTCTGGAAGCCCTGGAAAATGCCCATGGCATTGGAGCCGCCGCCGACGCAGGCATAGACGGCGGCCGGCATGGCCCCGTGCTGCTCCATGATCTGGGCCCGGGCCTCCTGGCCGATGATGGACTGGAACCAGGCCACCATGTCCGGAAAAGGGTGCGGCCCGCAGACTGTGCCCAGCACATAGTGGGTGTCATCCATCCGGGCGGCCCAGTCGCGGAAGGCATCGTTGATGGCGTCCTTCAGGGTCTTTGCTCCGTCGGTGACCGTCACCACGGTGGCCCCGAGCTTTTCCATCCAGAAGACGTTGGGCCGCTGGCGGAGGACATCCTCCTCGCCCATGTAGATGGTGCAGTCAAAGCCGAAGCGGGCGGCCATGGTGGCCGTGGCCACCCCGTGCTGCCCGGCCCCGGTTTCAGCGATCACCCTTTTCTTGCCCATCCGCCGGACCAGCAGTCCCTGCCCCATGACGTTGTTGGCCTTGTGGGCCCCCGTATGGTTGAGGTCCTCCCGCTTGATGAAAATCCTGGCGCCGCCGAAGCGGTTGGTCAGGTTCTCCGCGAAGGTGAGCGGGGTCGGCCGGCAGGAATAATTGGCCATCAGGTGAACATATTCCTTCCAGAACGATTCATCGCTCCGGGCCCGTTCGTAGGCGAGATTGAGCTCGACAAAGGTCTCGTGCAGGATCTCGGGGATGAAGGCGCCGCCCCACCTGCCGAAATACCCTTTTTTGTATACTGGCTGCTTCATAATGGCGAATTGTTTTCAACTCCTGGATGGGCACTGGTTAACTGTTGGCGGCAGCAGGCGGCAAAGTCCTCCGGGTAGTGGCCGCAGATGAAACGGAGCTGGGCCTCGCTTAAACCGCCCATGCTCCAGGGCAGCTTCGGCAGGAAGGAGTAGAGCAGCCGCTGGCCGTTGGCCGATCCCAGCCGCTTGGGCAGCTCGATGGAGGTCACCATCCGGGCGTTGAGACCGGCATATATGTGCTGGGCGGTCAGAATGCCGCGGTCCAGGGACCGGCGGACCTTTTCGTCCGCCTCGACCACGTTGCCCACCGGGCCGTCGCCGGTATCGGCGCTGGCCATGAGCTGCAGCTCCCACTGGGAAACCTGCGCCTTGGGAACAAAGAGTAGCACGTTTTCATCCTCCCAGACAACCAGATTGTGCTCCCCACCGCCGCCGTCGGTCCTCGTGTTGCCGCGCACCGCGGCCAGCAGGTCCCGGAAAAAATCACTGCCGGTGGCGAGGCGGTAGCGGTCGACCGTGTCGGCGACCAGATCGCCGATGCCGAACGCCGGCATGACCGTCTCCCCGTCCGCGGCGGCCGTGCTTTCCGGCACCAGGGCATACTGCTGGTGGATCATCTGGTGCGAGGCGTGCAGGCGGTAGCCGGAGCCGGAAAAATCGTAGCCGTAGTTCCAGCCCCACAGAGTTGCCTCCCCCCGGCCCTGCCCGGCGGCGGAACGCATGATGTTCAGGCGCAGTTCCTCCAGTTCCGCCGCGGTCAGACGGCGGCGCCGAACCGGGACTTCCAGGCCCGCTTTCGCCGCCAGGGCGACATAGACCCGTTGATAGTAGAGATGGCGCAGGCCCCGCATATCCTGTTCCGTCAGATCGGCGGTACGGTAGCGGACCGCGTCGCTGGCCATATTGGAGGCATAATGCCCCCAGGGGATATAGCTGTTGGCGCGCAGGTATTCAACCACGCGGCTTCCGTCCCCGGACCAGTCGCCGACGACTTCGCTGTCTCCCTGCACCCCTGGCCGCAGCACCATGACCTCCTTGTAGGGATCCGGGAGAAAAGGGTTGTTGGCCACGGTTTCAAACAGTTCGAGGTCAATGGTCCCGGGCCGCAGCCTGCCGTTATTGTCCCGCCGGTACAGCAGTCCCTTGGGCCGGCCGGTTTGGTCATACTCGAACCGGCAGCAGAAATCAGCCAGCAGGACCAGTTCGTCCGGATCGGTCGAGCAGGCGGCCAGGGTGTAGAGAAGCGGGCGGGGCAGCTCGGAAAGAACGGATTTGTACTCCTCCCCGGCGGAAAAAGAGGCCAACACCCGGCGCAGGGAACACTCGGAGGCCGGGGGGAGCCCGATGGAGGACGGGTTTTCGGCCCGCGCATCGGCCCAGCCCGAGTCGATATAGGTTGCTCCCCGGAACGGAAAGGCATTGGGTATTTCATAGATGGGCCTGGCATCTACGACCCGCACATCGCCCTCGGGGAAATTCCTCCGGTTGTCCTTGGCGGTGCCGTCCGGACCGTACCCGAGAACGGCGAACTTATCATGCTCCCGCAGATTGGCGACCTCAAAGGAAGGATGGTGTACGGCCACGAGGAATTTCCCCTCCGGGGTGACTGAAGTCCTGAACAGGAAATTGTCAAAACTGGTCTGCATCGCTGATTCGATCAAGCTTTCTTGTAAGGGTTGCGCCCCGCGGCGGGCGGTTTTGCATCATAAACAAATATGATGAATAAATCACGCGCATTCCATCTCAGAAGCCAGAATGACTGGGAACTTGCAACTCATGGGAATTTTCCCGACAGCCTGCAGGAGAATCACCTCAGAACCGCTCACCTGGGGCGGAGAGCTTTTTCGATTTCGATACCGATTTCGATTGGAGCTTCCTGCGCTGCGCGCAGTGGGGAAGAAACGAACCGGATAGAGGGTTCTTGATTCATTCAACAGCGAAGCTGCAAAATCCTTCTGGCATCTGTCCTCTGGCCTCCGGCTTCTGGCTTCCGGCTTCGCCGGGTATCAAAGCCCCAGCATCCTGAAGAACCGCTTCCACTCCCGCTGGTCGAGACGGCTCAGGCCGCACTCCCGGGCCAGGGCCAGGGCCTGTTCATACTCCTCGGCCGAAAGCGGGCGGTTGATTTTTTCATACCGGAAGGCCTTGTGGCAGGGGTGGTACTGGTCCATGACGTTGACATAGGTTCGGGGGGAAATGTCGCGGGCCAGGAAGGCCAGAATTTCAGCTGTTTCGTCGAGGTGGTCCGGCATGACCAAGTGGCGGACGAGCAGGCCGCGGACGGCCGTCCCCTCATCATCCAGGACCAGATCGCCCACCTGGCGGTGCATCTCCCGCACCCCTGCCCGCATCACCTCCGGGTAGTCGGCGGCCCCGGTGTACAGAGCGGAGGTCTCCCTGGTCCAGAACTTGCAATCGGGCATATAGATGTCCACCACCCCCTCCAACAGCCTGAGGGTCGCGGGAGAATCATAGCCGCCGCTGTTGTAGACGATGGGAATGTTCAGGCCCCTGTCTATGGCGGCGGGCAGGGCCGCCAGGATCTGGGGGACGACATGGGAGGGGGTGACCAGGTTGATATTATGGCAGCCCTGGGTCTGGAGGTTGATCATGATGTCCGCCAGTTCCGCGTCGTCCACGGCCTGCGGCGAGGAATCGCCCTGTTTGTCGATATTGCTGATATCAAAATTCTGACAGAAAACGCACAGCAGGTTGCAGCCTTCGAAAAATATGGTGCCCGAGCCGTGCCGGCCGACAAGGGGAGACTCCTCGCCGAAGTGGGGGCCGAAGCTCGCCACTCTTGCCCTGGCGCCGACCCGGCACAGGCCGAGTTCTCCCGCCGGCCTGTTTATGCCGCATTCATGCGGGCAGACCGTACATCGTTCCAGCAGCCCGCGGGCGGCGGTCAGCCGCTTTGCCAGGACACCGTGCCGGTGCAGGTCCAGATAGGAAGGTTTATTTTTATTTTTTGACATTGTAATCTTTCGACGAGTTGTATAAACTAAACGAGCTTTTTCCGTTTAAATCTCCCAACGAGGACAATCAACCATGTCGTGGTTCACCCGCACTGTTACCGCCTCTCTCGGCAAGAAGTATATCATGGCCCTTTCCGGCCTGGTTCTCGGTGCATTCCTGCTGGTCCATGCCGCTGGCAACACCACCATCCTGCTGGGCCGCTCGGCCTTTCTGTCCTATGCCGGGCATCTGCACGCCTTCGATTTCGCCCTGGTCGGCATTGAATTCCTGCTGCTGGCGTTTTTTCTGGCCCATGTTGTCACCGGCCTTGTCCTGTTCATGCAGAACATGTGGGCCCGGCCGGAACGGTACGCCGTCAACAACAATGCCGGCGGCAGGACCTGGGGCTCGGCCACCATGCCGTACACCGGCATCATCGTCTTCCTTTTTATCCTCGTGCACCTGTACAATTTTCATTTCATCGCCCCGGGGGCGGTCATCGCCGACGTTGTCGCCGAGGTGCTGGGCAGTCCCCTTTACACGGTTCTCTACGGCATCGGCCTCACCGCCCTGGCCCTGCATATCAGCCACGGGTTCTGGTCCCTGTTCCAGTCGGCCGGAATCAATCATCCGAAATACAACCGGTTCATCATAGTCTGCGCCTGGGTGATCGGCGGCCTGATCATCGCCGTCTTTGGTATAATTGTAGTCATGCTGCTCGTGAACAGCAACCTTCTGGCCTAAGAATGATGCTCGCCGAACAGTTCGATCACCTGGTCCTGACCGTGGGGGATATCGAGGCCACCTGTGCTTTTTATGGCGGCATCCTGGGAATGAAGGTCATCGAATTCGCCGGCGGCCGAAAGGCCCTGCAATTCGGCACCCAGAAGGTGAACCTCCACCGGGCGGGCGCGGAAATCGAGCCCCATGCCCGCCGGCCCACCCCGGGATCGGCGGACATCTGCCTCCTCACCTCCCTGCCCATGGAACAGGTCGTTTCCCGCCTGAACGACCGGGGGTGGATATCATCGACGGGCCGGTGCAGCGCACCGGAGCAACCGGGCCGATTCTGTCGGTTTACTTCAGGGACCCGGACGGCAACCTGATCGAACTGGCCAATCAACTTTCCTCCTTCAATCCGGAAACACAATCATGAAGCTTGACCCCAAGATACCCGACGGTCCGCTGGCCGAAAAATGGGACCGGTGCCGGTTTGCGAACCGGCTGGTCAACCCGGCCAACAAACGTAAATACGAGATCCTGGTTGTCGGCACCGGCCTGGCCGGCGCCTCCGCCGCCGCCACCCTGGGCGAGCTGGGGTACAACGTCAAATCCTTCTGCATCCAGGACAGTCCGCGCCGGGCCCATTCCATAGCCGCCCAGGGGGGCATCAACGCCGCCAAGAACTATCAGAATGACGGCGACTCCATCTTCCGCCTGTTCTATGACACCATCAAGGGGGGCGACTTCCGGGCCAGGGAGGCCAATGTCTACCGGCTGGCCCAGGTCAGCAACAACATCATCGACCAGTGCGTGGCCCAGGGCGTTCCCTTTGCCCGGGAGTACGGGGGCACCCTGGCCAACCGCTCCTTCGGCGGGGCCCAGGTCTCCCGCACCTTCTACGCCCGGGGGCAGACCGGCCAGCAGTTGCTTTTCGGGGCCTATTCGGCCCTGATGCGCCAGGTGGCCGCCGGCAAGGTGACAATCTTCCCCCGGCGGGAAATGATGGACCTGGTCCTGATCGACGGCCAGGCCCGGGGCATAGTCTGCCGCAACCTGGTGACCGGCGAACTGGAACGGTACTGCGGCCACGCGGTTGTCCTCGCCACCGGGGGCTACGGCAATGCCTACTTCCTGTCCACCAATGCCATGGCCTCCAACGTCACCGCCGCCTGGCGGGCGTACAAAAAGGGGGCCGGCTTCGCCAATCCCTCCTTTGTCCAGATTCACCCCACCTGCATCCCGGTCCACGGCGACTACCAGTCCAAGCTGACCCTGATGAGCGAAAGCCTGCGCAACGACGGACGGGTCTGGGTGCCGAAGAAAAAAGGGGACAACCGGCCGCCCCAGGATATACCGGAGGAGGATCGGGACTACTACCTGGAACGCAAGTATCCGAGCTTCGGCAACCTCGTGCCCCGGGACGTCGCCTCGCGCAACGCCAAGGAGGTCTGCGACCAGGGCAAAGGGGTCGGCGAAACGGGACTGGCCGTCTATCTCGACTTCAGGGACGCGATCAATCGGGACGGGCTTGACGTCATCCTTCGCAAATACGGCAATCTCTTCCACATGTACGAAAAAATCACCGCTCAGGACCCCAGCGTTCAGCCGATGATGATTTACCCGGCGGTTCACTACACCATGGGCGGCCTGTGGGTCGACTACAACCTGATGTCGACGATTCCAGGCCTCTTTGTCCTCGGCGAGGCGAATTTCTCCGACCACGGCGCCAACCGGCTCGGCGCCTCCGCCCTGATGCAGGGACTGGCGGACGGCTACTTCATTGTGCCCTACACCATCGGCAACTACCTGGCCGAGGCCGGCAGCGGCCCCCTGACCGTTGATCATGACGCCTACTCCGAGTCGGAGCGGGAGGTCGGACGCCGCCTGGAGGCGCTGCTCGCCAACCGGACCGCCGGCAAAAAAGGACTGCGGACAGTAGCCGACTTCCACCGCCGTCTCGGCCAAATCCTCTGGGACTACTGCGGCATGGCCCGCAACCGGGAGGGGCTGGAAAAGGCCCTGTCCCTCATCCCCGCACTGCGGGAGGAGTTCTGGGATCGGGTGACGGTCCCCGGAAGCGGACAGGAATTGAACCAGTCGCTGGAACGGGCGGGCCGGGTCGCCGATTTCATGGAATTCGCCGAAATCCTGGTTCAGGACGCCCTGGCCCGGGGGGAATCGTGCGGCTGTCATCTTCGCGAGGAGAGCCAGACCGAGGAAAACGAGGCCCTGCGTGACGACGAGCATTACTCCCACGTTTCGGTCTGGGCGTACTCCGGCGAAGGGAAGCCGGCGCAGATGCACAAGGAGCCGCTGGTTTTTGAAAATGTCCGGCCTTCCCAGCGCAGTTACAAGTAAAAGCGGGCACGTTGCATGCGGCAGTCCCGCAGGCTGAAATATCCTCAAACCGGAAGCTCAACTGATATACATGATAGGTTAGACAACCATGGCGGCACGCGAAATATCACTCAACCTGAAAATATGGCGGCAGGAAAACCAGGGCAAGAAAGGGACTTTCGAAAATTATCGCCTGGAAAAAATCAACTCAAACATGTCCTTCCTGGAAATGATCGATGTCCTCAACGAGAAACTGACCCGGGAAGGACGGGAGCCGGTGGCCTTTGACCATGACTGCCGGGAGGGCATCTGCGGGATGTGCGGGGCGGTGGTGGACGGCATCGCCCACGGTCCGGAAAAGGCAACCACCCTTTGCCAGCTGCACATGCGCCATTTCCGTGACGGCCAGACCCTCACCATCGAACCGTTCAGGGCCAGGGCCTTTCCCATAATCAGGGACCTGGTTGTCGACCGCTCCGCTTTTGACCGGATCATCCAGGCCGGCGGCTTCATCTCGGTCAATACCGGCAGCGCCCCGGACGCCAATGCCATTCCGGTAGCGCAGACCAAGGCCGAACTGGCCATGGACGCCGCGGCCTGCATCGGCTGCGGGGCCTGTGTCGCCGCCTGTCCCAATGCGTCCGCCATGCTCTTTGTCGGCGCCAAGATTTCCCAGTTGGCCCTCCTTCCCCAGGGAGGTCCGGAAAGGGAAAAGCGGGCCCTCTCCATGGTCCGGGCCATGGACCGGGAAGGCTTCGGCAACTGCAGCAACGAGAGGGAATGCGAGGCGGTGTGCCCCAAGTCCATTTCCATCCGCAACATCGCCCGGCTGAACCGCGAATTTGTTCGCGCTTCCCTCTTTTCGGACGAGAACGAATAAGGTATAATTCCCGCCTGAACGTTTCGGTAACAACATCTACCGGTCCTGACGCGGTCCCCCCGCAGTCGGTTCCATGGCGGCATCAACCGTGAAGAGACTTTTCGCCCTTTTCTTCCTGCTCCTCGGCCTTTCGGCCGCCGGCTGCGTCAAAATTCCGGACGCGCATTTCACCGTCAGCCACTACGGCGCCAGGACAGCGGTGAACGACGATTGCGGCTGTGACAACCCGATCTTCCCGGAAGCTGCGGCATTGATGGCCGGCCAGGGAGCAGCGGGCCTTGACCCCCACGGCTTCACGCTCGTGAATTGGAACACCTACAAAGGCAGGAAAAACGGCTGGGACCAGGACCTGACCCGGTTGATCCTGCCCAGCGACATCGTTCTGCTGCAGGAAGGGAACCTGACCCCCCGGTTGCTGGAACTGCTCCGGGAGCATGACTTCAATCTCGACCTGGCCGCCGCTTTTACCTGGAACAATGCCGAAACCGGGGTGTTGACCGCGTCCAGGATCAAGCCGGATTTTCTCTGTTCCTTCAGGGAGAAGGAACCGATCAGCACGGTCCCGAAAACGGTCCTGATCACCCGCTACCCCCTGGCCGGCACCGATACGTCTCTCCTGGTCGCCAATGTCCATATGATCAATTTCACCATTGACCTGGCCGCCTACCGCAGGCAGCTGGAGCAAACCGGGGAGATCCTTGCCCGGCACCAGGGTCCCGTCATCCTGTCCGGCGACCTGAATACCTGGAACAACAAGCGCATGGCCGCCGTGGCCGATCTTGCCGCCAAACTGAACATGCAGCCGGTCGGTTTCGCCGACGACCAGCGGTCGAACTTCCTGGGGCAGCCGGTGGATCATATCTATTACAGGGGCCTGGTGCCGGTAACATCGACCACCGCCAGGGTGACGTCCTCGGATCACAATCCCATGCAGGTCACCTTCATGCTGGCCGGAGAAAACCATTGAGACCCTTGATGGCCCCCCTCTTCCGCGCCGCTTTCCTCTGGGTGTTGCTGACGTCGCCGTTTCCCGTCGCCGCCCGCCACCTCGCCCCGGTCGAAGAAATCGAACATCTTCTCGTTTACATCGAGCAGTCCGGATGCGCTTTTATCAGAAACGGCAGGGAGCACTCCGCAGCCGAGGCCCGCGCCCATATTGAAAAGAAATACTCCCATGTCCGGGACAGGGTGGAAACGGCGGAAGAATGGATTGAATATGCCGCCGCCCGGAGCAGTCTGTCAGGCAGACCATACAGGGTCCTCTGCAACTCCGCGGAGATGTCTTCGGCCGACTGGCTCCGCGCCGAACTGGAAAAATTCCGCTCTGAGTAAAAGGCTCCGTCCCCCTCAAAAATGCCGGACAACCCGGACCTTGAAGGGAATGGCTTCATTCCCAATCCGGCTTGGATCGGGATGTTTTTTTAACAGACTCCTGCGTTTTTTGGCCTGCAGGCGTCTTTCCCTCGCCGTGGCCGACATCCT
Organism: Desulfobacteraceae bacterium; assembly: GCA_011372855.1. GTDB lineage: Bacteria > Desulfobacterota > Desulfobulbia > Desulfobulbales > Desulfobulbaceae > UBA10518. Next base: position 10,712 of record DSAE01000244.1, read on the forward strand.
GGTTTTCTTCCGCACCTTTTTTTCGGCCAATGCCGCGGCCAGCAGTTCGGCAAACCGCTGCAGGGCGTCCTCCCTGTTGGCTTTTTGCGTCCGGTACTGCTCTGCCGCAACCTGCAGCACTCCGTCTTTGTTTATCCTCCCGGCCAGCGACCGGCGGATTTTCAACTTCTGGTATGGGGTAAGCGTCGGTGAGTTCTCGACATCGAACCACAGGGTAGCTCTGGAATTGAGCTTGTTGACGTTCTGCCCGCCCGGCCCGCCGGAACGGGAATAGGTAAAGCGCACCTCCGCGGACGGCAGCAAGAGATCGTCCCTGATCCGTATGGTTCGGGGGGACGTGCTCATTGCTCATCCTCTCCCGGCCGCAGCACTTTGAGGCCCAGTCTTTTTTTGTAGTCGTAATACACCTGCTTGAGGAGATTTTCATGCCCCTGCTCCTCCTTGGCCAGCATGGCGAAAATCCGCTTGATCTCACCTTTTTCGGCAAGGGCTTCCCCCCGGCTGTACAGCCGGTACGCCGCCTTCTCGCGTTCAATCGCCTCTTCCAGGATCAGGAGAATCTCTTTTTCTGTTTTTCCGCCCATACCCTACCTCGTCTCAAACCGTTATACAGCAGCGCTCTGGGTCAACGTCCCGTCCCGCATCCGCCGCGCTCCTTTCTTTCCCGGCGGCAAGGCTTAACCCCCGGGCACTCCTTCATCACCTCCTCCCGGCAGGTTTTGAAATGGTTCCAGAACGGAAACAGGCGGCACTGGGCCGGCCGAACCGGGTAAATGGTGCAGCGACAGGACTGCTCGTCGAAAAACAGGCAGAAATGATCCGTTGCCGTTCTTCGTTCGCGGATCGACAACCTGCCCCCGACCCGGCGAAGGCATGAGGCCGTGAAATCGACCGGGTTGGTCCGCAGATGGGAGGCAATCCCTTCGATTTCCGCGGGGCTGACCCAGATGTGACCGGGTTCGCCCCGGCAGCACCTTCCCCCGCACTCGTCACAGGCCGCCGGTTCGAAGCAGAAATCAAATCCTTCCTTTGTCACCTGTTCCGTCATTACTCCCGTCATTCTCCATCTGAATCATCTCTGCCGGGCAGGGTTCAACCGGAGAGTACCTGAAAAAA
>DSAE01000061.1 GCA_011372855.1 Desulfobacteraceae bacterium
CCAGGCCAACGGCAAGGCCTACAGACGAGTGCGGATGGAAGCGTGACGTGAACGGGTTTTGCGGGGAAAAGTGGTCCGCCACGTCGGACACTGCTTGACAAGCCTTCTCATGGAAGGAAAGAAGGAACGAAGGTGATCAGGATTGCGGAGAACCGATACCGGTCATGACTGTTCGGCGGCAGGCACGAACTTCACGGTCTCCTCTCGAAGCCGCCGGACCGCCTCCCCCGATGTCAGGCAAGTCTCCCGAGAACATGGACCAGGGCGGCGATCATGCGGTCCGTTTCCTCCCTGCTGACAATCAGCGGGGGAATGAACCGCAGGACGATGTTGCCGGCAAAGTTGATCAGCACCCCCTGTTCGAACATCCCTTGAACGATGGCGGGCCCCTGTTCCCGCCCCCTTTCGGTCAGCACCAGGCCGAGCAGCAGGCCCCTGCCCCTGACTCCGGAAGCCAGAGCGGGAAAGCGCCGGGCGACATCGGCGAGCCTTTCCGCCAGGTACTCGCCCTTCTCCCGGACGCCGGCGAGGAACCCGTCCGCCAGCATGAGCCTGAGCACGGCAACTCCCGCCGCGGCCGCCACCGGGTTGCCGCCGAAGGTTGACGCGTGGGTCCCGACCGTGAAGGAGGCGGCAATGTCCTCCCTGGTGAGCATGACGCCGATGGGCAGGCCGTTGCCCATGGCCTTGGCCAGGGTGAGAATGTCCGGGGTCACCCCGAGCTGTTCGTAGGCGAACAGTGTCCCGGTCCGCCCCATGCCGGTCTGCACCTCGTCAAAAATGAGCAGCAGATTATACCTGTCGCACAGCTTCCGGATGGCGGCCAGGTACTCCGGCTCCAGCGGCCGCACCCCGGACTCGCCCTGCAGCGGCTCGCACATGATGGCGCAGGTGCGGTCGCTGATCAGCCCCTCCAGTGATTCCAACTTCCCGAATTCGGCGTGCACAAACCCGTGCGGCAGGGGCTCGAACCCCTGGTGAAACCGCGGCTGCCCGGTTGCCGCCACCGTGGCGAGGGTACGGCCGTGAAACGATCCGGCCAGGGAAATCACTTCATACCTTCCCGGGCCGCTGTGAATCCTGGCCAGCTTGAGGGCGGCCTCGTTGGCCTCGGCGCCGGAATTGGCCATGAAAACCTTGTCGGCAAACGAATGCGCGATCAGCAGCTCGGCCAGTTCAATCTGCGGGGCGGTGTAGAAGAGATTGGAGACATGCACGAGCGTGCCCGCCTGGCGGCAGACAGCCTCGGTCACGGCCGGGTGGCAATGGCCGAGGGAGCAGACGGCGATTCCGGCCAGAAAGTCCAGATATTCCCGGCCGTCGGCATCCCATAACCGGCAGCCTTCCCCCCTGACCATGGCAGCCGGAAACCGGCTGTAGGTTCCGATGAACACCTTGTCACCTCTTTTCTTCCAGTTGCTGTTCCCGGTCATTTGACTATCTCCGTGCCGATTCCCCGGTGGGTGAAAATTTCAAGCAGTATGGCATGCTCGCGCCGGCCGTCGATGATGTGCGTCTTGGCCACCCCTTTTTCCAGGGCGGCGGCACAGCAGCGCACCTTGGGGATCATCCCCCCGGAAACAACACCCGCCTCGATCAGCTCTTCGGTCTCATCCCGGCGGATGGTCGACAGGAGCGTTCCGTTCCGGTCCTTGACCCCTTCCACGTCGGTGAGCAGGATCAGCTTGACCGCCTTCAGTTCCGAGGCAATGGCCGCAGCCACGAGATCGGCGTTGATGTTGTACGCCTGGCCGTCATCGCCCACGCCGACAGGGGCGATGACAGGGATGAAGTCCCTTGCGTCAAGGGTCCGGAGGATATCCGGATTGACGCGGGTCACCTGGCCGACCCTCCCCAGGTCGATCAGCTCCGGCGGCCGGGCCGGGTCGTCCGGCCGGATGTGCAGGGTAAGCTTGCCGGCCTGGATCAGGTCGCCGTCGCGGCCCGACAGACCGACCGCCCTGCCGCCGCAATGATTGATCAGGCCGACAATCTCCTTGTTCACCTTGCCCACCAGCACCATTTCCACAACATCCATGGTTTCGCCGTCCGTCACCCGCATTCCCTGGACATAACTGGAGGTGATCCGCATTTTTTCCAGGAACCGGTTGATCTGGGGGCCCCCGCCATGGATGATCACCGGATTGATCCCGATGTATTTCATCAGAATGACGTCCAGGGCAAAGTTCTTCTTCAGTTCATCATCGACCATGGCGTGCCCGCCGTACTTGATGACAACCGTTTTTTCCCTGAACTCGCGAATATAGGGCAACGATTCTATCAGAACCTTCGCCTTGGCTATGCTTTCCTGCATGGTTCTTCTCTCCGGAAACGGGTGACCCTGACGCTCCTTTCCCAGCGCCGCTTCATTCTACCCGCCCCCGGCCGTCCTGTAAACACTTCTCTTGATTTCAATTTTTACCGGAATAGACATTTGCAGAGAGTTTGATCCCGGTGGATATGCTCTTTACTTTTCACCGGCAAGCAGTTATGATTCAGGCACCTCATGCAAGAAACAAACCTGAAATGCGCAAATCGCATTTTTTCACCGGAGTGCTTGATGAAATTTTCACCGCAATTCAAAAAGATGTGCGTCGTCCTGCTGGCGTGTGCCTGGCCCGCTCTTTTCGCCCCCGCGGCCGAGGCCATGCAGAAGTCCTCCGAACCCATCAACATTGAAGCCGATCGGATGGTCTCCCGGGAACAGGACAACTCGGTCGTTTTTTCCGGCAATGTCGACGCCCGGCAGGGAGAAGTGATCATCCGCACCGACGAGATGACCGTCTACTACCACCAGGAAAACGAACGGGGCGGGACCGGGGGATCGAGCCAGGTCAAGAAACTGATCTGCCTGGGCAATGTACAGGTTTCCCAGGGCGACTGGCTGGGGACCGGCCAGCGCATGGACTACTACGCCGAGGACCGCAAAGTGATTCTTTCCGGCGATGCCCGGGCCTGGCAGGGCCAGAACATGGTCGCCGGCAAAACCATCACCTACTATCTGGACGAGGGCCGCTCGATTGTTGAAGGTCCGGCGACCGCCGACGGAGCTGGCAAGGAGCAGGCCGGCGACAAACCCGGGCGGGTAAGGGCCGTCATCCAGTCTGATTCCCAGGCAAAGTAACCATGGCTTCCGTCTCCGTTCTCGAAACCAGGGGTCTGGTCAAGGAATACCGCAATCGCCGCGTGGTCGACCAGGTCAACCTCCAGGTGCAGAGCGGCAGGGTTGTCGGCCTGCTCGGCCCCAACGGGGCCGGCAAGACAACAACGTTTTATTCCATTGTCGGCTTTATCAAACCGGACAGCGGCCACATTTTTCTCAACCAGGAGGACATCACCGACCTGCCGATCCACAAAAGGGCCTGGAAGGGCATCACCTACCTGGCCCAGGAACCGTCCATATTCAGAAAGCTGACCGTGGAGGAAAACGTCCGCATTGTTCTGGAACCCCTGGGACTCGCCGAAAACGAGATAAACACCATTATCCGGGAACTGCTGGCCGAACTGAAGATAGAACACCTGGCCTCCAACAAGGGCCACGCGCTGTCGGGCGGTGAACGCCGCCGGGTTGAAATCATGCGCGCCCTGGCGACCCGGCCGCGCTTCATCCTGCTGGACGAACCCTTTGCCGGCGTCGATCCCCTGTCGGTGGCCGACCTGCAGCAGATCATCCGGGAGCTGAAGAGGAAGGGGCTCGGCATTCTGATATCCGACCACAATGTCCGCGAAACCCTCCAGGTCTGCGATTTCGCCTATATCGTCAACAACGGCCAGATCCTGACCAGCGGGGTCGCGGACGACATCGTCGTCAGCAAGGTGGCGAGAAAAATGTATCTCGGCGACAACTTCAGCATGTGAGCGGTCAATGCGGCAACGGGCAAGTCGTTTTTATTCCGCCAACCGGTGAGGGAAGATGGTCCTAGAACTCAGACAGCAGCTTAAGCTGGCCCAGAAACTGGTCATGACGCCGCAGCTGCGCCAGGCCATCAAGCTTCTGCAGTTGAACCGGCTTGAATTGACCGATGCGCTGCAGGCCGAAATGGAACAGAATCCCCTGCTCGAAGAGGCCGCGGAAGAAGCGAACCAGACGACCATGTCCGACAGCCTCGCCAACCAGGAACCGGAAGAGGGAGGCGAGCCGGCGGTGACCGCCAAAATCCCCGGGGAGGATGCGGCCACCCTGGCTGAAATCAACTGGGCCGACTATGTCAACACCTTTGACAGCGACCTGTCGTTTGCCAGGGAGACACCTCCGGCCGATGCACCTTCCCAGTTCGACTTCATCTCCAGCCAGCCGGGACTGAAAGCCCACATGCAGTGGCAGCTCACGGACCTGGATCTCAACGACCGGGAGATGGACATCGCCATGTTCATCATCGGCAACCTGGACCGCCACGGGTTCCTGCAGGCCGACATCGCCGATATCTGCGCCTACGCCGGATGCAGCGAGGAAACCGCCCAGGACATACTCCGACGCGTCCAACAGCTTGACCCGCCGGGAATCGCCGCCAGGGATATCCGTGAATCCCTGCTCCTGCAACTGAGCCGCAAAGGCATGGAAGATTCCCTGGCCTACGGGATCGTCAGCGACCATCTGAACCTGCTTGAAACGAGAAACTACGCCCTCATTGCCCGGAAGACCGGAGCCACGGTCAGAATGGTGATGAAGGAGATCGAGACCATAAGCGGCCTCGTTCCTTTTCCCGGCAATGAATTCTCCAACGAACAGACCAATTATATCGTCCCCGACGTCTATGTCTTCAAGGTGGACGGGGAGTATGTCATCCAGCTCAACAACGACGGCCTGCCCCAGTTAAAGCTTTCCGACGACTATCTCAGACTGCTGCGGGAAAAAAAGAGCCTGAACCCGGAATCCCTCGGCTACCTGAGGGACAAGCAGCGAAGCGCCGAGTGGTTCATCAAGTCCCTGCAGCAGAGGCAGCGGACGATCTACAAGGTCATGGAAAGCATTCTCAAGTTTCAGAAGGAATTTTTCGAGCACGGCCCCAGCCACCTGAAGCCGCTGATCCTCCGGGATGTCGCCGAGGACATCGGCATGCACGAATCAACGGTCAGCCGGGTGACGTCCAACAAATATGTCCACACCCCCCAGGGGATCTATGAGCTGAAATATTTCTTCAGCACCGCCGTGGCGACAATCACCGGGGACACCGTCGCCTCGGAAAGCATCCGCAACAGGATCCGCCAGCTCGTCCAGTCCGAAAACCCCGCCAAGCCCCTCAGCGACAACAAAATTTCGGAAATACTCGCCAGGGAAAATATACAGGTTGCCCGGCGCACCGTCGCCAAGTACCGGGACCAGCTCGGCATTCTTCCCGTCAAATTCCGGCGCAGGAAATGAACCCGCCGATGCTGCAGCTGGCTGAACAGTGCATCCTCCTGCACATTCCCGGCAAAACCAAGGAAAGCGTCCTGCGGGAAATGGCGGAGATCGCCCATCAACGGATTTCGCACATCGAAACCGATGTTATTTTCAACGCCTTGTGGGAAAGGGAGCAGATCGGCTCCACCGGGGTCGGCAACGGGGTGGCTATCCCCCACGCCAGGATAAAAGGACTGGACAGGATGCTGCTCTGCTTCGCCCGCAGCCTCGAAGGGATCAACTATGACGCCCTCGACAACCAGCCGGTCTATTATATCTTCATGATTCTCTGCCCGGTGGATTCGGCCGGCACCTACCTGAAAACGCTGGCCGCGGCCAGCCGCCTCCTGAAACAGTCCGAGATCCGCCTCCGGCTCAGACTTGCCACCCGGCAGCAGGAAATCATCGATATTTTTCTGCAGGGCCCGTGATCAAGCCGGATGCGGCCGGACCAGGCCACTGAGCCGGCACGGTCTAGGTGCGGATCATCTCGGCAATCTGAAAAGCCATCTCCAGGCTCTGTTCGGCGTTCAGCCGAGGATCGCACGTGGTCAGGTAATTGAGGCTCAGCTGCTCGTCCGCCAGCTGCCGGGCCCCGCCGATGCATTCCGTTACGTTGTCGCCGGTCAGCTCGAAATGGACCCCGCCCGGGATGGTGCCCTCGGCCCAGTTCAACTCGAAAAAGCAGCGCAGCTCGGAAAGGATTTCATCGAAATTCCTGGTTTTATGGCCGGAGGCGGCGGTAAAGGTATTGGCATGCATGGGATCGCAGCACCAGAGTACGTTCAGGCCCGCCCTTTTGACGGCCCGGATCAGGGGCGGCAGGCAGCAGTCAATCTTTCCGGCCCCGAAACGGGTAATCAGGGTCATCCGCCCCGGTTCGTTGTCGGGATTGAGCCGTTCGATGATCGCCAGGATGTCGTCCAGTTCGTATTGCGGACCGACTTTCATTCCCAGCGGGTTCAGCACCCCGCGGAGAAACTCGACATGGGCCCCGTCAAGCTGCCGGGTGCGGTCCCCGATCCACAACATATGGGCGGAACAGTCATACCATCCGCCGGTCGTCGAATCCTCTCTGGTCAGGGATTCTTCATATCCGAGAAACAGCGCTTCATGGGAGGTGAAAAAATGGGCCTGTTTCAACTGCGGAACGTCCGTGGAAATGCCGAGGACTTCCATGAAGTTCAAGGCCTGGCTGATCTGATTGGCCAGCCGCTCATAGGAGCGCCCCATGGGCGACTGTTTGACGAACTCCTGGTTCCAGGCATGCACCCTGTGCAGGGCGGCGAAACCACCCCGGGTGAAGGCCCGCAGCAGGTTGAGGGTTGCCGCCGACAGGAAATACCCCTTCTGCATCCGTTCCGGGTCGGGAATGCGGGCCTCGGGCGTCGGCTCGGCGGAGTTGCACATATCCCCGCGGTAGCTGGGGATTTCAACACCGTTGACGATTTCCGTGTCGCTTGACCGCGGCTTGGCATACTGGCCGGCAATGCGTCCGACCTTGACCACCGGCTTGCCGCCGGCATAGGTGAGGATGACCGCCATCTGCAGCAGTACCTTGAGTGTTTCACGGATATTGGGCGCGGTGCAGCCGGCGAACTCCTCGGAGCAGTCCCCCCCTTGCAGCAGAAACGCCCTGCCTTCCACGGCATCGGCCAGATGTTTTTTCAACTCCCGTATTTCCCCGGCAAAAACCAGCGGCGGAAGCGATGCAATGTTCGCCAGGACCTGCCCGTATTTTTCCTTGTCAGGCCATTTCGGCTGCTGAAGGGCCGGATGATCGTGCCAGCTCGTTTTCGTCCATTCCTTGCTCATCGTCGTCATCTGTCGTTCCCGTGTAGAAAAAAAATCCGGCCCCGAAAGACCTGTTTTACCGTACAAATACCCACCCGGTTTTCCGGGGCTGGTCCTGTTTTTTCTGCTTTCAATGGCGGTCCCGGTTTCGTTTGCGATAAGGGGCTTCCCCGGGGGGCCTGGCCGCCGCTGGTGATCATCGGGATCAATCGGCGGCAGGGATCATCCGCCGGGCCTGAACTCTGCGCCGCTCAACCTCCGGCATCATCCGGCGGCAGTTCGCACACCCCGCCCCGGCAGCAGATCTCTTCGTCAAATACATTCAATATCCTGGCTTCCCGGTCCCGTTTCTCCTCATCGGCAAAAGGCTCGAACACGAGTTCGCTGATCATGTCAAGCAGTGCCGACCTCCGTGGAATGGCCGGCATGCCGGTGCCGAGAACCCTGCCCGTCAGCGTTTCGAGCAGCTCGGCCTCGCGGCCGTTGGTCACCACGGCCAGGGGAATCCGGTGCTCCGAATCGAGCAGCCGGGATGCCGCCACGGCCGCTCTCTCCCTGGTCACCAGCGAACCCGGGCCGTACCGGACAATCATCACCCTCCGGCCCTCGATGCTGACGACCAGATCAATGCGCGACGTGACCCGCCGGCCGTTGAAATCAGTCTCGATGGCCAGGCGGGGTTCCAGCTCCGCCGGATCATATCCCTTTTCCTCCACCAGGTGCCTCGCAAGCTGCTGCCGATAGCGTTCATCATCGGTGTCCGGCAGCTCCTCGCCCGTCAGAAAATCCCTGAGGGTGCCGTAGACGATATGGTGGCCCGAGGTGTCGATCATCGCCATGCGAACGGAGCCGTCGGCCGCCGGCTACAGCTCAAGCCAGGACTCGGAAAAAACCGTCTGCCCGGAAAGGGCCTTGTAGGTCTTGTAGTGTTCGAGGGCCGCGCCCTGCAAGGTAGATGGATCCGGGTCGCCGCCGTCCATCATGGAGTGGACCAGGTCAACAAGCTCCTGGCGCTCTCCCTTGCAAATCGCCATCAATTCGCTGTCATAGGAATTGACGATCGCCGTGGTGATGCCGTATTTCATCAGCATGATCAGGTAGGTGCGGTCAAGATACTTGCGCAGATGATCGGCCACGCCGTTGGACACGTTGGACAAACCCACGGTGGAGCCGGCGCCCGGAGCGATGTCCGGCAGCATCATCATGAACTCGAGGCTGGAGGCGATCTGGTCCGCCCCCAGGGTGATGGGCGTGCCGATGGGATCAAAAAGGATCTTTTCATTGGGAATGCCGGCCTCATTGAGGGCCATCATCAGATCAACGGCCATGGCCGCGCGCTCATTGGAATCCCGAGGCATGCCGTCCGGTCCCCAGAGCAGGGCAATCACGTCGCAGCCGGCTTCAACCGCCACCGGGATCAGTTTTTCCATGCGTTCGGGCTGGGCGGAAATGGAGTTCATTATGGCCCCGGTTTTGTTTTTGACCACCCGGAAACCGGCGGTCATGGCATCGGTGTTCGTCGTGTCCAGACAAAGCGGCACGTCGACCACCGACTGGACCGTTTCCACCACCCAGGGCATCAGCTCCGTCCCGTCCTTGCGGGCCGGACCGATATTCAGGTCGAGATAGGCCGCGCCGGCGGCCGCCTCCTCCCCGGCCATTTCCTGGACCGGGCCCGGATTCCGCTCTCGCATGGCGTTTCCGCTTCGTTTTCCCATGATGTTTATACTTTCCGCAATCGCCTTTACCGTCATGGCCATTTTTCCTCTCCTTGCAATCCTTGAAATGTGGTGGCTATAAATGGGTATTTCATTTTTTTTTAAAAAATGTTAATTTATCGTACTTTAGACTAGTTGTCAATCCGCAAAATTGCCGGCCCGCCGAGCCCAGGAGAAAAGGATGCCGGCGCCTTGCCGGGTAATTCTTTTGTTGTGAAACCGGGTGCCTTGCACCCATGCCGCAGAATAACGGAGTTGTCATGAGTTTCTTCCATATCCTGGCCGCCTGGCTTGTCCTGCTCGCCCTTCCCGTATCGGCGTCCGCCAAGGCCACGGCGGCCGAATTTGATGTCGACCGCAACCGTCTTATCGCCTATATGCTGAGCCACCAGCTTGCGTCTCAGCATTTTGCCCACAAATCTCTGGACGCCGTGTCCCCTGCCGCCTTTGACCTGTACCTGCGGCAGATTGATCCCCGCAAACGTTTTCTCCTCCTGGAGGATGTTGAACAGCTCCGGTCCCACGCGGACCGCATTGGCGATGAATTGCGCAGGGGACGGGTTGAGCTGGCCGACAGGGGGGCCGAACTGCTTAACCTGCGGATCGACGAAGTGGAGGCCATGGCCGCGGCTCTTCTCGATGCGGGTTTCGATCCCCACGGGGAGGATTCCCTCGAGCTTGACCCCAGGAAAATTCACTATGCCGTCTCCACCGCCGAACTGCGGGACCGGTGGCGACGCATTCTCAAGCTGCAGGCGCTGGAGACCTATCTCGATTTCCTGGAGCAGGGGAAAAACAATGGCGCCGCGCAAACGGAAAAAAAGAAGGAGCAGCCGGCCGCATCGCCGGCCGATGAACCGCTGAACACGGAACTCTGGTCACGAGCCGTGGACAAGGTCCGGGAACGGAACAAACGCGCCTTTCACCGGCTGCGGCAGGAAACCCGGCAGGATCACTACAACCTGTTCTTTGACGCGGTTGCCCGGGCTTTTGACCCGCATTCCAACTACATGCCCCCCTCTTCCAAAGAAGACTTCGACATCCACATGAGTGGATCCCTGGAAGGGATCGGGGCCCTGCTCCGCGAAGACGACGGGTTCATCAAGATTGTCCGGATCATTCCCGGCAGCGCCGCCGAGCGGCAGGGAGAGCTCCAGGCCGAGGACATTATTCTTTCCGTGGCCGAAAAGGATGGGGAGCCGGTGGACATCTCGGATATGCGGATCCGCGAGGCGGTCAGCCATATCAGGGGACCCAAGGGAAGCGAAGTCCTCCTGACGGTACAGAAACCGGACAGTTCGAAAAAAACCATCTCCATCATCCGCGACGTGGTCCAGATTGAAGAGACCTATGTCAAGTCCGAGATCGCGGACGGGGAACACAAAATAGGGTACATCCGCATTCCCAGCTTTTACCGCGACTTTGCCGCCGCCGGTCCCATGAGCCAGTCCCGCAACAGCACCAACGATTTCCGCCGGGAGTTGTGGAACCTCCGCCAGAACACGATCGGCGGCCTCATCCTTGATCTGCGCGACAACGGCGGGGGCTCCCTTTCGGATGCCGTGGATATTACCGGCATGTTTCTGCCCGGCGGACCCGTCGTCCAGGTGAAGAACGCCCAGGGGGAGATCAAGGTGCTTGAGGACGCCGACGCCAATATCCTCTATGACGGGCCGATTATCGTCCTGGTCAACAAATTCTCCGCATCCGCATCGGAAATCCTGGCCGCCGCCCTGCAGGACTACAATCGCGCCCTGATCATCGGCGGCGACCACACCCATGGCAAGGGAACGGTCCAATCCATCGTCGACCTGAACCGGAACCTGCCCCTGCTCCACCGGAAAAAATACGATGATCTGGGCGCCCTCAAAATGACCATTCAGAAATTTTACCGCATAAACGGTGAATCAACCCAGTACAAGGGCGTCGAGCCGGATGTAGTGGTTCCGACCATGCTTGATTACCTGAAGAGCGGCGAAAAACATCTCGACTATTCGCTGCCGTGGAACATGCTCGAGGCGGTGCCGTTCCGGCCCTGGACCCGCAATCCGTTCGACGTGGACAGGGTCAGGGAGTTGAGCAATGCATGGACATTCGCATCGCCGGAATTCGCCAAAATCAGGGAACGGGTTGAGAAGGCCCGGGAACGCTCCGAGCAGACCAGGATCCCTGTATCCCTTGAAGGCGTCAGAAAAGAACGGCTGGAACTGGCCGCGCTTTCAGAGAGGGAAGAGGAAAAACCGGAAAGCCTTGACAGCCTGCTCCCCGACCACGGCACCCCTCCGGACAGGGACATTCCCCTGCGGGAACAGCTGCAAAAAGACCCCTATGTACAACTTGCCGTATATATAATGAACGAACTTGCCCTCTCCAATGAATAACGGTTGACAGCCGGTTGACCGGATGCTGCGTGACCATCAATTTTTTGTTGAAAAGATGTTTCAGGCATGATAGACAGTTCAGTACCCTATGAATAGTCATTCATTCATCAACATTTATTCTCAATAAATTGAGGGCCATGAAACTATCTGACACGCTGCAGGAAAAGAAAAAGAAGATCCTCTCGGTCTGGATAGCCCGAACATTGGACACTTACGAATCTTCCGCCTTTTTCAAACAATCCCGCGATCACATAGCCAACCCCGTCGGTTCCAATATACGGGACGGCCTTGCCGGCATATTGGAACTCCTTCTCAACGGCTCCAAGCCGGAGGATTACTTTCCTTTTCTCGAAAAAGTGATCCGGATACGCGCAGTCCAGCAATTCACGCCCTCCCAGGCGATCGTGCCGTTTCTCGAATTAAAATGGGTGATCCGGCAGGTTTTGTCCGAGGACAAAAACACCCAATCGCTTGTGCCGGAA
>DSAE01000243.1 GCA_011372855.1 Desulfobacteraceae bacterium
AAATTCGTAGGTCGGGGTGAGCTTGCGAACCCCGACACAAAGCCGTGGGAATTGTTGGAGTTCGCGAGCTCACTCCAACCTACGAGACTGCGACGTATCTGCCTGATCTGTCGTTATGTTATTTATGAGTCTGGAGTTTGAAGCCTGTCGGCTTGCCGGCTTGCAAATCCCCTCACCCGGCCTCCGGCCACCCTCTCCCCGAGGAGAGGATTTTTATCTACCCATTTCACCAGGGAAGGCCGTAGGTTGGGGTGAGCCCCACGAACAACAACAATTTCAATAGGTTACGTTTTGGTTCGCAAGGTCCACCCCAACCAGGACAACAGGCATGGGTGTTTTCCGGAACGCCGGGATTATTGATTTTCCCTTCTCCCTTGAGGGAGAAGGTGCCCCGAAGGGGCGGATGAGGGGGATGCCCCCGACACAGGTACATAGGTTGGGATGAATCCGCGAACACCAACAATTCCAGCATTTTGCGTTGGGCTTCGCGGGCCCAGCCCAACCTGCGCAGCTTGTTGCAACTTGCCGTGATTCCGGCGGGTACGGCGTGAGGGATCAGCGGAGGAACGAACCCAGGGAGTCCATGATGTTTTCCGCGTCGATGAATGATTCGTGCAGATGCAGGGCCTCAACCTGCAGGATCGGATCGGGATAGAGGCACGAGTCGGGATCCTGCAGAAAAATCCTGCCGCCGGCGGCCGATACCTCCATCAACCCCTTTGACAACTGCAGACTGGCTCCGCTGAGGAGGAGGACGGCCAGGTCCCGCCCGAACCGGCGGACCGCGGAAATGAGCAGTTCGTCGGCGTCCCGCAGGCCGTTTTCATTTTTCAAAACGGCCGCGGCCGCCCCGTTTTCATCGGCGCCGATCTCCCATGATCCGTGCCAGCAGGTAAAACCGCACTGGGACGTGAGCAGGGGCGACCCGGATTGCAGGGGGACCGGATTGATAATCGTCATCTTGTCGTAATAGGCTGCCAGGTGGTTGATCACTCCGGGATACAGGTCAAGGAAGACAAGACCGGCCGTCTCCCCCATGTCTTCGAGGGAGGTCAGGACCTTCTGGAGCTCGAGCAGGCTGCCCACCCCGCCGAGGATCAGAATGAGCTTTCGCGCCGGCCCCCCGACGGGCAGCTTGAAGTCGGCCACTCCGGGCGCTCGGGTGCGCCGGATGTTCTGAATGCGGAACTCCTTGATGTTCCGGATCAGTCGCTTGAAGCGCCTGCCGACGAGATTCCAGGTTTCCTCGTCCTTGGGCTTCTCCACCAGGTCAACGGCCCCCAGGCAGAGATATTCCATCATCGTCGCGAAATTGGTGCCGCTGAAATCGCTCATCAGCACCACCGGCACGGGAGTGCGGATCATGATGTGCTTGAGAGGCATGTACCCGCTGTTGATGGACATATTGACATCCAGGGTCACCATATCGGGTTTTTCCAGTTCGAGGATCTTCAGCGCTTCCTCAACGTTCGTGGCCTTGCCGGCGATCCTCGCTCCCAGCTCCTCGTCAAACAGGCGGACCAGGGCCTTGGTGAACATGCGGGAATCATCGACCACCAGCACATTGAGCGAGGAAAATTCGGCCGCCAGGGAAATGGTGTCGTTCCGTTCGTCAATGTACCGCATCGCCTCCATGAGCAGGAAATTCCATGACTCGCGGATGGTCCGGTTCTCCGTTTTGCCCGAGCCGAGGGTAAAGGTCCCTCCCGGGACGCACATGATTTCGTTGAAGGCCTTCTGCCCACGCAGATCGCCTGCTTCGGCATGGACGATTTCCCCTCCGGCAAAATAAACACAACCCCGGAAGCCGTCGCTCCGGACCTCCAGCCGGCGGTCATACCGTTCAAGACAGGCCAACTGGACGATGTCCGCCAGGGTTATCCCTTCCAGGTACCCGTTAAAGAGGTGTGAGGAGGTCGAGGTCATAGGCGGCACAAATTCCCGGTCATGCAAAAAGGCGGGCTCCGGGGACGGACCCCGGCATCATCTCCGGATCTGCAGCACTGTTCCCCGGAGGTGCGGTTTTCACGGGACCCGCGGCAAAGCCGGCAGCGGGAAAAAAAGGAAAAACACTTTCCATGATTGAAAAAGAAATTTTGTACGAGTATTAAAAAACAGCACGGATTTCCGCTCAATGTGCAACTGAGAAAAAATGTAATGAAATTCCATTGAATTATCAACGAAAAGAATGATGCGGGCCCAAAAACATCCGTCGGCAAATCTCGAAAGTCGCTGCCGGGCGGCGGTTTTTCACCATGCACGGAAGATTCTGGAAGGATAAGCCGTCTTGACTAATTTTCCATATTATTCATATAATTTACCGCAACATGACATATGATTCCCCCAGAGATTGTTGCGAAAAAATCAACCACGGCCACCGAAACGGGACAGGTCATTGAATTACGGCGCGGCCTCCGGCCACGTTCATTGCCGTGAAGGGATTATCAACAGGCCCGGGAAAAATTCCGATTGCGGAAAGATCAGGATATTTACTATGGCAAAAGATAAAATTCTTATCGTGGACGATGATGTCAGGCTGTTAACCCGCCTGAAAAACGGCCTGATGAATTTCGGCCAGTTCGACATTCTGACCGCCATGCACGGCATGCAGGCCCTGGCGATTCTCAGATCGACAAGGGCGGCAATAATGGTGACCGATCTCGAGATGCCCAAAATGGACGGAGTGGAGCTCCTCGCCACGGTAACCAGAGATTACCCGAACATTCTCTGCATCGTCACCACCTCCCTCAGGAACCATTCCCTGAGAAAGAAATTCCAGGGGGACAGCCTGTTCAGCTATATCAACAAACCCTTTGACCACATCAGACTGCACGGCGAAATCATTACAATGCTCGACTGCCGGGATGAGATCAACTTCCGTCCGGGTATATTTATAACCGCGATGCTGCCCCTCATCAACCTGATGCAGAAGTCCTGCCTCATCGAAGCAACCGCGGGCGCGAACAAGAGGGCGATTTTTTATTTCGACAACGGCGTGATCAGCGGTGTCCGCACCGCCGACATGAACGGCAGCAGCGCCATGGAAGAGGTTCTTAACTGGGGGCCGGCCCAATACCGCCTCAAGCCGTTGCCCGAGTCCTACCCGTCCGGATCGAACACCGCCCTGACGAAAATGATGATGCTGGGAGCGGAGATCATCCCCAAGGGGAAATGAATCCGGCATTATCGGTTTCCGGCAATTTCCGCCGCACTGAAAACGGAGACGGCAGCCATGCATAAAAGGGGGAAATACATGAGCCACGGATCGTCCGGCTCAAAATTTGCCGGTCAATCAATCAAGACAAGAATTCTGCTGCTCGTCGGCGGAACCCTGCTGCTCTCTTCACTGATTACGGGATACAGCCTCTACAGTCTGTTTGCCCTCGGGCAGACCGGTATTGACGGCCGCAGCAGAGACAGTGCCGCGGTCCACGCCAGGGAAAATCTGACGGAATTGCTGGGAGAGGCAGGGCGCAATGCGGAGCAGTTCCTGCAGCAACGAAATGTTGAGAGCGTTTTGCATTTCAGGTCGGCCGTGGAGCGGCTTACGGAGCTTGCCCATCAGCTGGAGGAAACCGCCGCCGCCGGCAATGATGATGCCGGGGTCCGGGAAGCACGCCGGACCGGCAGTCTGATCGGGCAATACGACGCCGGCTTTCAGGGACTGGTGGCCAGCCTGGAGACGAAAGGATTGAACAGGGACGAAGGGTTGCTGGGCGAACTCAAATCGGCGGCCGGAAGACTGGAAAGCCTGTGGCCCGCCAGGAAGCCGCAGAGCACGCGGGAGGCCCTGGAGAAGATCCTTGCCGCCCAGGGCGAATACTTGCGCACCCCCACCCCCGCCGCCCGTGAATCCCTGGAGACCGCCGTCCGGACCCTTGACCCGGTCCTCGGAGAAACTCCCTTCCCCGAGGAACAGAAGAAAGTGCTGCGGAAACGACTCAATACCTATGCCACGATTCTGGAGCGCCACTATGCGGTCAGCCTGCCCTCCGGAGACAGCTCGCTGGCTCCCGCCCTCGCCAATGAACAGCAACGGCTGGCCGGCTTGCTGCGCAAGGCCTCGGGCCTCCTGGATGAATCGATCGGCGAACTGTCTTCCCCGCCCCCTCCCGCATCACATCTCGAAACCCTGCGCCGCCACGAGGAAACATACCTGAGCCGGGGGGGAAAAGGCGGGGCCGATCTTGTCCTCGCCGCCCTGGACCAGCTTGCCCGGGACATTGACAGCCCATCGGCGGCCGGAGCGAACAACGCGGCGATGCGGGAGGCGGTCCAGCAGTACCGGGAAACCTTCACCGCCGTAGTCAGGGCGGACGAGGAAATAAACGACCGGGCGGCCGGAGTCGATCTTGCCTTTGCCGAGCTCGAACAACACCTCAGCGACGCGGGAAGCAACGGAACGGCCGCGGCAGCAGTTCAATTCCGCCTCCCCGTCCTTCCCCTTCGGCACACTGTCGCCGTTGTCGCCGCAGCCATGGTCGCGGCCGGCCTCCTCTGCCTGCTGGCCGCTTCGCGGCTGGCCGACTCGATCATCTCGCCGATACTTCGTTTGCGCGGCAGGGTGCGCCGCCTCAACGAGGAAGACGAACTGCCCGACGACCCTGAGATCAACGGTAACGGTGAACTGGACCTGCTTGCCCAAGAAATCCGCACCCTGGCGCAGACCAGAACCGCCGCGGGCCCGCGGCCGGAAGAAGGGGGCAAAGAGGCATCAGGGCGGCAAGGGGAAACCGGGCACGAGGAAAATGTCACCCGGGCCGATATCGCCCTGCCCCTTGATCCGGACCGGGTCAGCGCCATCGTCGGCCGATTAGGTAACCTGTGCGCCGCGTCCGCCCAGGACATCAAGGACCTCATGGACCGTTCGGCCATGCTCCGCCGGTCCCTTAAAGCAGCATCTGAAGCCGCCGCGGACAGCGTTGGTTCTGACACTCCAACAGCCCCGTTTACCGAACGGATAAACGACATTATCCGGATCACCGCCGACCTGGCCGAGGAAACCCGCATCCTTGCCCTTAACGCGGCCATCAAGGCCGAACACGCAGGAGCCGGCGGCAGGGAATTCGCCGTGGTTGTCGAAGAGCTGGACAGGCAGGCCAAGCGGGCGAAGCAGGCAACCGGGGAAATATCTTCCTCCCTCCATGGACTTGCGCAACTGCATAAAGCAGAAAGCTCGCCATGGGACAAATTCCAACCCGCCCCGCAAAGCCTTGCCGGTGAAATCGACCATATGACAGCGACGCTGCAGGAGGTGGGGACAAAAATCCAGACAATAACCGTTCAGGTCGAGGCGCTTGGCGATGAACTCGACAATCACGCCCGTGCATCCGCGATGAGCGATGACAGAGGGGATGAAGATGAACGGCAGGCGAAGGGAATCCTGGTATGATCCACCCCCGGCGGCGGCGGAGGTTGTCCCTTGACACAAAAGGACATTATGATGGATGAAGTACGGAAAGTCGAAGACTTCATTGAAAAAACGAATAAAAACCTTGAACTGATAAGCGTAAATCTCCTTAGGCACGAAAAAAAGCCGAAGGACAAGGAATTTATTCACGATGCTTTCCGGACCATCCGTTCCATCAGGAACGATGCGTTGCACGCTGGTTTCGGCCGGGTTTCCGAACTTGCCTTTCACCTGGCCGGCCTGATCGACCTTGTCTGCCAGGAAAAAACCGAACCGGACCAGGATGTCATTGATGTGATAGCTGGGGCCAGGGATCGAATCGCCCGGCTTGTCGGGGAAATTGAATCCAGCCGGCAGGAACGGGTCCCGGTAAAAGATCTCCTGGATCAGATCAGTGCACTGGAGGAGAAAATCCGCCGGGAAAAGAACGCCGGGCCCGATCAGCAGCCGGCCGCGGCAGGCATCGAAAAATTACCGCCGGAGGAGAGTGTTGACCTGTCCCTGCTCCCCCCTGAAATGACCCAGGAAGAATATAACCGTGAAGTTGACCGGGAACTTCTGCAAATCTACCTGGACCAGACCCAGGAAAACCTGTCCCTGCTGCGCGCTCTGGCCAACAGCTACACCAACGAATCGAACAGGGAGGGCATCATCACGCTCTGTTCCGATCTTGTGAGCAAACTGCAATCATCGGCCCATTACATGGGGTATCAACGGCTGGCCGATTTCTATCTGCAATGGGTGGCGGAACTGGAAATGATGAGTGTCGAACTGTCTGTCGGCAGTCCGGTATCTTTTGATTTCATGGACGGAAACATCAAGCGGATCGCCGCTCTCTTCCCCCAGGTCAAAGACATCCCCGCTGACCCTGCCCATCTGGAAAAAGCGATGGCGGCGGCCAGGGAGGAATCACGGGCGGGGAAAGAGGCCCGGGCGGACCGTGAGCAGAAAAACATCCCCCCTGTGAAAGAGCAAGGGAACATTGCCGGGGAACCCCCTCCTGGAAAGCCGGCGCCACTGTCCGGCCCCGAACAGGATGCCGCCCATGGCGAGATGACCGCACCCTCGGGACAAAGCCGTATGGCCAGAAGGGAAGCCGGCAGGGTCACCCCGGTTGCCCTTGACGCCTCCTTCCTGGAAGAGGAAAGGCGCAGAAATGAATTTGACGAGGAGTTGTTCCGGATCTTTGTCCAGCACCTGCACGAAAAACTCGCCCAGCTCCAGGTGTTGGCCGACAGGTACCCGCAAACCCGTGACAAATCCAGGCTCATCAACGAGTGTTCAGACCTTGTCGGCAAGCTCCAGTATTCGGCCAACTACATGGGATACGAACCCTTGGCGGAATATTGCCTGCAATGGATCGCCGAACTGGAAATGGCCGACATCGATCTCTCCCTCGGCAACAAGGTTTCCATGGCGTTCATGGAGCAACGGATCAGTGAAATCGCCGCCCTTTTTCCTTCGAGCGATGGGGATATTTCCCCCGAACCCGGGCTGGCGACGAGCCAGCCCCGGACCACGGGACCCGGACCGGCCGACGAATTTCCTCCCCTTGATTTGGAGGAAACCGACTTTCCGTTTTCCCTGAAAGGTCTCTTCAGCAGGCTGGAGGAGGCTGAAAACGAAGAATTCGACGACAATGAGGCCCTTGTCTCGGCCCTGGCCGCCCAGGAACCGGGGAGCGGAACCGAACCTCCTCCGGACATTGACGCCGCGGTCAAACCGCCCCCGGCAGAGGCACCGCCCCACGACGGATTTGAAAAGGAAATCCGGGAAGACGTCCATCCCGCTCCGGAATCGGAAGATGAAGTGCAGGAATCCGAAGCGGATGCCGATTCAACTTTTTCGGACCTTGAGGGGGAGCAGGAAAAGATCGGCCCGTACAGTGCCGATCCTTCCCGCAGCGACCTGCTGCGCAAACTCAGCGCCGCTTTGAAATCGCTGGACGAGGAGCCCTCCCCCGGCGAACCGGAAAGTCCATTGTTTGAAGAGAGAATTCCGGGTGAAGAAATCGACGCCGATCTGTATGAAAAACTGTTGCAAGCCCTGCAAACCCGCCCTGACAGTGATGCGGTTGAGGGATCCGCCCATGTGGACCAGGTCATGGAAGAAATCCTTACAGCCCGGGTCACGGTTCCTGATCATGGCGAACTGCTCCTCGAGCCGCTAACCATTGATGCTTTGACCGCCGGCCGAACCCAAGCCTTCCCAGCAGATGCTCACGCCGCGGACGCGTGCCGCAGCAGGTTTGCCGAACTGCTTGCCGAACGCTCGTCGCTTGCCCGTCTCTACAGGGGAATCACCAGCTTTGACTTCGATCCCCGGGAAGCGGGCCGCGCCGCCGGAAAGCTGAAATCGCTGAACAGTCTGCTCTCCCGCCTCGATGACAATGGCCTGTCCGGCGGCCGGGCAACGAGAGAAATTATCGCCGGACTCCTGAAAATACGGATGATGCCGGTCAGCCGCCTGTTCAACCTGTTCAGAAATGTTGTCGCCCGCCAGGCCGAGGAGAACGAAAAAAAGGTTTGCCTGGATATCCAGGGGCAGGAAACCGAGATCGACCAGTCCCTGCTCAGGGACCTGGAAAAATGCCTGATGCCCATTGTCGCAAACGCCGTGGACCACGGCCTGGAAAGCCCGGCCGAACGCCGGCATGCGGGAAAAGACGAGTTTGGTTCGTTGCGCCTTGCCGCCCATCAGGACCATCGACATCTTTTTATCGAAATCGGTGATGACGGCCGCGGCATCGATCCCGGCAAAGTCAAATCCGCCGCCCTGGCCGCCAATCTGTACAGTGGTGAGGAACTGTACAGAATGTCCGACGCCGAACTGGTCGACATAATCCTCGCTCCGGGCTACCCCGCCTCCACCGGTGCAGCCGCCCGGAACCATGGGGATGGAATGAACAAAGTCAAATCCCTGGTCGACCGGCTCAACGGCTCGATCAGCATCAAATCTACGGCAGGCAAGGGAACCCAGGTCCGGCTGCAGGTTCCCCTGCGCGTCCCGCTGTTCAGAGCCCTGAAGTTCACTGCCGGGTCCGGAAACTACGCCGTACCGCTGTCCGGCGTCGAGGAGGTTCTCCGGCTTGTCCCGGGGCAGATCATGCAGGACGCCGACGGCGAATCCATTATGCTGCGGGGCGAGCGCATCCCGGTTTACGCCCTGAACCGGTTCATCGATATCGACCAGGCCGACCGGGAAAAAACAACGCAGTATATCGTCATCATGACTTCCGGCCCGAGGAAGACCGGCCTGATTGTCGACTCCCTCATCGGCCTGGAGGTCGTCGTCATCAAAGCTTTGGCGGAACACCTGATACGGGAGAAGGATCTGGATACAGCCTCCATCGAGGATGAAGAGGAAATCGCAAGCATTCCGGACATCGAAGAACTCATGCACAGCGTCCGGACAAACACGGCAGCCGTAACGGAGAGCCGTGCAGTGCAGGACTGATGCCCCTCCGGCCGATCATCCCGGAAAACGGCTCAAAGGACCGAACATGATCATCACATGTGAGAAGTGCGGAAAACGATACAATCTGGATGTGTCAGCCATCAACAGGCCCCGGGTCAGGGTGCGGTGCGCCCACTGTAACCACGGCTTCACCGTCCGCAACGAGCCGGCTGACGAACGGAAAACCCCTTACCCCGAGGGCGGGCCGACCCCGTCCGGACATGCGGTTTTCGCCATCAGCAACCAGAAGGGCGGAGTCGCCAAAACGTCGACCTGCCTAAACCTCGGCATGAGCCTGGCCCTCCTGGACAAAAAGGTGCTGCTCATCGATTTCGACGTCCAGGCAAACCTGACCATATCGCTCGGCTTTTCCTCCCGGGCGCAGTCTTTCTTCGATGTTCTGTACGCTGGGTCGGAAAACCTCTCGGACTACATCCACGAAACCAGATTTCCGGGATTGCACCTCCTGCCGTCAAACAGCAGGATGGCGCTCCTGACCAAATACTACATGTACCGGCCGGGCTTTGAAACCCTGCTGCGGAACCGCTTGCAGCAAATCGTCGATCAATATGACTTCATCCTCATCGACACCCCCCCCGCCCTCGGATTCTGCACCCTGAACGCGCTGATGGCCGCCGACCACGTCCTGATTCCCACTCCCTGCGAGTACCTCTCCATGCAGGGCATCCACAGGATCGAGGACATCATTCACTTTGTGCGCAGGAAGTCCGGGCGCGACATCGACTACCACATCCTGGTCAGCATGCACAACCGCCGCAGCACTGCTTCCGAGGTCATCCACCGGAAGATCAGGGACATGTTCGGCAACCGGGTTTTGGACACGGTCATCGAGCACGATGAAAAAATGAAGGAATCGCAGATCGTCCATCTCCCCGTCTGCGAATATGACCGGACAAGCCCCTCTGCCCGCCAGTTCATGCAGCTCGCCCGTGAGCTCGCAGCGGCAACGGGCGGTGATGCGCAACAGCGGGACTGATTCCCCTGCCTTTTTTTCCCATCCCCCCTGCTTCAGGCCATTCTGTCGCGGAACAAACAAAACATTTACGACAATTCCCGCACTCCCCAGACCGCCACAGGTTTATCCTCTTGATTGCACCAGGTTAGCAGTCTATGCAGCTTGGACTCTACCTGTCCCTGGGAAGCGGCCCAGACCGGCCGAGCCGGGGTCAACACCACGAACCTGCCGGCTGATCCCGACCAAGGCATCGACGATATCCTCCTGCAGCCGCCGTTTACTCTCCCGGCCCTGCAACCGGCTGGGCCGGGCCCTGTTGCTCCGGGTCAGGCAATATCGTCAAGCATACGACGGGCAAGTTCAGCGCCGCGGCGATAACAGCCCAGCCGGTTGTGGCGAATGACCTGGTCAAAAAAAGAACCGGTCCATTGCCGCAGATGACCGAGAAGATACGCAAAATCCTGCCCTGCTTCCGGAGCTTCCCCGGCCTTTCCGTACAGCCAGGCCAGGAATTCGCTTTCCACGGCTATGTGATCAGCCAGCTCCTCGTGCGCCATGCCGTATTTGCGATAGACATCGCCCACCTTCACGGTTGATTCCCCCATGATCGTGCCTTCCAGGTACACGGAACCATAAGGCGCGCAGGGCACCTCCGGCATGGCATTGACAAAAAGCCGGATATATTCGTTTTCCAGGCGGACGGGATCGATGCCCTTCATCTCGGCGATCAAGGCCCGGGCCTCGGTTTCCACTTCCTCCGGCATGCAGGCCGGGACCTCCCTGCCATCAGGATAACTGAACAGCCGCGAGACGGACCACAAACCGGGGTGCAGCATGTCGGCGGCCATGTCAGCTCCTCTCCCTGGCCAGAATGGGCAGCCTGGATATGGCCAGCAGGACCAGGAATACCGCGTACGCCATAATGCCGAGCAGGATCACCACTTCCACCAGCGAGGGGCTGTAGCTGTACTGTTCGAGAAAGGAGCTCATCCCGGGAGTAAAGCGTCCCGAGGCAATGGGCAACGACCAGTGGGTATTGGGCAGACCCAGCGGCGTTATGGTCATGGGCACACTGTTATAGGCGGCGGGCATGAGCAGGAAGCGGTGGGCAAAGACCCCGGCTATGAGCAGTGCCGAACTCAGGGCCAGCCGCGGCAGCGACCGCCGGACCGAAGGCAGGAGCAGGAGCCCGGCGCCGATGAGCGGCGCCGCAACCTCAAACACGTGCAGCAAGGCAAAATCGCCCCAGGCAACCGCCATGATCGTGTGGGTTTCAGCCTTGCCATACCAGGCATGGATGACCAGGTCGTTCATCATCAGAAAGAGGTGCACACAGGTGGCGATGAAGATGATCAGGCCGAGGGTCCGGTATGCTTCTTCATATTTTTTCCCGGTCCCGTAAGCCAGCGCCCCGGCCAGCAGAACGACCGTCGTGCCCACCGCGATGGCGACCGAGACAAAATCCGGAGCCATGACCGGGGTAAACCACCAGTCGCGGGCGCCCTGGGTGGAAAAAATCCAGGCTGTGACCACATGGATGCCGATGGCGAAAAGAAGGGCAACCGGGGCGATGCGCCGGGCCCATTTCTCGGAGAAATCGTGGGGGTTGTCCACCTTGACGGCCAGCCAGGAGAGCCTGCCGGTCAGCTCCGGCAGCATCAGGATGTAGAGATAGACCGCCGAGGCCAGGGCGTACAGATTGAGGACCAAAACATCCCACACCAGCGG
>DSAE01000241.1 GCA_011372855.1 Desulfobacteraceae bacterium
AGCCTCTTGGACTGCGTTAATCTTTTGAGCGTGATTCTATCACAGCTCGCGAGGAAGACCAGCCTTCTCATCCTACCTCTGACTTCTGATATGCGGCCGTCAGCATCATCATGAACAGGACGACGCTGAGCAGCAGATAAAACAGAAAGACCACCGGCCAACGGCCAAGCATCCTTTCCAACCGGGCAGGGCCCCTGGAGCGGATGAATCTCCGGAATCCGCGCTGCCGGAACGGTTCCCGCACGATTTTGTCCCGCAGGCGGTCCAGGAAGTCCGTCACCAATGTCAACATGTACAGAAATCTGACATGCACCCAACGGACCAGATCGTCAAAATCGGCTGAGGGACGGCCCCTTCCCGGCAGCCTGCCGCCGGCATTTAACCAGAGCCAGGCAAGGACAGCGCCCAGCCCCACCGGCCACAACGACTGCACCACAGTCCTGGCCCGCAGGGAATAACCGGCCATCTCCCGCAGAGGCTGCCACATCCACGGCACCAAGACTACACCGGCTATGCTCAACACCCATAACCAGGCGATCACGGTTGTTTTTCCCCTGGGGCCGGCTCTGCTCCGCTTTCTGAGCAGTCCGATGCAGTGCAGCATCAGGATCGTTGTGCCGACCGAACTCAGCGGCAGAAAAACCGCGCCGAAGACATACCACGCATCCCCTCCCAGGTGGGCAAGCTCCTTCAGAGCACCCTTGATCATCGCCCCGCTGGTCAACGGAAGACCGGCCAGCGAAAGACACGGCACCAGCAGGCCGGCCGCAAGAATCGCGTCCGCCGGCCGACCGCCGCGATCGACCAGGTCATAGCCCAGGAACAAAGAGGTCTTGGCCAGGGAATGATGCACGGCGAACAGGGTCATGAGGGGCAGGGCCGACATGCCCGCATCCTCCGACAGCAGTCCGTAGCCGGCAATGAGCGTGACCAGGCCCATCTGGCTGATGCTGGAGGAAGCCAGCACCCGCCCCGGTTTGTCCTGGTAGAGACCGAAGAAGACGCCGTAAAGCGCCGCCGCCGCTCCCATGACGATGAAAAAAACACCTCCTCCCGGCAGAACAACATGGCCGAAGGGGAAAAACCGCAACCAGCCGATGATGCCGGCATTGACCATGGCCCCGGCCAGCGCGGTGGCGCCGGGAACGGGCGCCTGCTGGTAGGAAAGCGCCATCCAGGACTGGAAAGGCAGCGCCCCGACCTTGA
This sequence comes from Desulfobacteraceae bacterium, assembly GCA_011372855.1. Classification (GTDB taxonomy): domain Bacteria; phylum Desulfobacterota; class Desulfobulbia; order Desulfobulbales; family Desulfobulbaceae; genus UBA10518. Next base: position 1,207 of record DSAE01000241.1, read on the forward strand.
CGCCGAAAGCCATGAACAGCAGAATGATCAACAGGGGGGAGAGATCGGCGCCGGGGATGGCCCCGGCCAGGGGAACCTCCCCCCTGGCCGACAGGAGAACCAGCGCGGTGAACATGGCCAGCTCGGAAAGAAAAACCAGGACCAGGTAGACACGGCCCGCCTTGGCGGCCGCGGCTGTCCGATTGTGGATGATCAGCCCGTAAGCGCTGAAGCTCATCAGGGCAAAGAACAGGTAAAAATCCAGTATGTCCCGTGCCAGAATCAGCCCGAAATTACCGCCCATGGAGGCCAGGAAATATCCGGCAAACCGGTGCCGGTGCGGATCGTCCCGGAATTTTTCCCCGGCCGCCAGGGCGGCGAACAACCAGGCACAGGCCGATACCCCAAGAAAAATCCGGGCGCTCGCATCGATGCCCATGGTGCCGCCCATGAAAAACCACTTCACCTGGATCTCCAGCCCGGGCGACACCAGCAGCACCGCCAGCAGGGCGGGCAGAGCGGCCAGGGGCAGCAGCCGGAAGCTCCATTTCCGAAGGCAGCGGGCCCAGCAGCCGGCCGCCAGCAGCAGGGGGACCCCTGCAACCAGGGACAGCCCGGCCTCATTCATGAAATTCTGGAGCGTTTGCAAAAACATCAGTGGCTGTAATCCTGGACCACAAATTTCACCCAGGTCAGGGGACTGAACTGGGCGTTGGCAATGACCCCGGCCGCAATAACCGTTAGGGCGGTAACCAGCGGGGGAATCAACAGCATCCAGTGGGTTTCGAGCCGGCCGAATTTTCTTTCCTGCGGCCAGGGCCCCTGCTGCTTCCCGAACCAGGCGGTGATGATGACCGGCAGAAAATAAGCACCGTTGAGGAGGCTGCTGACGATCAGCACCATGATTACCCACTGGTTGCCCGCCTCCAATCCGCCGAGGCAGAGATACCACTTGCTGATGAATCCGACCGTCGGGGGGATGCCGATCATCCCCATGGCGCCCACGGTGAACGCCGCCATGGTGAGCGGCAGGCGGCGCCCGACTCCGGCCATTTCGCTGATTCTATGAATGCCGAGGGTTTCGGCAAGATTACCGGCACAGAAAAACAGGGTGATCTTCATCAATCCCTGGTGAATGAGATGGACCAGGCCGCCTATGAGTGCCAGTCTATGGTCGGCCAGACTGACGCCCAGGGCAATATAGGATATCTGGCTGACGGTGGAAAAGGCCAGTCTCTGCTTGAGGCCGTCCTGCTGCAGCGCCCTGAGGGAACCCCAGATAATGGTGGCCGCCGCGATGGCGATCAGCCAGGGCATGAGGCCGAGTTCGATAATGTTGTTCACGCCGAACACGTCAAGCACGATGCGGGTGACGCCGAAGGCCCCTGCCTTGACCACCGCCACCGCGTGCAGCAGGGCGCTTACCGGCGCCGGGGCAATCATGGCCTGGGGAAGCCACCCATGCAGCGGCACCAGAGCCGCCTTCACCCCTACCCCGGCAATCATCAACAGAAAAATACAGCGCAGGACGGGTGCTTCACTTTCGACCAGCTGCCGTGCCAGTCCCGCGGCGCTGAAATCGGCAGGCCCGGCCAGCGTATGCAGCCAGATGACCGCGAACAGGAAGATCCCGCCGCCGCCGAAAGTGTAAACAAGATAATTGCGGCCGGCCCGCAGGGATTCAACGGTTCCACGGTGGATGATCAGGGGGTAGGTGGTCAGGGTGAGCATTTCGTAGAACAGCAGGAAAGTGACCAGGTTGCCGGCCATGGCGATGCCGATGGTCACCGTCACGCACAGGCTGAAGTAGCCAAAAAAATGGCTGCGGTTCGGGGAGCCCTCCAGGTAGCCCACCGCGTATATGGTCGTCAGCAGCCAGAGTGCGCTGGACAGGGTGGCGAACATAGCCGACAGGGGATCGGCGTTCAAAAACAGCTCCACCCCTTCCATGAGTTCCAGCCGCATTTGAAAAATCCTGCCGTAATAAATGGCGAGATCCATGACGATGACGAGTGCCATTTTCAGCCCGGCGCCGAAAAGGTTGAGACCTGTTCGCAGGGCCGTGCTCCGTTCCGGCAGCATGAAAATGATGACCCCGGGGAGGAAGGAACTCATCAGGATGGCGACGATCAGGACATTCTCCCAGCTCATGGTCCTCCTCCCATGGTCATCGCGGTCCGTACTATTTGTCCGGCCTCAAGGAGCCGCAGGGGATATGGTGCCATGAGGCCCAGCAGCAGGGAGAGCAGGGCCATGATCAAAGCGGGCCATTCCAGGAGGCCGGCCCGCCGCCGGGTTATGACCGGCTTGTCGGGGGGGATGACGAAAAGTTGCGCCACGACCCTGAACACGTAGGCGGTGGCCAGGAAACTCCCGGCCAGCAGGACGACGGCCCACAGCCACTGATGGCCGGCCAGCGCTGTTATGAGCAGCATCCACTTGGCGATAAAGCCTCCGGAAGGAGGCAGGCCGATGAGGTTGACTCCGGCGGCGGCATAGGCAAAGGCGGTGACCGGCAGATACGCCCTGATGCCGGCCAGATCCCTGATGCGGTCATGGCCGGCGTGCAGCATGATGGTCCCGGCGCTCATGAACATGGCGATTTTGGCGCAGGCATGCCCCGAGGCCATGAACAGGACGGCGCTCCAGGCCTGACTGCTGCCGCCGGCAAATGCCAGCGGAAAAGCGATGACCAGATATCCCAGTTGGGAAACGGTGGAATAGGCGATCAGCAGTTTCAGACGCTGCTGCCGCAGGACCTGCACCCCGCCCCAGATGATGGCCCCCGCTCCCAGCGACCCCATCAGGTTGAAGGCCGCGGCGGGCAGGACCGGGGAGAAAATATCGAACCACAGCCTGAACAGCAGAAAGAACGACCCCTTCACCACCAGCCCGGAAAGTATGGCGCTGACCGGCGCCAGGGCGTTGGCATGGGCCGGCGGCAGCCAGAAATGCATCGGGAAAATGGCGGTCTTCAACAGGAGCCCCACGCTCATCAGGGCCATGGCGGCAATGACACCCGGCGCCGGGGCCGCCGCAGCCTGCAGCAGGCCGAGATCAAGCACCCCGTAGGTTTTATAGACAAACACCACTCCCAGCAGATAGCTCATGGACCCGAGAAGGGAAACAAGGAGATACCGCAGGGCGGCGATGAGCGATGCGGATTTGCCCGAAAGGGCGGCGAGGGCCGCGGCGGAGACGCCTATCACTTCCAGGGTCACATAGAGATTGAAGATATCCCCGGACAGATACAGACCGTTCAGGCCCGTCAACTGCAGCATCCACAGCGGCCAGAAAAACCGCTCCTGCCTCTCCGGCCGGCCGACACGGGAAGGCCGTTCGATCCGGAGGGTAAAATATCCCTTTGCGTACAGGGAAATCCCCACTCCGGCCACGGCGGTCAGCACCAGCATGATCAGGGCTGGACCGTCCGTGCGCAGGCAGATGCCGAGGGGCGGGTCCCAGCCGCCCACCGCGTAGGCCGCCGGCCCGTTGACAAGAAACCGGTTGACGAGAACGGCGACGGCCAGAAGGCTCAGGCAGGCCGCCGCCAGGGAGATGAAAAAAGAGGCGCGCCGCACCAGGAAGGCAAGCAGGGCGGCCGTCAACGGCGCGAATACCGGAACAACTATCCAGGAATCGGCAAAAGCCATTATTCCCCCGCGTCCTCCTCACGCCGTCTTTTCCTCCGCCTCCTCGCTCCCTGGTCCGCTGCCTGCTGCAGGCGGGTGGACAGAACCAGGGCCACGGCGGTGATGCAGACCGAGACGACAATCCCGGTCAGCACCATTGCCTGCGGGACGGCATCAATTTCCCCTGTGTCGGCACGATAGGAAGCGGCGACCAGGAAAAGAAAAATACCGGCGGACATGACATTGCCGCCCAGTATTTTGCGCAGGGGATGGGGACAGACAATCAGGGCGAAAAGACCGAAGACGAAAAGGAGCAACCCGGTGACGCTGTAGAGTATGGTGGTCATGATTCCGCCGGCCCCTTTCCTTTTGCTTCGCCACTGTAGGGCGTTTCCCGCAGGTCCGAGGCGGGTCTGCCACCGGCGAAAAAAGCGGCCAGCGTCAGGCCGATGCTGAGGCCGCAGGCGGCCTCCAGAAACAGCAGCAAGGGGCCGGCGTATTCGACCGGCAACCTGAGCAGGGTTTTTTCGACCAGTATTCCGAAACCGGCCAGCAGGACAAACACCAGCGGTCCCAGGGTCAATCCAAGGCGCAGAGGCAGGGACCTCATCCCCGGCAGCCACAGGAAGTCGGAAATCAGGAGCAGCACCAGGGCGGCTGAAAGAACGGCGCCTCCCTGGAAGGCTCCCCCGGTCTGATAGGCACCCTGCCAGACCAGGTAGCCGCCGATCAGGCAGATAAGGGGCAGCAGCAGGCGGACCGCCGCCTTCTGCACCGGACTGGTATCGGGGACCCTGGGGGGAAACGGGGCATGGGTGATCGACCAGACAGTGATCGCCCCCAGGAGAAGGACCATGACCTCCAGCAGAGTGTCATATCCCCTGAAATTCAGCAGAACCGCGGTGACCGGATTGTTGACGCCGCTTTCGGCGAGACTGCCGGCCACCTGGTCGGCCAGCCCCGGGAGCGGCCTGGGAATGATCAACACGGTCCAGATCAGCAGGCCCGCCAGGCAGCAGGTCAGCGCCGTCACCGTCCACAGCAGGGGGCTCATCTCCCTGTTGCGCGCCTTCCAGCGGCTGCCGGTTTCCTCGCCGTTTCCCGCCGGCTCCGACATCATGTTCTTCCCTGCTTTCCGTTCAATTCTTCGCAGAGCGGCGAGGAACAACGGTCCGGTCAATCCGGTGCCGATGGCCGCTTCGGCAAGCGCAACATCCGGAGCGTGCATCCGCACCCAGGCCAGGGACATCAGCAGGCCGAAGCAGATAAAAAAAATTATCGCCTTGAAAATATCCGTTGACCGGAGAAGCTGCCATGCCAGCCAGAGCAGGGTGAGCGCGAGCAGGAGATCGAAACCGGTCAGAAGCATTTTCATTCCCTGGTCCACGGTCTGATTCCCTTCTGCAAGGCCCGCCGGGCGACCAGGTGGCAGGAGGCGGAGCTGGCCGTCAGCACCAGGACCCAGATCAGCACCAGCTTGATGACGATGAACCAGTCATCCGTCTGCAGGCACAGGCCGATGATCAGGAATCCCAGACCTACGTTGTCCGCCTTGGTCAGGGCGTGGAGGCGGGTGAAAATATCCGGGAAACGGAGCATGCCGATCGTTCCCGACAAAAAAAACGGTATCCCGGCGGCGATGCAGGCCAGGCCGATGATTTCAGGAATCGTCACTTTTGCCCTCCTCGTACCAGACCCGCCTGACAAAGGTCATGGTGGCCAGGGTGGCCAGCAATGAGAACGTCAGGGCGATATCGATCAGTTCCGGCATGTCCATCCCCCAGGCCAGGACAAGCAGAATGGCCAGACCGCTGGTGCCGAAGAGCTGGGCGGCCATCATCCGGTCCGCCACCGTCGGGCCGTAGACGATGCGGATCATCCCCAGAACCACGGTCAGCAACAGGAACAATGCCACCGCTACATGGATCATGCCGACTCCTCCGGGACGGACCGGTGCGGAAAAATTCGGGCAATCCGGCGCTCCAGCGCCCGGATGTTCTCCTCTACCGGCATCTCCGTATCCAGAACATGAATGAGTATCGTCTCTTCGCGCAGATCGGCGCTCAGGGTGCCGGGCTGCAGGCTGATCACGTTGGCCAGCAGAATGCGGCCGCTGCCTTCCAGGGTCGTACGGTAGGCAACCATGCCCGGCCGGATGCGCGGTACGGGTGAAAACGTCCGCCGCATCACGTCAACGCCGCTCATGACCGATTGAACTATGAAGAAAGGAATGAACAACAGCAGGCCCGCAAGACTCAAGGAGAGTCCTGGGCCAGGCGAGAGAAAAAGAGAGACGGCGACGGCCAGGAGGACCGCCGGGATACCGATGATCCAACTGGAAGGCTCTGCCCCGGCAAGAATAAACCAGACCAGGGTATAGGCCAGGAGCAGCCTCATGGTGCGCCGGCCGAAACGCATCGGGTGGCGCAGGGGGGAATCGGGACGTACCTGCATCATTCTGTTCCTGCTGTGATCATTCTGAAACGGGCCATACTTTAATTGTTGAATGAAAATACAGTATTGTCAAATGAGAAAACCCGCCCTCCCCTCCTCCGGTCCAATCCCCGAGGCGAAAACCGCCGCACCGTCACGCCTGTGGCGCACCGCTTTCAACGGGGGCGCGGGCGACCCCCGATACAGCCACGGCGAGGGTCGCTGGGTCAATCGAGAACCGGACCGGCAGGAATTGCTGGATTACCTGGATATTGGTGGACAGATGACTGGTGACCTCCTCGGCCGTCAACAGCGAATCTCCCGCGGCCAGCGCCATATACAGCAGGATCTGGTCCGCCAGGTGCTTGTCCACCGAACCCGTTCCCTCCTCAAAACGGAGCCACTGCCGGCAGAGTTCATCGGCCACCTGTTCGGCGCGCCGGCCTCTTTTGCCGAGTACGCTGAAGCCGGCCAGGCTTTCCTCGTACTCCGCCCTGAGGAAAAGAACATTGCCCTGACCCGGTGAGGGGGCGGGTTCGAAGCGTCCGGCCAAAGCATACCCTTTTTGTCCGAGACAGGTACGCACCCGCTTCTCTTCGCGGTCAACGATATGCAGCGGCAGGCCGGCCAGCCCCAGGGTCAGGGTCAGATCGCGCAACCGGCCACGCCGGGGGACCCGCAGGGCCCGCAGACTCCGGCACGGTCTGACCCGGATGGTGCATGAGCCGCCGCCCCGGGGATACCAGCCCCACCGGTCGAGATCGGCCTCAACCTCTGCACCCATGCGGCGCAGAAAGGGCAGAAATATTTCCCTCAGGTAATGAAAAACCGGACTGAAGGGCACATGGGTCCCTCCTTCCAGGACCAGGGAGGAGGGCCTGGGGGCGAACAGCAGGGGTGGCAGCAGCGCAGTGGCCAGCAGGGTGACGGAGCCCGCCGTTCCGATGCTGAAACGGTAATTGCCGCCCGTGACCCCCTGCGGAGCAAACAACAGGGATGTCGAGTTCTCTCGGTCGCCGGCCAATTCGGCCCCGGTGACCGTTGCCAGCGCCCTGGCCGCGGCCAGGTGCTGGGGACGAAGCCCCGGTCGGCTGCGGTTGAGCCTGATGTTATGGATCTCGAACGGCCGCCCGAGCAGGGCGGCAAGAGAAAGAGAGGTGCGCAGGACCTGGCCCCCTCCCTCCCCTATGCTGCCGTCGATGACAATGCGGTCGTCCATGAGCTTTTCCCGTTGATCAGGCTTCCTGAACGGTTGGCTGTCTCCTGTTCGGACAACTCTACCCTCTCATGGGTAAAATAACCAGATCTCGATTCCGGGGAGCTTACATTCCGATGGAAACAGCCTCATTATAACATAACGATAGATCACGCAGATGGAATGCAAAAATTTGAGCGGCAAAAACTTCCCGGCATTTGTGCGATCAGTCGCACAGGTTGGGCTGAGCTCACGAACCATAACATAACCAAAGGGAATTGTTTAGGTTCTCCATCTCACCCCAACCTGCGGCCCAAAAATGGCTGCGGCGGGCGAAAACAAAGCGAACCGCCAAGGCAGAGACGGCCCAAAGGTGAAATGATCTCCTTGCTTTTTCACCGCGGTTCAGGTTGAATACCAGGAGCATGATACGCAGACGACCCTGCCGGCGCCGGATCGGGCCACGCCCAGTGCGGATGGATCGGCTCCTCAGACCGGGAAAACTCCACACGATGGACAGCCATGCCGGAGGCGCAAGGCGTTTCCGGACACCCGCCGTTCAGATCCGGTGCGTGATTCTTCTGGTACTGCTCGGTCTTGCCGCCGGCTGCGCAAGAGCACCATTGCCGTCCGCCACCCAGGTTTCCTGCCGGGATCCGCGGACAGTGTACGCCGTCAACCATGGCAAGCATGTCGGGCTGGTGATCGATGCCGCCGATCTTGCCATGGCGCTCTCTGCACTGGCCGACCCCCTGCGGGAAGAGGAGTATGTCGAGATCGGCTGGGGGGACCTGCGGTATTATCAGGCCGAGAAAAAAAACCTCGCCATGTCGCTGAGCGCCCTTTTTCTTCCCACTGCCGCGGTCCTTCATGTTTCCGCCTTTCGCGGTCCGCCCGAACTGTATTTTTCCGATCTTGAAGTCATCGCCCTGCGGGTTGAACAGGCCGACTATCCGGCCCTGCTGAGCCATGTGGTCGACAGTTTCAGCCGCGGCGAGGAGGGTGATCCAATCCTGACCGGTCCCGGTCTCTACGGAAAAAGCTGGTTCTACCGGGCCGAGGGCGCCTTCCACGCCTGCAACACCTGCAACACCTGGATGGCGCGCGGTCTCGCAAAAACGGGCTATCCCATTTTCCGCCGGACCATAACCTCCTCGGGCCTTCTCAAGCAGCTGCGAGGCAATGCGCCGGATCTGTGTTTTCAGGTGACAGAGCCCGGCTGACGCCGGAAATCAAGGAGCTGGAACACCATGCCGATCCACAATGCTGACGTTGCGGAAATCTTCAACCGTATCGGCGATCTCCTTGACATCAAGGGAGACAACCCTTTCCGCATCAGGGCCTACCGCGACGGGGCCAGAACGGTGAGCGAGCTGTCCCGCAGCGTCGCGGAAATGGTCGAAGGAGAGGAGGACCTGAAAGCCCTGCCGGGAATCGGCAAGGATCTGGCCGCGAAGATAGAGGAAATCGTCAGGACCGGATCACTGTCCTTTCTCGAAGGGCTCGAGGAAGAGATCCCTGCCGGACTCGTGGAACTGCTCAAGATATCCGGCCTCGGCCCCCGCAAAATCAACGCCCTGTACAAAAATCTGGGCATCACCTCCCTGGCTCAGCTCCGGGAGGCGGTCAGCAGGCAACAGATCCGGGATCTGGAAGGATTCGGCGAAAAGACCGAACAGAACATCCGCAAAGAGCTTGACCGGCTGGCCGCCAGCGGGCGGCGCATCAAGCTTTCGACCGCCGATGAAATAGCCCGCCCCCTCCTGGCCTACCTCAGGGAGATCAAAGGGGTCAGGCTGGCTGAAATCGCCGGCAGCTATCGGCGCCGCAGGGAAACGGTGGGCGACCTGGACATTCTGGTGGTCCATGTTGCCGGATCGCCGCTGATGGAGCGCTTCCTCGACTACGACGACGTGCAGAGCGTCGTTTCCCACGGCCCAACCCGCTCTTCCGTCCTGCTCAAATCCGGGGTCCAGGTGGACCTGCGCGCCGTGGGCGCGGAAAGCTACGGCGCCGCCCTGCTCTATTTCACCGGTTCCAAGGCCCACAATATAGCGGTGCGCAGAATCGCGGTCAAAAACGACCTCAAGATCAATGAATACGGGGTGTTCAAAGAAAAAAAACAGGTCGCCGGCCGCACCGAGGAAGGGGTGTACAAACAGGTCGGCCTGCCGTTCATCCCTCCGGAGCTCCGCGAGGACCGGGGGGAAATTGAAGCGGCGGCGCAGGGCATGCTCCCCAACCTGCTGACCCTCGAGGACATACGAGGCGACCTCCACGCCCACACGACCCGCACCGACGGCCACGCCGGGCTCATGGAAATGGCGCTGGCGGCCCGGGAACGGGGATATGAATACCTCGGCATCACCGAGCATTCGAAGCATGTAACCATTGCCGGGGGGCTGGACGCCGACGAACTCCGTGCCCATATACGGGACATAGACCGGCTCAACGAACAACTGGGGGGTATTGTCCTGCTCAAGGGGATCGAAGTGGACATCCTCGAGGACGGCAGCCTCGACCTGCCCGACGACGTGCTCCGGGAACTGGACTACACCGTCTGCTCGGTGCATTCCAGGTTCAACCTGCCCCGGGACAGGCAGACCGCCCGCATCATCAAGGCCATGGACAATCCCTGTTTCGACATCCTCGGCCATCCCAGCGGTCGGTTGATCAACGAAAGGCCGCCCTATGACCTGGACATGGAACAGGTTATCAGGGCAGCGGCGGCAAAAGGATGCTTCATGGAACTCAACGCCCATCCTGACCGGCTTGACCTCAACGATATCCATCTCAAGCTCGCCAAAGAGTTCGGCGTCAAAGTGGCGATCTCCACCGACGCCCACAGCACGGAAGGCCTCAATTCCATGCGCTTCGGGATCTGGCAGGCGCGGCGGGGCTGGCTCGAACCCGGCGACGTGCTCAACACCCGGTCATGGCCGCAACTGAAAAAGATGTTCCGCCGCGGGTAAGCGGGCAAGGATTGCTGCATGATTCTGTCGGCAGCGCCCCACCCCGCCGATGGCGGGGACGAATGAGGAGACTACCATAAACCTCAAGCCGATTGATTGCAGGAGTAAATTTCCACCAATTTTGCCCGCACCTATCTGCTTGATTTTTC
>DSAE01000202.1 GCA_011372855.1 Desulfobacteraceae bacterium
ATGATGGATGATTTCGACAAAGACAGCGAGGTGTATGAGAATCTGGGGATCATCGAAAGGCAGACCAAGGCCTGCCGCAAAATTGTTGCAGATCTGCTGAAATTTTCCCGCCAGACGGGCAGCGCCAAGGTGGAGGTGGACCTGAACGAATTGATCGAGGAAGTGCTGACGGTCAGTGAGCACAATCTCAACATCAGCCATATCCGGGTTGTTCGCCGTTTTGGCCCGGGATTGCCCCCGATAATCGGCGATGCGGAGAAACTGCGCCAGGTTTTCATCAACCTGTTGAACAATTCCCACCACGCCATGGCAGATGGCGGTGAGATATCTCTTACCACCGCGCATGATCAGGCATCCGGTGAAATAATCGCTTCCGTCCAGGACACCGGCAGCGGGATTGCCGAGGAAATCAAATCGAAAATTTTTGATCCATTTTTCACCACCAAGGAGGTGGGACAGGGAACCGGACTGGGCTTGTCCGTCACATATGGAATCATACGGGACCACGGGGGCAGCATAACCGTGGAAAGTCCGGTGCAGGACCAGGAAACCGGACAAAGAAGACAGGGCACGGCATTTCATGTGCGGCTGCCGGTCGCCGTAGAACAGAAGGCCCTCAACGAGGAGAAATAGGACATGTCGGAAATTATCGTGCTGGATGATGTTTACGATGCGGTGATACTGATCAGGAAAATCCTGAGCAAAAAGGGACACAATGTCCACACCTTCACCGAGGAGGAAGAGGCGGTCGATTTTGTCAGGACACATCCTGTCGATCTGGCCATCCTGGACATCAAACTCAAGAAAATGAGCGGCATAGAAGTGCTGGCGCAGATGAAAAAGATTGCGCCGGGGATGCGGGCCATCATGCTCACCGGTTACCCGACCGTGGAAACGGCCCGTGAAGCCATCAGCCTCGGCGCAAATGAATATTGCGTCAAGCCCATCGACAAAAATGAACTTGAGGAAAAGGTCAGCAAGGTTCTTGGCGGCGACGAATCCTGAGCGATGATGCAAAACGATATGACAGCGGTTGCCGAACAGAACAGGGAAAGAGGATACCTGGAAATTTTCCAGGAGGTCACCAGGCTCATCAGCATGGTCCTCGATCCGCAGCAGGTCATGGACCTCGTCGTACGGCGCCTGCCTGAACTCCTGGAAGTGGACGCCGCCACCATCAGGCTGCTGGATGCAGGCACCAATACCTTTGTCCTGGGTGCGGCCCACGGGCTCTCCGATCAATACCTGTCCAGGGGAGGCATAGACACCCGGGAGACCATGGACATGCTCATGAAGGGCCGGCCAGTGGCCAAGACAGGGGTCGACGTCGATCCCCTGTATCAGCACAGCGCCGAGGCAGCCAGGGAAGGGATAAAAAGCGTCCTCTCCCTGCCCATTATCTTCCAGGGGCACATCATCGGCATCATGCGGTTGCTGACCAGGAAGACCCGGTCTTTTACCCCCATGGAAATATCCTTTTCCATGACCCTTGCCGAACAGATCGGCGTCGCCATTTCCAATGGACGACTGTTCAAGGAAATGGAAAACCAGGTCGATTTCCTCAAGGAAGTGCATGAAATTTCGCGGCTGATCAATTCGACCCTTGATCTCAATATCATTCTGCAGACCATTGTCGACAAGCTCCCGAAAATCATGGGGATGAAGGCCTGCACGATCCGTCTCCTCCAGCCGGAAACCAATCAGCTGGAGCTGGCGGCCGCATCGGGCCTGTCCCCTGAATATCTCAAACGGGGCAGCATCAGGAGGGAAGACTCCATTTTCCAGGCCCTGAAGGGAGAGCCGGTGGCGGTATACGACGCACCCAATGATCCGCGGGTACAGTACCACGACGCCATTCGCAGCGAGGGCATCAAAAGCATTCTGGCCGTTCCCATAAAAAAAGGCCGGGAAATCATCGGGGTGATGCGGCTGCTGACCACGGAATATCACTGCTTCACCGCCAGCGAGGTCACCTTTGCCACGGCCGTGGCCGAAGAAAGCGGCAGCGCCATACTGAACGCCCTGACTTTTCAGAAAATCAATCTGCTGTTCAATCAGATCGAGGAAAACGAACGGTTTCTCCAGGCTATAATGGACGCGCTGCAGGACCGGATCGTCGTCGTCGACGGCAAAAAACACGTTGTCATGGTCAACAGGAAATTTCTGCAGCAGGAAAATCTTGCCGAAAAAGCTCTGCTCGGCCGTCCCTATGACCTGATCATTCCCTGGAAAATTGAAGGGCGTCAATGCCCGGTCGGGAAGGTTCTTGCCACGGGGAAAATGTGCGCCCGCACGGACCACCTCACGGTGAACGGCCATGCGCAATGGCTGGAACGAAGCGTTTTCCCGATATTCGATAATGAGGGCAGGGTTGAGTATGCCGTCGAGACCGTGCGCGACATCACTTCACAGAAATCCCTGGAACAGGAAAAGATCGAACGGGAAAAGCTGGCCGGGGTTCTGGAAACTGCCGGCACTGTCGCCCATGAACTCAATTCTCCGTTGTTCGCAGCCCTGGGGACAGCCCAGCTCCTGCGCGATGACCTGGAAAAGGAAGAGCAGCGGCAGGAAATGGATATCATCCTGCGCAATATGCAGTCAATGGCCGAACTGACCAAGAAAATGGCGGCAATGACCGGTTTTGCCAGCAAGGAATATGTCGGCGATACCAAAATCATTGAATTTCATTAATCCCTTTCAGGACAGATGGATGGTGCCATGTTGCAAAAAACGGCGTTCAACAAAACAGAGGAGTGTTCAATGTTAACCCAGCGGTTCATTACACCAGGAGGAGGAAAAAAATGAAGAAAAAAGTGAAACTGCTCAAAATGGTCATTGTATTAGCGGCCTGGGTGCTGCTGGCTCCCGGGGCTTTTGCCCAGGGCCAGGAAGTCCCCACGCTCCAGATTGACAAAACTTCCTTGAACAACGGTGGGGTCATCAAGGTGACGGGCAGGGCCCCGGCCGGTCAGCCTGTTTATCTGGAGGTATGGGCCGCGGATAAATCCGTGCGGGCCAACCGCTTTGACAACAAGAGGGATCCGAAAACGGGACAGATACCGTATATTTTTTACCTGACCTACGACATGCCGGCCTATTACAAGATTTTTGTGCCGGCCGACCAAAAGGAAAAATTTGCCGAACTTTTGAAAACAGGAAAAAATTGGAGCTACTCCGAGGCCCTCAAGGAGCTTGGCGCAGAAGCAGCGTACAATGTCCCGGCCGGTATGCAGATTGACAGTTTCAAGGCAAGCCTGATGGCCAGCGTCATCGGCAGCCGGGGTAAGCTCCTCGAGCCTTTGAGCGATCAGGAAAACAAAAAGAGGTCAATGCAGCTGGTCAAGTCGCGTTTCAAAGATCTTGACAAGGTCATGGGTTCCGATGTCATTGTGAACCCGGACGGCACCTTTACCGCTGACATCAATATACGAACCGGTCTGGCGCCCGGAGATTACAAGATTGTCGCCGTCACCGGTGACAACGTGAAAAGCTCGCCGGCCGTTTTTGAGAACAAGATATCCTTTCCGAGGGTTTACCTCAAGACCGCCGGAACCAGCCAGAACATCCTGTGGCCCTTCCTGTTGGCCCTGGGAGTGACTATTTTCGGTGTGCTCATGGGCGCGGGCGGCGGTTTCATTCTGAACCCCCTGCTGGTCAGCCTCTTCCCACTGCCGCATACCGTCGTCGCCGGCACGGTTACCCCCACAGTGCTGTTTTCGCAGGGCAGCGGCATTTACAACTATTCAAAGATTAAATTCATCAACTGGAAGCTGGGCATCGGGATTGGCTGTGCCATGCTGCTTGGTGCATTCATCGGCCCCAAACTGACCGAATTGATCACCCTTGACCAGTTTAAGTTTGCCTTTGGCTGGATTCTGCTGGTGTTGGCGGGATTGATGTACTGGCAGACAACGGCCGGATATCTGTCCAAGAACAAGAAAGAGCAGGCCATTCTCAAGGAGTTCAAGAGAAGAGCAGAAGAAGCCGCCAAGGCGAAACAATAAGAGAGGAGGAACAGCAATGAAAGTTGAATTCTGGGGCCAGGAATTTGAAGCAAATATGATTGTCGGCTGCATTGGCGGTTTTCTGATTGCGGTCATGTCATCCATGTTCGGTTTCGGCGGCGGGCCGTTCATGGTCCCGCTGATGACAGTGGGAATGCGCATGCCCATGTACATCGTGGTCGGCAGTTCCCTGCTTGCCATATTTTTTAATACGTCCATGAGTTCGATCAGGCATTTCCAGTTCGGCAATTTCGACCTGATCCTTTTTCTGTGCATGTTTCCCGCGGCACTCCTGGGAGGCTATATCGGTCCGCAGATCGCCAAACGGGTCAGCCCGATCGTTGTGAAAAGGGTTGCCTGTGTCGGCCTGATCCTGCTCGGACTGAAATTGTTGGGTCTGTATTAACAGTATCCTGTTATTCGGGTATAAAGCATGAAGGTCGGAGGCAGTCGGAACGGCAGGTATTCGCCGTTCCGACTGCCCCGGCCTGCGGTTATCAGCCCGGAAAAACCGATCAGTCTGCGACAGTGATTCCGCATGTTCAATATCCTCAACCGTATCGTCCTGCAGTTCATCTCCCCCAAGGCGGTCGTCCGGGCGAAATACAACGCCTTCAAGGAGCTGCTGCACCACGATCGGCTGAGCCACGGGCGACTCGCCGAGCTGGAGGAGCTGTACTACCGGAACCATAAGGTCGATCTCAACGTGATCCGGCGGCGGCACGGGGAGCTGGCTACCGGCGTGTCGGCCATGATCGTCTGCCTGAACCGGATGGCGCCGGCCTCCTACCTGACTTTGCGGGCGTATGCCAGAAAAATCGAATTTTACGGACGCATTGCCCTGACGCCCCTCACTGCACCAGTCATATCAGCGTTCATCCTTCCCCTGGATGCCTCGTATGCCGACGATGGGCAGACAGGGGGAAAAGGTTTGCATCTCAGCATCCTCAAACATGAGCTCGATCTGCCGGTCCCCGAGGGGTTCATTGTTTCCACTTCCGGCTTCCATTACTTCATGGAGAAAAACAATCTCCGGCCCCGCATCAACGATCTGCTCAGCCGGGTGAACATCGACTCCGAAGAGTCATTGTCCCAGGCGTCGACACAATTGATGGGGCTGATTAACGGAGCGAAGATACCGTATCGGCTGGCCAGGGATATTCAGAACAGTCTCGCCGACCTGGGCCAACGCACGGGGGCCGAATTTTTCGCCGTCCGCAGCAGCGCGGTCGGCGAGGATTCGGCGATCTCCTTTGCCGGACAGTATGAATCGGTTCTGGAAGTGGGGGCGGACGAGGTCCTGGCCGCCTACAAAAAAGTCCTGGCCTCCAAGTATTCACCCAGGGCGATCTATTATCGCATCAAGGCCGGGTTTCTCGATGAAGAGACCCCAATGGCGGTTCTGGTGCTGCGGATGATCGATGCCGGGCTGAGCGGCGTGGTGACGACAAGGGGTTCAGCCGGCGGCGCCGAAGAGAAAGTGGTCATCCATTATACCGAGGGCCTCGGCGACAAGCTGGTCAGCGGACAATGCAGCCCGGCAACGGTGGTCGTCAACCCGGAGAAGGATGAAGTCGTCGTTGAACAGTCCGCGGCTCCAGGCGGTTCCGCTTGCGAGGGAGCTGGCGCCGCGGCGCCGGAACCGGCGGGAGGAGGGAGGCATATTATTTCCGACCTCGGCAGAGAGCAGGCAGTTCAGCTTGCCGCGTGGGCCCGGCGGATTGAAGGATTTTTCCAGGCACCTCAGGAAATTGAATGGAGCCTGGACCGCTGGGGCGATGTTTTTCTGCTTCAGGCCAGACCCATGTACATCCAGGAAAAAATCGAGAAGGAGGAGCAAGCCGATATCAGCGGATTCCCGGTCCTGCTCGCCGGTGGGGAAACGGCGTCCCGGGGAGCAGCCTGCGGCCCGGTGCATATCATCGAACATGAAGGGCAATTGGCCGCGGTTGCCAATGGTTCGGTGCTGGTCACTTCCGTGATTCCGCCCTCCTATGTCGTGGCGCTGGACAGGGTCTGTGCCGTGGTGGCGGAGCAGGGCAGCGCCGCCGGTCATTTTGCCTCCGTCGCGCGCGAGACCGGCGTCCCTGTACTGGTCAAGACCGGCAACGCTTCCGCCATCCTGCCCGCAGCCAGGGTGGTTACTGTCTGCGCCGACATGGGCATGGTTTTCGACGGCTGCGCGGAAAGCATCTTGAAGCGGTATCCGGCCCAACGGATCGAGCAGCAGGACACACCTGTGCGCCGGGCATTCAGTCAGGCAAGCCCCTTTATTTTCCCCCTGCAGCTGACCGACCCGGCTGATTCCTCGTTTGCCCCGGAAAATTGCCGCTCCTTGCATGACATAATCCGTTTTGTCCACGAAAAGGGGGTGCAGGCCATGTTTTCCCACACCTCCTCGATGTTTGCGAAAAGATCCGCCACCACCCTGCTGCAGGCCCCAATACCCCTGCAGATCTATCTGCTTGACCTGGACGACGATGTCGCCAGACCCTCGGAAGATGGCGCCGAACCCCCTGACACCGCTCCGCGCTCTCTTCCCCTCCAGGCCCTTCTGCGGGGGTTGACCCATCCCGGGATCCGCTGGCGGCATCATGACCATTTCGACTGGAAAGGTTTCAGCGAAGCCACCATGGCCGGAGGGATAGTCAGCAGCAGCGATCCTGCCTATGCCAGTTATGCGGTTGTTTCAGCAGATTATCTCAACCTGAACCTGCGGTTCGGGTATCATTTCGTCATCCTCGACTCCCTGTGCGGGTCAGTTGCCGAAGACAATCATATCAAGCTGCGCTTTGCCGGGGGCGGAGGGGATCCGGCCGGCATCACCCTGCGGCTGCAGTTCGTTACCGAAATTCTGCAGCGCCTTGGGTTTTCCGTGCAGAGGGGCGGTGATTTGCTTGATGCCCAGCTGATGCGGTATAATCAAAAAGATGTGCAGCAGAAACTCGACATGGTGGGCCGCCTGCTGGCGGCAACGACGCTGATGGACATGGTGATCAGGGACGAAGGCATGGTCGCTAAAATGGTTGAGGCATTTATGAACGGCAGATACGATTTTTCCGATTGAATTTTCATGGCCAACTATCAACTTACCTGGATAACGGATAACCTGGCGGTCGGCCACGCGCCCATGTCCTATGCCGAACTCGACCATATCCGGGAGCAGGGGATCGACGCCATTGTCAACCTGTGCGGGGAATTCTGTGATCTGCACGAAATAGAGAAGGACTCGGGATTCGAGGTCTATTTTCTGCCCATACCCGACGAGAGCGCCCCGGACATGGCGGAAATGGAAAAAGGGCTTCACTGGCTTGACGAGGCCATCTATCTCGGGAAAAAGGTCCTGGTCCATTGCCGGCACGGGATAGGGCGGACCGGCACTTTCGTCACCGCCTACCTGCTCCGCAGGGGCCTGGGCATGAAAATGGCGGACAAGGTGCTGCAGCATTCCAAGGCCTCCCCAACCAATTATTCCCAATGGAAGTTTTTAAAGAAATATGGCAAACAATCGGGGAGGCTGACGATCAGGGAGCCCCAGCTTGAACATCGGAACATTGTCGATCTTGGGGCGTTTTTCACCGAATATGAAGGCCTGGTGGCGGAGGTGGAGGACAGGATCGCGGCATCCTCGGGCGGACAGGCGGTCCCCCGCTGCGGCATCGACGAAACAGCCTGCTGCCGGCGCTATTTTGAACTGCAGTTGATCGAGGCCATTTATCTGAGCAACAGGATGAACAGGACGTTGACCAGCAGTGATCGTGAGGAAATCATCGAACGCGCGGTGCACAACTCCCGCATCATCCGACGGCTGGCACAGTCACAGCAGGTCGCATCCATCGAGGAACTGGAGGGTCGATATCTGGAGGAGGACCAGGCCTGCCCCCTGCTCCGGGAAGAGAAATGCCTGCTCGCCCGATATCGTCCCCTGAGCTGCAGGCTGTACGGATTACACGGCAAGGTCGACGGCCTGCCTGAAACCGAGGCCATACTTGCCTCTCTCTCCCGTTCGGTTTTTCTTGCCCTGTCAGGCACACTCCCGGACGAATCGCTGTTTCGCCCCTGTCTTGCCGATGTCGTTTCGGGCAGGTTCATTCAGACATATTTTCACTATCTCGGATCCCTGAGCAGCAGGCAATGAAGAAAGCAGGCCCCGGGACTGTCTCCCGGTCCGAACAGCTGGTGATGGTCGTTGATGACGAACCGGACATGCTGCAAATGCTTGAGCGGGTCGTCGCCCGGCAGTGCGACTGCGATGTCGTGTCGGCCTCCACGGGTCGCGAGGCGCTCAGAATGCTGGAAAACCGCCGGCCCGACGTGGTGGTGACCGATATAAAAATGCCCGACCTGGACGGTCTCCATCTGCTGAAAAAGATCGTCGAGATGGACAGCACCATTTCGGTGATCGTCATGACCGGCTACGGTACCATTGAAATGGCCGTCCAGGCGTTGAAGGACGGGGCCTACGATTTTCTGGAAAAGCCTTTTGACAAGGATCATATCGTCAGGGTGATCCGCCATTGCCTTGAACGGACCCGCCTGCTCAAGCATAACCGCCAGCTCCAGGAAAAATTGAATGATCTTGACCTGGCACCGGGTTTTGTCGGCCATTCCCTTGCCCTGCGCAGGGTTCAGGATCTGATCGCCAGGGTGGCGGACACCGATGCCACCGTGCTCATCCGCGGGGAGTCCGGCACCGGCAAGGAATTGGCCGCCCGCGCCCTCCATGAACTGAGCAGCAGAAAACAGCACCGGATGATCACCGTCAACTGCCCCGCCCTGCCGGAACATATTCTGGAAAGCGAGCTGTTCGGGTACAGCAGGGGGGCGTTTACGGGCGCAACCCACGACAAGAAGGGACTGTTCCTGGCCGCCGACCGGTCGACCATTCTGCTCGACGAAATCGCCGATATTCCCGTCCCGGTGCAGACCAAGCTTCTGCGCGTTCTCCAGGAAAAGGAGATCCAGCCCCTGGGGCAGAACACCACCATCAGGGTTGATGTCCGGGTGGTGGCCTCCACCAACCAGGATCTCGAGGCCAGGATTCAGGCCGGAGAATTCCGGGCCGACCTGTTCTACCGCCTCAACGTGGTTACCGTGGAAATGCCGCCTCTGCGGGAAATGCGCGAGGACATCCCTTTGCTGACCCACCATTTCCTTGAACGGTACAAGCGGCAGCATGACCGGCCCGATCTGCAGATAGCCCCTGAAGCCCTGCACTATCTCTGCCAGCGGAACTGGCCGGGTAACGTCCGGGAACTGCAGCACCTCATCAAACGGGCGGTCCTGCTCGCCCGCGGCAGCACCCTGGAGGTGGATGACTTCCGCGGTCCGGAGGAAAAAGATGAGGGATGGTGTCCGGAGGATCGAATCCGGAAACCGGGCAGCCTTCCCTATAATGAGGCCAAGGCCGAAGTAGTGCGGCAGTTTTCCATCGCCTACCTGCGGCAATTGCTCGCCGCCCATCAGGGCAACGTCACCGCCGCTGCCAGGCAGTGCGGGCTGGAGCGGCAGGCCTTCCAGCGTCTCATGCGGCGCTACGGCATTCTTTCATCCGATTTCCGCGCCTGAGGGGGCTCCGCCGGCATGCCCCTGCTTTTCGGGCTTGTCAGGGTATTCCCTGCTTTCAACCGGACCGTATAGAGAGGAAGCGCGTTCCGAACAGAGCACCCGCATGCAATACCCGGAGGAGGAAATTTCCGCCTTGACTATATAGCTAAATAGGAATATAGTTATTTAAAATTTGTTTGAGGAGTGTTTGTATGCTGAAAACCTATCTGAAAGTGATGAAGGCCTTATCGGACCGCAACCGGGTCAGGATTATCAAGATGCTTCAGAGGCGTGAGATGTGCGTCTGCGAAATGCAGGCCGCTCTGGAGCTCTCCCAGCCTTCGGTTTCCAAGCATCTGAAAATCCTCGAGGAAGCCGGCCTGGTGGAAAGCCGCAAGGATGGCCTGTGGGTGAACTACCGGCTGCCGGACAAGGCTGATTCTCCATACGCCGCTCACATGCATTCGGTCCTGGCTGGCTGGCTAAACGATGATCCGGAGATCAAACGGATTGTACGGCTGGCGGGGGGGCTTGACCGGTGCGAGATATCCGGCAGTTGCAGTCCGGCCCGGCGGAAGGGGACGGTGGCCGTGGCGAAACAAGAGGCATAATCAGCAGAAAGCCGGGAGTTGACCCGGCCCCGCAGTTCGCAGGCGCTGTTCATGCACACTTGGATGTTTTGTTCAGACAACCTTACAGCAAGAAGGAGTTGACCATGGAAATCAAGGTACTGGGCCCTGGATGCCCGAAATGCAAGGAAGTTGAGAAGATTATGCAGGATGTGATTGAGGAGGCCGGCGTCGATGCCAAGGTGGAAAAAGTCACCGATTTTCAGCAGATCGCCGCCCATGGTGTTTTTGCCACCCCGGCGGTGGTGATCGACGGCCAGGTCAAATGCGTCGGCAAGGTGCCGTCAAAGGCCGAGGCCGCCGGCTGGTTGAAAAAATAAAACAGAGGACCACGGAAATGAAAACCATTGTTATTGAATGGCTTCATCTGGAGGTCGGCGGGGCCACCTGCCGGCGTTGCGGTGACACCGGGCTTGAGCTTGCCCGGGCCATTGAGCAGCTGCAGGCCGAATGCGCGCCGAGAGGCGTTGAAATTGTCGCCAGGGAAACTCCGCTCCCTCCCGGGCAGATCGCCAAGTCCAACACCATACTGATCAACGGCGTCCCCCTGGAAGAAGTCCTGCCCGACGCAGAAGCCTCGACAAGCTGCTGCTCTTCGTGCGGCGATCTCACCGGCCGGCAGGAACAGTGCCGGACCTTGGTCCATCTCGGTCAGGCATACGAGACCATACCCCGGGACCTGATCCGCCAGGCGGTGTGCAGGATCGGCGGCTGTTGTTGAGTTGACGGCCGGGAGCCGCGTTGTCGGGAGAAAATCCTGACGCGGCAATTTTTGGCATAAAAGAGGAACGGTAATGGAGTGGAAAAAGGAATGGAAGGTCCTGGCGGCCATTGTCTCAATTTTTCTTGGCTGCTACTTTCTGCCGGTGGGCTGGCCCCGGTTCGACAATGCCCTGATGGAGGCGTTCCATCTGGTCAAATGGTATGCCCGCGAGCACGTCCTGCTCTGCCTGATCCCCGCCTTTTTCATTGCCGGCGCCATTGCCGTCTTTGTCAGCCAGGGCGCGGTGATGAAGTACCTGGGCCCGGCGGCGAACAAGATCCTGGCCTATGGAGTCGCCTCGGTATCCGGCACCATCCTGGCGGTCTGCTCCTGCACGATTCTGCCGTTGTTCGCCGGCATTTACCGGATGGGGGCCGGTCTCGGCCCGGCCTGCGCCTTTCTCTATTCCGGCCCGGCGATCAATGTCCTGGCCATCATCCTGACCGCCCGTATCCTCGGCCCGGAGATGGGGCTGGCCCGGGCGCTGGGCGCCATCGTCTTCAGCGTCGTCATCGGCTTGCTGATGGAACTGTTCTTCCGCGAAAAAAAAGCGGGAGCCGACAGCCAGATTCATGTGCCGGAAGATGACGGCGGCCGCCCCCTGTGG
>DSAE01000216.1 GCA_011372855.1 Desulfobacteraceae bacterium
ATGAATTTTGTTATCGTTTTAACCGTAGGTTCTGGGAACCGGAGATGCCTTTGAGATTGCTCAACGCATGCTTGGCTCACACACCTGTAAAAATAGCTGAGTTTGGTTAAGAGCCACTTAAATCAATATTCATTTACAATGAGGACTGGCAAACTATCGCGGCTTCCAAGATCACCGATGACATTCTCAATCCCTCTCCGGTCTTACGGGAACGTCTGGAGCACAGCAATGAACTGATCGTCGCAGATGAACTGGACTTTACCGGGGACGAAGTTATTGCCCAGGTCGGCCAATCCTTCGCCAATAACGGATCCAGGGTATACATCGTCGGCGTTCTGGACCTGTACCGGCTGGCGAGCAGACTGACACGGGACGACAGCGGACTTGGAGAAACCGGAAAGATCTATGTCCTGTCAAAGGACGGGCGCTACATTGCCCCGCCGTTGGGTTCTTCAGGGCTCCCGGGCAAAAAAAGCACCGGTTCGGCCGGGCTGATCTCCGGGCCCGGCGCGTCTGTCCTGCGCTACCTGGACTGGCGGGGCGTTCCCGTCCTGGGCGTTTCCGCCCGGTTTCCGCAGATAGACATGCTTCTGGTGGCGGAAATCGACGAGGCGGAAGTTTTCCGCCTTCCCCGCCACCTCGCCCTCAGTGCTCTCGTTATCGGCCTGTTCACCCTGGTCATCGTCTTTTTTATTTCGATGTTCAGCTCGAGGAGTCTGTCTTACTCCCTCCGTCGGCTTGCCCAGGTGGCCAAGGATATTTCGTCGGGGAATTACAAGGAGCGGGCGCCCGCCTTTACGGAAAGGGAGACTCAGGAAGTGGGTGAGGCCTTCAACCAGATGCTGGATCGGATTGAAGTCAGTCAGCGGCTGGTGATCAATACCGCGTCCCTGGCCGCGGTCGGCGAACTAAGCTCCGGCATGGCCCACGAAATGAAGAGTCCGTTGTCCTCGATCAGGATCAACCTGCAGGCCTTGCGCAAAAAAGTGGCCGGCGACCCCGTCCATTCGGAATTGGCGGAAATCTCCCTGCAACAGCTGAAGCGGCTTGAAATGATGCTCAACGAACTGTTGAATTACAGCAAGCCCCTGACGCTGAAGCCGGAAAAACTCTCTTTTGCCCGGTTATGCGGGGAGGTTGAACAGACCATCGGCCGGAATGTCAGGGAAAAGGGTCTGATCCTGGATATTGATGACCGGCTGGGGGAGGTCGATCTGTTTATTGACCGCGAGCTCATGGTTCGCGCCCTGACCGGCCTGATTGACAACGCCATCCAGTTTTCGCCCCAGGGCGGCAGGATAACCCTTTCCGCCAGGAAAATGGAAGACGGGAAACCGTGGTTCTCGATCCAGGTCGCCGATGAAGGCCCGGGGGTTCAGGAACGGCACCGGGAAAGGCTGTTTCAGCCTTTTTTCATCACCCGCCGGCAGGGGACCGGCCTGGGGTTGACCAATGTCCGGAAAATTGTCGAGCAGCATGGTGGCACGGTATTTGCTGAAAAAAATGTCACACGGGGTTCTGTCTTTACCATCCATTTGCCGGCCACTGAATTTGCAGCATGAATACCATCCTCATTGTTGATGATGACCATGCCCTCTGCCGGTCCCTGGAGCTGCAGCTCGGTTCCGCGCGGCATAAAACCGGCTCGGCCTACAGTGCCGCCGAAGCCAGGGAACTGGCCTGCTCCTTCAAGCCGGACCTGGTCCTGCTGGATCTCAATCTTCCCGACCAGAGCGGCCTGGAACTCCTGCCCTTCCTGGTGGAAAACGGCCATACTGTGGTCATCATGACCGGCGAGCTCAACAACAGGCTGGTTGTTGAAGCCTGCTCCAGGGCGCCTATGATTATCTGAAAAAACCCCTTGATCTCGAGGACCTGGCTGCCCTGCTCGCCAAGGTAATGCGGTTCATCGGCAGGAAGAAGCAACAGGGGGCAGGGCCGGATGCCGCAATACTGAATGTCGCCGAGTGGGAGATGGTCGGTGAACATCCCACCATCATCGAAATCCACAAACAGCTGGGACTCCTGGCCCGCAACCGGGTGACGGTTCTGATACAGGGCGAGAGCGGCACAGGCAAGGAGCTGGCGGCCCGCATTCTGCACGAGGCCGGTGCACCCGGACAGCCGTTTGTGGGAGTCAACTGTTCGGCGGTGGTGCCCACCCTGCTGGAAAGCGAGTTTTTCGGTCATGAAAAGGGTTCGTTCACTGGGGCGGACAGACGGAAAACCGGCAAGCTCGAGCACGCGGCCGGCGGGACCGTTTTCCTCGACGAGATCGGCGATATGCCTCTTGACCTGCAAAGCAAGCTCCTGCGGGTTCTGCAGGAAGAGGAGTTCGTCCGGGTGGGGGGCCTGGAGCCGATTCCGTTCAGGGCCCGCATCGTTGCGGCGACCAACAAGGATCTGCACCAGTTGATCGCCCAGGGGGCCTTCCGGGAAGACCTTTTTTACCGGCTGTCGGTGGCGAGAGTGCGTCTGCCTCCCCTGCGCGAACGGATGAGCGATATCCCGCTCCTGGTTGATTACCTCCTTGCCAGGATCAGCGGTAAACTGCGGATAGCTCCCGTGCGTGTTGATCAGGATGCCATGGAATGGCTGATGGAGTACGACTGGCCCGGCAATATACGGGAACTGGAAAACGTGCTGATGAACGCCTGCGCCCTGGCCAAGGGGCGGTCCTTGGGGACCGATGATCTGCGCATCCTTCCCCCTCCTGGATCAGGGCGGGAAGAGGATGCGGTTCCGGTCACCCTGGCGCATGCCGAGAAGGTTCAGATTAAAAAAATTCTGGAGGCAAACGACTGGAACATCACCCGGACAGCCCGGATTCTTGAAATTTCCCCGACGACCCTGCGAAAAAAAATAGCGGACTACGGCCTCGAAAGGGGTGGCCGGTGAACATTGCCTCCGGCTGCCCCGCCGGCCGGTCATGCGGTGGAATTTTATTTCCCGACCGGGAGGCGGACCCTGAACCTGGCCCCTTGGCCGGGCCGGGAATCGACCTCAATGGTTCCCCGGTGCTGCTCCACCACCTTCTGCACGCTGAATAAGCCGATACCCGTGCCTTTCTGACTGCCGGGAACCTGGAAATACTGTTCAAAAATTTTTTTCTGGTATTCCTCGGCAATGCCGGGTCCGTCATCGGAAACGGTGAGGAGTGCCGCATCCTTCTCCTGCTTCAGCTCCACATGAATCACCTGCCTGGCATATTTGATCGCATTGCCGAGCAGATTTTCGAACATGGTCCTGAGCTGGGCCGGATCGCCCGTGATCATGAGGGGCCTGAGTTGGTCCCAGTCGTCCCGCTCGAGATTATTGATGGAGATCGTAAGCTGCTTCTCGTCGACTTTGGGGAGAAAGCCGGTGACGATGGTGCGGGCCAGATTGACCATGTCCAGTTGTTCAGGGTGAAATTCATCGAGGACCGACTTGTCCCGCAGGTCCGCTGAAGTCTTCTCTATTGTTTCGAGGAGCTGCAGCGCGGACTTTTCAATGGTCCCCAGGTAGGCGAGGGTGTCTTCGGGGGTCCCGGCTTTGCCCTCCTTCAGCCGCCTGGTAAAGCCGAGAACAGGGGTAATGGAGCCCTTGAGATCGTGGATGAGCAGGGAAATGAACCGTTCCCGCTGCCGGTCGAGTTCCCCGGTCCGCTGGTCAACCAGTTCTTCAAGGTGCAGCCGGTAGGCCTCCAACTGCTCCTCGTATTTTTTGCGCAGCGCCACCATACGGTTGATGTTTTCGCCGAGAAGGTCGATTTCGTCTTTTCTGTCGTATCGGACCTGGACGGATAGGTCCCCCTGGGCGATTTTCGCTACTTTGGCGGTAAAATCCGACAGCGGTCTGGTTATGCTGCGGCTGACGGCAATGGCAAAGAACAGCCCGAGGGCTAAGGCCAGGAGGTTCAGCAGGACGAGAATTTTCACGGTCCTGGAGGACGAAGCCATGGCCTGCAGGTAATTCTCCCTGGCATAGGTACTCTGTAGCTCCACCATGTCGTTGAGGCTGTCCAGCCAGCCCCATTGCCGGCTGCGGACTTCGTCGACCAAAAGCCGCATCCCTTCGGTCGCCCGGCCGTTCATGGCCAGCCGGATGACCTGGTCCCAGAGCAGTTGAGTTTCGTTCTGCCCGGCTACGATTCTCTCCAGGAGGGCGTTCTCGTCGCTGTCCTCCAGCAGGGAAGTGAGCCGGGTCAGGGTTTCATTGTACTCCTGTTCTTCCTTGCGGATGCGCTGCAGCTCAAATTCCTTTTCCTCCTTATCTTCAACGAGAAGAATATTGCGGATCAGGACCGCCTTGTGCCGGGCCAGAAAGCGCATATCCTGCGCCAGTTCCGTTTTGACGTAGGTATGATACACCAACTGTTCCAGCCTGGTGTTGATCATCTTCAAGCTGAAATACTGCAGGACCCCGAGGGAAACAATCAGAAAGCAGAAGAAGGCAATGACCAGGCCGATGCGGAAAATTATTCGGAGATTGCGGAAGATCATTTTGTTCGTTCAGCGGGCGGGCGGCAAGGGGAACATGGAGGGTATGGGATATGCGGGGGAAAAGAACTTGTCCGTGGAGGCGGCAGGAGGCCGGAAAGTTCCCGGCCCGATGGAAAAGGGTCATGCACCGGCATAGGGTCCGCCTTCAGGAAAGTGTCACGGGGAGGAATGGAAACGTTTTTTATTTTTACCGCAATATGAGAAATTTTGCAAGGAAGTTACGTCAAAAAGGAAGCCGTGGATGTCTTTCCATACCAGGAGGTTTATGGGGCATAATACAAAAAAGGAGTTCATGAAGGCGGGAGAACGAAGGAGTATGATCGTTTTTGACCTGCAATGCGCATGCGGCTGCCAGTTTGAAGGATGGTTTGCCGACCGCGCCGATTTTGACCGGCAGCATAACCGCGGGATGATAACCTGTCCGCGGTGCGGGAGCAGCCAAGTTCGTAAAATCCTGTCACCGGTGGCTGTTCATTCCGGATCCGGCGAGGATGCCTCCCGGCCGGCAGAAGGGGAACAGGAAATTACCCCGGCGATGATGGTGCAGTTTCTCCGGACGGTCCAACATTTTGTGGAAAGGAACTTTGACGACGTCGGTCCCAGGCTTGCGGAGGAATCGCTGAAAATGCATTACGGCGTGACCGAACCGCGCAACATCCGCGGAACAGCCACCGCCGATCAGGAAATAATGTTGCGGGAAGAGGGAATAGAACTGCTGCACATCCCGGTGATCGGCAAAGATCCTTCCGAACCGAAATCGAACTGAGCATTGATCGGGGCGCTGCCCCGGAGGAGACAGCATGGCCAGGAACGTTGATGTGGCAATTATCGGCGCGGGCAGTGCGGGGCTGTCCGCCCTGAGCCAGGTGCGGAAAGAAACCGGCAATTTCATTCTGATTAATGCCGGTCCCTACGGAACCAGCTGCGCCCGGGTCGCCTGCATGCCGACCAAGGTCCTGATCGAGGCGGCAAACGGGTGCCACAGCCGCGGGCTGATGGCCGATCTCGGCATGGAGGGCGTTGAGCGGCTGCGGGTCAACCGGCCGGCTGTTCTTGAACGGGTCATGCGGATGCGCGACGGATTTGTCAAAGGCATGGAACGGGCCACCGACCGGCTGGGCGATAAAAGCATCAGCGGCCGCGCGCGCTTCAGGGACCCGCGGACCATCGAGGTCGAGGGCGAGATCATCACCGCCGGCCGGGTCATCATCGCCACCGGGTCCAGCCCGATCGTCCCCGGTGCCTGGAAAGCATTCGGGGACCGCATCCTGACCACCGAAGATCTCTTTTATCAGACCGATCTGCCCGATGCCATGGCGGTCATCGGCCTGGGGCCGTCCGGACTGGAGCTGGCCCAGGCCCTCAATCGCATCGACATCAGGGTGTCCGGTGTGGATGAAAAACAGTTCATCGGCGGCCTCACCGACCCGGAAGTGAACGAGGCCGCGGTGGCGGCCGTTTCCCGCGAAATAGAGCTGCATCTCGGCGCCCGGGCCGAACTGAGCGAGGCCGGCGCCAAACTGAAAATCGTTGTCGCCGGCACCGAGTCCCTGGTTGACAAGGTCCTGCTGGCCATGGGCCGGCGGCCCAACATAGCGGATCTCGGCCTGGAGAACCTGGGTGTTGAACTGGATGAACACGGCATGCCGCCGTTTAATCCGGAAAGCATGCAGATCGCGGACCTGCCGGTTTTCATCGCCGGCGACGCCAACAATCATCTTCCCCTCCTGCATGAGGCCATCGATGAAGGGCATATTGCAGGCTACAATGCCACCCACGACGCCGTTCACTGTTTCAGGCGGCGGGTTCCCCTGGCTGTTGCTTTCAGCGATCCCAACATCGTCAGGGTCGGTAAGGGATTCGCCGAGCTGGACCGGGAAAAGACGGTGACCGGCGCATTCGATTTCGGGGCCCAGCCCAGGGCCCGCATGAGCAACAGCAACCGCGGCCTGCTGCACGTGTATGCCGACCGGGAGAGCGGCGCGGTGCTGGGGGCGGAAATGGCCGCCCCGGCCGGTGAGCACCTCGGCCATCTGCTGGCCATGGCGATTCAGCAGAATATGACGGTTTTTTCGCTGCTCACGCTGCCCTACTATCATCCGGTCATCGAAGAGGGACTGCGCACCGCTGTCCGCGCCGCCGCGAAGCAGGTCGACACGGGAGTGAGTGAAATCGACCTGCTGCTGTGCGACAGCATGCCGCCCGACTGCCTGTCATGATATCCGGGCGGCCCCCGAATAAACCACCAGCAAGGAGGACGGAAATGGAGACGAAATTTTTTCCTCACCGGGAAATGATTTTCACCAAGCATCCCGTGTTCGACAATGTCAGGACGGCAATATTCATCACCAACCCCGGAAGCGGTCAGGCCGATGTCTTCCTGATCGAGATCGCCCCCGGCAGCGACACGCCCATCCATACCCACGAAGAGAATGCCGATTCCATTTTTGTCGTCCAGGGAAAGGGAGAGACCTATGTCAACGGGAAATGGCAGATCATCGAGCCCGGTGATTATATTTTCGTCCCGCCCAAGGGGGAGCACGGCACCCGCAATACCGGAAGCGAACCGTTGCGGCTTTTTGTCCACCGGACGCCGCCGCTGGTCTAAGCGACGGCCAAGCTCGATCCCGACCGGAAGCGCATCCTGGAACAGGCCAAGGTTGAGCTGCGCAAACTGAACGGCAGGCAGGGGTGAGCAGCGGTCCCCGACGCTGTCCGGCCGCCGTATCGGAAATGGAGGAGGTTGAAGGTTGACTGGCGCGGGAATGAACAGAAGCAAGCAGGAATGGTTTGTCAGCAGATGCCTCAGCGACACGCTGGACGGCCTCCGCGACGGGTTGTCGCATTTTTCCGGAACCAGCCGGGTCGCGGTCATTTACTGTCTGCGCCCCGACGGGCAACTGCTGGTTTGCGATCCCCAGAACCTGCTGCAGGGCCACGGCCCCCGGTTCAGCAAGCAGTACCTGGACAGGGAGGCGTGGCGGCGGAAGTTTAAATCGGAAGGGGAGCAGGTCGACTCCCGGTATGTCCAGCCCGAGAAGGACCTCGAGCTGTCGGGACTCATTTCCTACGGCGGGTATTCGGCCCCGATCTATTACCAGCGCTGGTTTACCGAACATCATCCCGATATGTGCTCGACGAGTCCGACCAAGCGCTGGCTGGAACATGCGGCCTGGCGCTTTTCCCATGATATCGCCAAAGGGGAGACCCTGTACACCGGCATTTCAGGCAATTTTCTCCGGGAGTACGCCACCCACGCGGTGCGCGATCACATTGTCGACGAGATGAATCGGTATCTGGGCTGGGACTCCCAGGTCCGCATCTATCCCGTCCTCGACGCGGTGCTGGGGATTTCCAAAACGAGGGAGGAGGGCAACTGGCCCCGGGGAGAGCTGGTTATCATCGACCCGAAGTACCTGGGCGACATTTGTTTCCTCATCCAGTTCCAGGAGGAGGAGCGGCCGCAACTCAACAATTTCAAGCATGTCCGCAAGCTGCTGCTGACCGTCGAGCAGACGGAATACAAGCTGGTCACCGACGGCAAGGCCATTCTCGGCATCGTCCGGGAACCGCTGCCGGAGTTTTTTCTGTCCGCCGAATTCCGCGGCCGGCACGGCTTCCTGAAGATCAACGGCCAGCGCATCTGCAGCTTTTCGGAGGGCAGCTTCCATTCGACAACCTATCGGGCCAAGCTGGTGGAACTGGAGGAAGCCCTGCTGGACTGCCCGCTGTCCCATTCGGTGCGCAGCAGGATTTTCAAAGTTGCCACCAGCCTGGTCCATTATGCCCAGAAAATGGAGCACGGCTGCACTCTGATCATCGACCTGAACAGGGTGCCGGTGAACATCTCCGGGCAAATGCTGACACGGTACCTTGACCTGACGCAGGAAGATCACCTGGAACTGGCCAAATCGCTGAGCAGACTGGACGGGGCCCTGCATATCGGCGTGGACTGCAGTCTCTACGGCTTCGCCTGCCTGCTGGACGGCCGGGCCATTCCCGGGGAGGACCGGGCCCGCGGGGCGAGGTACAATTCCGCCCTGCGATTCACGGCGGAGCGGAACGGCGTCATCGGGGTCGTGGTTTCGGAGGACCGGCCGGTCTCCATTATTCAACAGGGGGTGGAGATCAGCGGCATCTGCCAATGGCGGCCGATAACCAGCTGCATATTCGATTCCGAACCGCTGGCCTCCTGGGTCAGGAAATAGGCGGTCGTGAGGGGTGGGATGCCCGCGGGGAGGAGGAAGGCTCGAGGTGCATGTATTTTTTTGATGTATTGATCAGTGGAGTGTGGGGATTTCTCTCTCCCTGGCTGTTTCTCAACGGCTGGCTGGCGTTTCTCGGCATGGCGGCCACCGGTCTGGTTTATCTCCGGGGCAGGCTGGCGCTCGGCAATTTTCTGCACAATCTTTTTCGCTTCTTTTCCGAACTGGTTTTCCATTTTGTTCTTCTGCTGGCGGGGTTTTACATCATCTACGAGTTCTACAATCTGGGTGAAACAAGAACGGAGATCATCACCTACGGCATCGTTGCCACCGTGCAGATGTTCAACCTGCTGGCGAATATATCCCGCAAGATAGACGAACTTCTCGAACGGGCCAGGCAATGAGGGGCGGGGCAATCGGCGGGAGAGAGTATCGCCGGACCGCAGCCGCGGCCGACAGAATGTCGGCGGGCGGAATGCGGCCCCCGGAAAGAAGGCCCGGGGCGTTTCATTACCTCTGGATGGCCACCCTGCTTCTCCTTGCCCCTTTAGGGGGAGTTGTCTGGCTTGATCTGCTCCTGGCGCCGTACCTGGAATTTCCGCCCGCAACCGGATATGTCGTTCACGCTCCGTTTTTCCTGCCGATTTTTCTTGTGCTGCTTCTTTTTGTCGGCGCGGTCTGTTTTTTTTTCGTCCACCGCCTGATTACCTTCAGGGGAGCAAAGGCGTCGACGGGACGGGAAGCATATCCTTTCCCTTGGTGGGGCAGGCTGGGAATAATCATGGTCACTGTCTTCTGGGTGCTGGCCTGGAGCCGTTTTCTCTTCTTCGAATCCCTGCAGCGCTATACCTTTTTTCCGCTCTGGCTCGGCTGCATATTGACTGTCAACGGCCTCTCCTGCGGGCGGCAGGGTACCTGCCTCCTTCGCTCCCGGCCTCGTTTTTTCCTGGCGTTGTTTCCGGCAAGCGCCCTGTTCTGGTGGTATTTCGAATACCTGAACCGCTTTGTCGGAAACTGGTACTACCTGGTCGGGGGGGATATGGGAGCGGCCGAATATGTCATCCATGCCACCGTCTGTTTTTCAACCGTTCTGCCGGCGGTTGCTTCCACCGACGAGTTCCTGGGAACGTTTCCACGACTGACGGCCCCGTTTCGGGAATGGCGCCCCGTTTCCGCCCCGAAGGGAAAAGGCCCCGGTCTGGCTCTCATTGGCGCGGCAGCGTTTTCCCTTGCTCTGCTTGCCGTTTTTCCCGATATACTTTTTCCCCTGGTCTGGATTTCACCGCTGCTGGTTCTCGTCGGCTTCCAGCTTGCGTCCGGCCGGCCGACGGTTTTTGACGGCGTCCGGGAAGGGGATTGGCGGCGTGTCGTTCTGCCCGCCCTGGCGGCCCTGGTGTGCGGATTGTACTGGGAAACGTGGAACTGGAAAAGCCTGGCGCACTGGCAGTACAGCATCCCTTTTGTCCACCGCTTCCAGATCTTCGCCATGCCCCTGCCGGGCTACTCCGGCTATCTGCCTTTCGGCCTTCAATGCGCGGCGGCGGCGGCGCTGATCAGTGATCACTTTTCAGGCAGCGGACGGTGAACGGCGTATTTTCCGCCGGCAGGGGATGGTATAAGGCCTCGTATTCACAGCCCGGTCGATGTATTATGGATGAGGAGCGCCGGAGCGGCTTTCATGAATGACTGCACAGGATGAAAATATGTCGGATGCAATAAAGTACAGAATGGGCACCACCATCACCGAACATCTGCTTCAGAGCGAAGACGAGTTCCCGGCCGCCACCGGCCAGTTCACCCAGCTTCTCAATGAACTCATTACCGGGGCCAAGCTCATCTCCCGGGAAATAAACAAGGCGGGGCTGCTGGCGGATCTTCTCGGCCTGACCGGCGAAATAAACGTCCAGGGGGAAAAAGTCCGAAAGCTGGACGAATTCGCCGACCATGTGTTTATCTGGCGCATGCAGCGCTCCGGGCTCCTCTGCGCCCTGTCGTCCGAGGAGAATGAAGGCGTCATACGAGTCCCGGACAATCTGCCGCGCGGCAACTACGTGATCATCTTCGATCCCCTGGACGGTTCATCCAACATCGATGCCAACGTGAGCATCGGCACCATTTTTTCCATTTACCGCCGCATTGAAGGGGTGCCCTGCGGCACGGTGGAGAATTTTCTGCGGCGGGGCAGCGAGCAGGTGGCGGCGGGGTATTTCCTCTACGGCTCGAGCACCATGCTGGTCTACACGGTGGGCAACGGCGTGCACGGGTTCACCCTGGACCCGTCGGTGGGGGAATTCCTCCTCTCCCACCCCCACATCAGGATGCCGGAGCAGGGAAAAATCTATTCGGTCAACGAGGCCAACAGCATGTACTGGGATGAACGGACCAGGGCGGTGATCGACTACTTCAAGTCCGGCCGGACCCACTTGGGCAAGCCCTACACCTCACGCTACATCGGCTCCATGGTGGCCGATTTTCACCGCAACCTGATGTACGGCGGCATTTACATGTATCCTGGGGATTCGGGCAAGCCAAGCGGCAAACTGCGGCTGCTGTGCGAAGCAGCGCCCATGGCGTTCATCGCCGAGCAGGCCGGAGGGGCCGCCACCGACGGCAGGCGGCGGATCCTTGATATCAAGGCGGGCTCCCTCCATGAGCGGACGCCGCTTTTTGTCGGCAGTCGGCAGGATGTGGAGAAAGCCACGGCCATCATGCAGGGACATGGGTTGTGACGGGCAATATCGGCGACCCGGCCAGCATACGGACCCCACCGGCATCCATGCAGAATGCCAACGACAGCATATCAAG
>DSAE01000057.1 GCA_011372855.1 Desulfobacteraceae bacterium
GGCGTCGTAATCCCTTCTGAAATCAGGTCAATTCGGTCGGTAGCTATAGCTACTTTGATACCACCGGCGACAAAGAGAGTCGTAATCCCTTCTGAAATCAGGTCAATTCGGTCCGCGGCGCTGTACAGCTTTGTCGAGGACGACCTGAAGGCGTCGTAATCCCTTCTGAAATCAGGTCAATTCGGTCAGCGGGGTCTGGGGAGGCACGAGTATTCGATCTTTGGGCGGTTCAATTCGCAGACCTCCTGGTAGATGGAGATGAGTTTTGCTGGAACGTCCGTGTCGCATGGGTACCCCCATTTGTATCTTGTTGAAATGACAGTTGTTTTCTGTTTCCGCAGACCATCGTTGAGCATATCTTAAAATCTCTCGTTATTTCGGCAAGTTGTCAAAGACCATTTTCCCAGAGGCAGGGGTCGGCGGAATGCCGAGTCGAAGATAGGTTGATCTGTGTCAAACTACCACATATTCGTGATCCGGGTCAACAAAACTCCCTTGGCCGATGATCTCAGTCTTGTGCAGGCAGCGCTCGCAGAGAGGGATGTACTTGACGCCATCTTTCTCGAAGTCGATCTCCATGGCGATCCGCGCCCGCAGTTCGGTAAAGGCCTTTTCGCTCACCTCGATTTCGAATTTCGATTTCTGCACCCGGTGGCCGTAGTCCTTGAGAATCTTTGCCACCCGGTAGAGTCTGCGCGGGTGGGCGATGTCGTAGAGGGCCAAAATCCGCATCAGAGCACCTCCCAGTCCAGGCGGCTGAAAACGAGGCCCTGACCCTGGATCATGGCCTTGTCCATGCAGGTGGCGCAGACCCTGTAGATGCGGACCGCGTCTTCGTTCAAATCGAGGTGGTCCCGGCAGTATGTTCGGATCTCCCGGACCTCCCGGGCGTCCAGGCGGCACTCGAAGACAGATTTCTGGCTACGGATGCCCAGTTCCTTGA
This sequence comes from Desulfobacteraceae bacterium, assembly GCA_011372855.1. Classification (GTDB taxonomy): domain Bacteria; phylum Desulfobacterota; class Desulfobulbia; order Desulfobulbales; family Desulfobulbaceae; genus UBA10518. The sequence continues at coordinate 944 of DSAE01000057.1, forward strand.
GGAATTTCTGGAACCTGGTCCGCCGGCGGTTGCAGACGATGTCATAGACCACCACCGTGTTCATGGCCGGCTCACTTGAGCAGCAGGGGTTGGTAGACCCGGAGTGAGCCCTCGACCACCTTCCGGTACATGGAGGCTTGGGCCACCAGGGCATCGGCGTAGGTGATGGTCCGCTCCTCCGGCGGGTAGTGGAATTCGGTGGTCATCTTGCGCTCGAAATTCTCCACCACCCGCCGGAAGGCCGCTCCGTGGAGCTTCACCGCGGGTTTGCCGCCGCCGTTTTCGGCCTCCAGATCGTGGGGGGCTCCTTCCCCCATGCGCTGGCTGGGAAGATCGAACAATTCCCGGCTGTCCAGATCGGCCATGTGCCCGTAGGGGTCGGCAGTCACGTCCGGCGTGGGTTCCTCCCGGCACTCGTCCTGGCCGGCGGGTTGCGGAATCTCGCAGTGAAAATCCTCCTTCTGCAGAATCTTCAGATTAAAGAGGGAAAGGCAGAGGGTGTCCGCGATAATCACCCGGAACTCTTCCATGAGATCCATGACCAGGGCGTGGCGGCCGTAATCCGACACATGGAGAAAAGCGGGATGGGGGTCCAGGTTCACCTGGCGGATTGCGGCATAGACCCGGTTGAAGAGGAAGGTATAGAGGAGGGAGAGCACCGCGTTCACCGGATCGGTGGGTGGCCGCCGCACCCGGCGGCAAAAGCCGAAATCCTGGAGCAGGCCCCAGCGCAGGGCCCCGAAGTAGAGGGCGCTGCCGCGTCCTTCGTAGCCGCGCAGAGATTCGATGGAGTCGGCCCCGGCGACCCCGGCGGCGAGACCGCGGATCTCCCGGGCCGCCTGCTTGGGCTCGCTGCGGTTCCTGGTGCGCTGGATGCGCATGAGCAGGGTGGTCATGTTGGCGAGCTTGCCGACCACCAGTTGCCGACACAGTTCCAGGCCGAAGGAGTGGTCGTCCAGCAGGGAAAACTGCCGCTTGCGCAGCATGACGTTTTTCGACTCCGGGGTGGCGAAGCGGCCCTGGTAGCGGCCGTCTTTGCTGCAGAACACCGTGTCCACCCCGTGGCGGAGAAGCACGGCCCTGGCCGCCGGCGTGAGTTCCACGTTACCGAAGAGCACCACCTGCCGGAGCTTCTCCACGAACAGGGTGTGGTAGGTGTCTTCCCCTTTCTTGACCAGCAGGTGCCTTCCTTCGCGGACGATTCTGGTCCCCTGGGTGCGGATGTAGATGTGCATGGATTTTTGCCGTCCCTGATCGTGATTTCCGGAGAGGGCATCCCGGCGCGTCGCGCGACCGGTCCGAGACCGGGATGCCCAGCCGCTCAAAAGGAGACTCTGATGCCTACCATGACGTTGTGGCTGCCGTATTCCGCCTTGACGCCGGAAAAATCAGGATCGGAGGTGGCAAAATAGCGGTAGGAAAGGTCGAGGGTGGTCTCTTCCGTCAGCTTGCAACCGATGCCTGCCATCAGTTGCCAGGCGAAGACGGTGTCGTCATCGTCGCCGATAACGATGCCCATCACGGCGGCGTCGTCCACCTCCACCCGGGCCAGGCCGAGGCCGGCGCCCAGGAAGGGCGACCAGAGCGCCTTGGGAGTGATGTCGTAGTACAGATTCGCCATGACGCTGGTGCTGGTAACGTCGCCGGATCCGGGCAAGCTCACGCCAAAGACGCTGAAGCTGTCGATCCCGTTTTTGCGGTAGCCCAACTCCAGCTCGGCCCGGACTGCGTCCCGGCCTGCGTCGAAGGATTAGCCCGCCGCCGCCGTCAGGCCGTAGCCGGTGTCGAAGGAGGCGTCAATGGAAAGACCGCCTTCGGTCAGGGTGGCGTCACTGAGCCAGGCAGGGCCGGCAGCCAGGGAAAAGTAGGGGGCACCGGCGGCCTGGGCCGCGCCTGCCGTGAGAATCACCCATGAACCTGCGATGATGGCCAGTTTCTTTTTCATTTTTCTCTCTCCTGTGCATGTGATTGACAAGCAGAGCCGCGCCGGACCACCATGGCCGGGGCAGCGGTATCCTGTGGTGTCAGGGAACCATGCGCGGGGAGAGAGGGAAACGACTGCAACGTTGCAATGGAGGAAGGAAAGAAATCCCGCGCCAGGAGTTGGCGCCGTCAGCGGGAATCGAGCCCGGCACGCAGCCGATCTTTGAGCCGCAGCACTTCCTGGCCGTCCTCCTTTTGCTCAGGCGCTGCGGGTCAGCGGTGAGGCTGGTGAATTTTCCCGCCTCCAGCAGATCAAGGTAGAGGGCGTCCGGCAAGGCGTTCAGGGCGAATACCGCCGGTAGCGAACGTGGGAAAAGGTGTGGCGGATGTGGACCCGGCCGTCGGCATCGTGCTCCTCCAACGCATCCCGGCGGGTGGTGGAGTAGACCGGCACCAGTCCCAGGTGCAAGGATTCCTTGACCATGGTGCAGGTGGCGCCGAACTCCCCCTGGATGAGAACGAAATCCTCGGGCCGGGCCTCGGCGGCAAGCCAGGCGACCACCGGGGCCAGATATTCCCCCAGCGACTCGGCCTCGGGCGGCACGGCGGACCAGAGATGCTGGATGGCCTCCGGCGGCTCAACGATCCGCCCCACCCCCAGGGAGGCCAGGGCATCGGCCTCCTGAACACTGGTCAGGCGATGGTTGAAGAGGAGGAAGAGAGTCGGATTGGCAGGTTGATTTTCTTTTATTCTTACCATATATTAAAAGTAATACTTTTTAATGGAGGTAGATAATGATTGCAACGGTAACAACCAAGGGGCAGGTTACGATTCCGGTTTCCATCAGGAACAAGTACGGTATTCATCCCAATGACCGGGTTGATTTCATCACCGAAGGGGACCGGATCATCCTGGTTCCAGTGAAGACCCTCCGGGACTTTCGCGGCGTGGTCGCCGGTAGCGGCAATCCCGACGAGGAACGGCAGGCGGCCAAGGAAGCGCTGGCCCGCCGCTCCAGCGATGAAAAGTCATGAGCACATGTTTCCTCGACGCGAACATCTTTATCCGCTACCTCACTAACGATGATACGGCCAAGGCTGACCGGGTGGAAAAACTTCTGGAGCAGGCAGCCAGCGGCAAGGTCCGGCTGCTGACCACGGAACTGGTGATCGCCGAGGTGATCTGGGTACTCGAATCGTTCTACAAACTGAACAATATCGCCATCGGGCCGATGGTCAAGGCCATTCTCGCCACCCCCGGGCTTGAAGTGATCAACGGCGCCCTGGTGGAAAAGGCGGTCGAGCACTACCTGGCACACAATATCGACTTCATCGATGGTTATATCGCGGCGGTCATGGAGCGTTATCACGTCAGCGAGATATTCTCCTACGACAAAAAACACCTGGCCCGGATCAAGGCCATCCGGCGCCGGGAGCCGTGAAGGAGGGTTCTTCGCCCGCCCTGGTCAGCAGGGCGGGCAGATTGGGCAGGACGTCATCATTCCATCCGTGGAAATTGCGGAGCCGAGGCTGTTTTCAGCGCGCCCAGGTCCACCACGAAATCCCGTAATTTTTCATAGGTCGCCTCTTTCGAGGAGAGGAAGCCATGGGCCAGGTAGGAGTCGTTCCGCGCCTTCTGGACATCTTTGAACCGTCCGGCGTCTGTGGCAAAGGCTTTGCCGAGGGGATCGCCAAGCTCCCGCAGGAGCCGGAAGGATGGGGTTTGCGGCAACTGGACCAATCCGGTGCGTTGGTTTCTGTATTGGGCAAGGTATTCATCCCGCAGGGCCTCGGGCAGTTGCTCCGGCCGGACATCGGAGACGTCGATGCCATGGCCGGCCAGTAGTTGAAGCTGGGCCAGCATTTCCACCAGGCGGTACAAGCGGAGAACCGCATCGTCAACCTTGCCCTCGGCAAAGCGCCGTTCCGCGTTGGCGTAGAGGTCAAGGGCCAGCTCCAGACTTGGCTTTTTCCCTTTTGCTGAAGAAAAAATGATTTTCTCCAAAACCGGCAGCATGGCCAGACAGTTTACGGCAAACCGGGCGATCCAGCTTTCGTGGTCTTCAGCCAGTTCCTCCAGCCTGGCCTTCCTGCACAATTCCCGGGCGTCGATATGCCGGAATAGATCCCAGTTATGAAAGGCATCGGCCACCAGCGCCAGCTTGCGGAACACGCTCTTACGGGTGCTGGCGTTTTCGGCAAGTCTGGCCAAGACATCCCGGCAGGCCTTGAACTGGCAGGAGTTGAAAAACTGAGCCGCCTGCCGTTTTTCCCGCACCGCCATGAAATCCCACGGGTTGACATGGGTATGGATTTGCTCGTGACCGCTTTCGACCACACCCACTCCGTCCTTGCTGCGCCGGGAGCCGCCGACATAGGAGAAAAGATACCCCTTTTCGATGGCCGCCAGGGCCAGGGCCACGGACATGTTCTTGGTGCCGCCGGTATAATCGACCACCACCTGATCCTTCGCATATCCGTCGGTCTGGATACGCGCAATGGCTTTTTCCGCTTTCCGGTGGCATTCGAGCAGGTCGTTTTCGTCATCGACCAGTTCGGTGGCAAAGCGGATATCCCCGGCCCTGCTTCCCAGCAGGTCGCGGACCTTTATGGTGACATGATTGGTCCCTTGTGAGGCCAAAAAGCAGACAAACTCAGGCCGGTGATGCTCGATGCTCTTGATCAGGGGATCGGGGGTGCCGCCCACGGACAGGGCTATGGCTTTGATGGCGGGCATTTGTTGCTCCATGATGGGGTGAGTGTTTCCCTTTGGTAGTTCTTCCTTTAGATTGTTGACTCGCTTGCGACCAGCAGATTGACGATGAGGCGGTTTGGTGCGGAGGTGATGATGTCCCGGTCCTTCAGGTTGTCGTAGTTGAGATAGACCCCGTTGGGAACTTTTTTGAGCAGGGTGAGGGCGAGATGTGTCTTGCCTACCTGGCGCGGGCCGGTAAGGAAAACCATCTTGACTCGCAGGTCTTTTTCGATCAGGGGGAGCTGGAAGCGGTCCCTATTGACTATTCTGCACCGTATTGCATTATGGTCAAGACTTTTCTGCATTCCCGTGCAGAAAAGTCAAAAGTGGCGAGGGGGCGGAGCTGGTCGTCAAAACTGACGAGCCTGAGTTCCGGCAGCTCTTCTTGCAGACTGACCGCCAGGGGTTGCCTGGAGTCCGCGCGGGCGCGATTCCTCCGGGGCTGGTATTTCGGTTGATCATTTAAGGTGCTTGCCCAGGCAATCAAGGGAAAACCTTCCTCCTTCATCAAAATGCCCGTACAACCGCTTAGCGTCTTGATCCGCCCAGGCATCGCATTCGTGTGTTGACGGGGGCTTGGGACTGCCAGAAAGTTTCTTGAAGTCAAGCGAGGCCGGATTGTGAGGTTCTGCCTTGCCGGTTTTTTTCTTTTCAAGGAAGAGGATAAGATCGTCGATCCTTTCATTGATTATCAGAATTCGATTTGCCTTCAGCCCGGCTACGCTCTTGTTGAAATCCTTACCCAAAACCAGGAGTTCAGTGACCACGTCAGGAGAAAATACCTCGCTGGCATACAATGTCTTTTTTGTTTGCGCCCATACGAGGTCACCCCAGGGTGAAAGGCAGACTTGGTCATCGCTCCGTATAAGCAAGGTTTCTGGAATATTCTCGATAAGGGCGGGCTCCACTTTGAGTCCCAAAGCAAGCCGACGGAATGCGGACAAGTGTTGCCGCACCGTCTCGTCAGCCGACATTTGCAAGGGCAGACGAGGCAAGCGCAACAGCTCGTTGCCGGTTTCGAAGATATAGATCGTTTCGTCGGCATAGAACTGGGCCAGGGTCTGCAAAAATCCCTGAATGCTCTTAAAGCCGCCAGTCAGGTTGAAGACTACCCGGTGGCTTTTCCGGCAACCATCGACCACCTCGTCACACCACGTAACCAGGTCAGAGAGCGCAACCTGAAATGAAGCGACATCAACCGTGCGCAGGTCTGACTGGCGGCGTAGGTCGGCGACAAACCCTTTTCCCGTCAGCCATTGTCTGACGAGTTTCGCTGCCTCCTCGCCCAGCCAGGTATCGGTGCAGAGAAGCTGCTGAAAATCACCTTGCCGGCCCTCGATAACGCCGTCATACAAGGAGAGAATGCCGTTCAGTTCGGCGGAGAACTCTTTGGCGCAAGCAACATCCGCAGCGGCTATTTTCCGCTCGACTGCAGCCAAGTGGTCACGGATCAACCGGTGGTCATGGGGAGAAGCGGTCACAACCGCCTGCTCACTAATGGCGTTGCTGTGGAGGTTGATGATCTTCCGCAAATCCGGGCCAGTGCCGTTAGTAAGCAGACTGGTGCCACAGGGGGAGAGAATGAAGTATGGGCGGGACATTAGCTTTCCTTCCGTTTGTTTTTTCTTCAGGATTCTGGCGTTTAACTCACTCCAAACGATTCCGTAACGATTCCAAGCAAAGTTCCTTCACGTCTGCATCCAAATCAGTGCGCGTTTCGATATGTGCGATCATATCTGTAACCGGTGGCCAAGGTTCTTTGTAATTCTCAAGAAAATCGAACAACTCTTCTCCTGTTTTCCCCTGTAGCAGATCGGCGGCACGGAAGGCGAAAGTCTCCAGCCAGGTACTGGCCGGATTGCCGCTGCAGAGGGGGAGGCAGAATGTGAACACAGCCTGAACATCAGGATCTCCCGGGTGGATTTTCTCCCGAGGCAGATTGTTCTTGTATTCGTCGCGGATTCGTTTGGCCTCTCTCATGTCTTTGGGCGCCGCCTGTCGCAATTGCTCCAGGAGTGCCAGGGCCGGGCGGTGCTTCTTGAACAGGGGTATCAGCGCGGGAGAGCAGGCCCGTCTCCCCACCTCGGCCAGCCAGATTTCTTCGAAAACCCGGTCGCCCTTTTTTTCTGCGAATAGAGTAGCCAAATCTTCATCGCTCAGGCCAGCGACCTCTTTCTGGTAGTCGGCGGCACTCTTCTGGTATTCCAGCCGCCCGTACCCGACCCTGGTCTTGGCGCCAAAACCATGTTCCTCCGCAACTTGCCGCAACATGTCCCGGGCCAGAAGACGCCAGGATTCCTGCCCGCGGATGGCGAATAGGAACCGCTCTCCAGGCCGGATGGCGGCAAATGGGACAGGGATAGGATTGTCCGTGCCGTCGGGGAAGGCACCGCCCTGGCCACGATAATAGGAGGGGTAATGCACATTAACGATGTCTTTCTGGAACGGACGGCGGTTCGGTGAAGGCATCCACCAGGCATCAAGGAAGTCGAGGCATCCGGCAAAGGGGCCCTCTTGCTCATGCACGCCGCCGAACATGAGCAGCGCCAGGCTGCCACCAAAAACATGGGACAGGAGATTGGTCTTTTGCCACGCCGTGCCACCCTGTTCCGAGGCGAAGGAGGAGAGGACCCCCTTGATGGCCGAACCCGGGATGAACGGCGTTCCCCAGGGGGATTGCAGGGAGAGGCCGAATTCATGGACGTTCTGGTCCCCCATGCCGATGATGAGCGGCGAGCGGGCCTCCATCGCGAAGGTGAGACAGTCGATGTCCGCCTGGCACCTGGCCTTCCAGGCAGCAAAGGCATGCTTATAGCACTCCATCGCCGTTTCAGAGTAGCCCTGCACCAAGGCGTCGATGGCGTCTTCCTTGCACCCGGTTTCATGCCTAGCGGGCTCATCGACTCCCCGGCAGAGCCGGGCGAAGTGCAGCGACAGGTTGTCCGGCCGGGTCGCGAACGGAAGCACCCCGCTAATGTCATGTCGAACGCTCTGGATCATTGTACGTCCTCCTCGTGATCGGCGTCACCCGCGATGAGGGTCTCCACCAGCCGTTTGTGCCAGTTCAGGAGCCCCAGGGTCTCGCGGGTCAGGTGCATGTAGGCGGGCAGGTGCGCCTGTCGGACATGGTCAATGAGTTCGGTGTTGTTTGGAAGCACCTGAAGATGCCGCAGCTCTGATTGCAAGTGATCATAGAGCGTGAGGTGGTGGGCCTCGGACTGCCGCTGGCCACGGGCCTTGAAAAAGGCAATGGTCTGCATGAGACCTGAATTGCGCACCAGACTGCCCGCTTTCTTGCAAAGGGTTTTGTACTTTCTGGCCTCCTGGGTCTGCGCAACCTCCTGCACCCGGGGGAAGACCGCATCCGCAAAGATTTGGCTCTTGGTCTTCATGGTGGTCAGTCCTCCTGCGCAACACAATGCATGGAAACCAGACCCCGGCCCACGGTGGCGTCCACACCCACCTGGAAATCCAAGGGGCTGCCGCTCACGAGGTCGAACATGTCCCTGGCGCTGTACTTCTTTTCGCCCCTGGTAGCCTCTGCCAGAAGGCTACCGGCGAAAATGCTTTCCGGCGGCACGAACTCCTCGTACCAGAGGGCGCCACGTTCGACTACGCCGCGCTCACCAATGCGGATGCGGGCGGCAACGGGCAGGGCAGTCGTGCAGAGGAAGGCCATGACATCGTCATGCACGATGACGAAGCGCTGCTTGAAAAGGTCGCGGCCTTGTGTGTTCATTGCCGTGGATTCGGGGAAAAGATATGCGGCAAGTCGTTCGGCCCACTGGTTGGCTGTTTCGGCGGCCGCGGCATGACGGAGAAGGTCAATATCCTCCAGCAGCACCCGAGGATTCTGGTTGCCCGAAAGCAGGGCCGAACCATCTGGAACGGCGGCATGGTAGGTATCCGTTTGCTCAGGGAAGGTCGGCAGGGCGGGAGGTACTGCCAATCTGGCCCGCATTGCGGCTTCGCCGAAGACGGTCAGGGCGTAGGGTGAAGTCATATAGGCAAAGGTTCCGAAACACGAGCGCACCGGCAGACACAAGAGCCTGGCATCGCCGAAGGAAAGGGCCGAGGCTCCCAGGTCACCGGGGCCTGCCTCCGAACCAAAGGCGGCCTCGAATTTTTTCTGGTCCGTAGCAGTTTGCTGGAAATGGTCCCGCAGTACCCCCTTGATGGAAGAGCCAGGGACAAAGGGATAGCCGGAAACCGCCTCCCGGGCGGTGGGCAGGTCGATGTCGCTCAGTCCTTGGCCGATACCGCAGTGCAGGCCTGAGCGGGTCTTCAAGAGAAATATCTTTGCTTTCATGGCGGTTCTCCTTTATGCGAGGATAGTGTTTCCTACGAGTGCAATGCCATACCCGTCATCGCCGGCGCCGGTTCCACCAACCAGGGTTCTTCCCCAAAGGTGGGCCGCAATCTCCCGGGAGCGCTCGGGCTGCTCAACTTCGATGACATACACGGCGCCGGCAGGAACCAGTTTGCGCATGGCCTTGGGTGCCCGGGTGGCCATGTCCCAGCCGCTGACCGGCTGCCAGCGGGGGACAAAGGCCGAACAGAGTCTGACCCTGGCCCCGGCAAGCCCAGGGATGTCGCACCAAGCGGTTTCTCCGGCGTCCGTAGTTGGATGGAGCCAAGACGGCGCCCAACCACCGAAATTTCCGGGTGTGACCAACAGCAGTCGAAGATAACTTTGCTTCTCGAACGTATTGGGGCATGCGGGCCAATCCTGCGCAAACGGTTCGACAATGGCGGTCCGGCGCTCACCGCCGAGGCGGCATGGACCAGCGAGATTGTCCAGGTTATCGAGTCCGTCGATCCGGACAGCTATGCCGAGTTCCCCTTGCGGCACCCCTGCGCCTGCCTCGGTCTCGAACCGCACCCCTGGAGATTCGAAGAGTTTTCCGCTGGCAACCGTGCCCGTGGTGGGATCGATGGCCGTATGCACCCGGATTTCGGGCTTGGGCAGGGGTACCCCGAGTGTGCTGCCCGTGATCTGGCCGATGCTTTCGTCCCGCAGCCACCGTTCCAGGTATTGCCAATGCCAGAAATCAGGTTGACCCGAAACCGGTTTTTCCATGGTCGCGGCCTGAGGGTAGAGCCAGTTTGCCCACGGGAGATCGGTCCCTGTCGTGCCATCGCCTGTTTTGTCGAACTTGTAGCGATGGATCATCAAGGCTTCCGGAGTGTCGTTACCGCCGGTCACCAGAGCGTCGGCAGGGCGTGACGCAAGAAAACGCCATGATTCATCCCCTCGGCCGCGCCAGACAGGTAACATTCCGGTGATACGCACCCGGAGGATTGCCTCGATATTGGTCTTGCGTCGATTCGCGTCATGGCCTGTAAACCAGTCTGGGGCGCGTCCGATCCCTGCCTGAGTACGAAACATTCCGGCGATAGTTACGGGGAGAGGCCAGCGAAGCATGCCGCCGGAAACATTTCCGGAATCCCCGAAAGGACGTCCATCCCGGAAAACCAGTGGATCCAATGCACGGATAAGGTAATTCATCATTCATCCTCCCCGCTTGTCCATACTCCGCTCGCTATATCCATGGAGGCGGCTATCTGGTACGCGATAATCAGTTCATCGGCAAGACTGTTGAGGTCGGTCCTTCCCTGCAAGAGGGCATGGCGGTCATTCGTCTGCAAGAACTCCCCGTCTTTCTGGCGCTTGCGGCCAACGACACGAAGCGCCTCCGCCGCCGGCACGTTGCCCGGCTGCAATTCTCCTGCTTTGTTTTCCGTCCACACCATCGGGCCGGGGCAGGTTGCCGCCACCTGGCGCAACTGATATCCAAGCCGGGAAGACAAGCGCCCATCCCGGTACAGGCCAGCCA
>DSAE01000269.1 GCA_011372855.1 Desulfobacteraceae bacterium
AGACTTATGACCGGCATTTTCATGGCAAGACCTCCAAATCGTATTATGTTGATCTTGCTTTAAAAAATAATCATTCAGCTGAATATTGTTAATAGCCACTTAGAAAAATTTTATTTTACCGGCAGCCGGTTCACTTTCGGCCCAATGCCTCCGCCCCCTCCAGACCGATTCCGGTGATCCATTCCAGCGGGTCGAGGGGGACGGTGTCCCGTCTGATTTCCAAGTATACCCCCTTGGCGAAAAGGGTGGCGATATCCCCGGCCAGGCCGATGGTATGCCCGTCCACCACATCGTCCCCTTCCTTGACGGTAATTTTTTCCATCCTGGCCGTGATGGAGAAATAGCTGCTCCCATGGTCGATGATAACCGTATTGCCGTAGCCCTGCCGATATCCGGCAAAAATGACCCGGCCGGCGCTGATCGCCCTGATGGCCGAGCCGTCCCTGGCGTCAATGGCGATGCCGCTGGAGACAACGTTATTCTCATCCTCCCGGCCGAACAGCTGCACGAGCGTCCCGCTGACGGGCGGGACCATTTCTCCCTTTTTCAGGTCAAAGCCCCGCAATTCGACGGCCTTTTTCTGCTGCAGATGGACCAGGGTTTTTCCCAGGTCCTCCTCGGCTTTCCGCATTTCGTGCAGGGCCTGCTCATGAAGGACTTTCCGGGTTTTTACTTTTTTCAGCAGCTCTCTTTTTTCGTCAAGCATGGCGTCGAGCTTGCTCTGTTCCCCGACCGTTTCCGCGATATATTCGGTCAGCATCCTGCTTTCCCTGTCATGTTCCTCCGAGGCCAGGCTCAGCCGGTCAATGGCCTGCCGGTAGTTGTTGACGATGGCCAGGTCATGTTCCAGCAGGCTGGCGAAGGCGTCGTTGAGCAGCATCAGTTCCGGCAGGGTCCTGGTGGAAAAGATGACATTCAGGAGCCCCGTCCTGCCCATGAGATAGTAAGCGCGGAGACGGCTCTGCAGGTGCTGTCTGACGTCGTTCATCTTTGCCCGGGCCGACTCCAGTTCGCGTAATTTGACCCCCATGACCACCTGCTGGGTTGCCTGGCGTTCCCGCATGACGTCAAGCCGCACTTTCTGCAGGGAAAGATCCCGGTCGATCCGTTCAATTTCGTCCAGGAGCTGAAATTCTTTCTCGCCGACGATCTGGAGCTCCCCAAGATGAATTTTTATGCTGTTCTGGAGTTTCCGCATCTTGGATTCATGCTGCTCGACGGGTTTGGAGTGGTCGGCGGGCTCTTCTCCCGCGGCAGGGAGCGGCTGAATCTGGGTCAGGATCAATGCCGCGAGGGCCCAGAATCCTGTCCGGGGTCCGGGGCCTTTCATAGCTGGAGAAATTTCCTGGTCGAGGAGAAGCTGCCGCTGCCGCAGAGCAGGGTGGAAAAGGCGATTATGGTCAGGATGACCGGCATGGGGAAAAAGGTGAACTCGAACATGGCCAGAATGGAAGAGACGGCAAAGCGGAGTTTGATCCAGGTATAGAGAGTGTACAGGGACGCGATGCCGGCAAGTGACCCGACAAAACCCTGCAGCGCCCCCTCCAGGAAGAAAGGCAGGCGGATATATTTTTTGCTCGCCCCGACCAGCAGCAGGATTTCCAGTTCCTCCTTGCGCCCGAGCAGGGTCAGGTGAATGGTGTTGGCGACCATGAATGTCGTGGTCAGGATAAGAAGGGTGCCCGAAAGGACCACGATGACGCGCAGGAGCTTGACGAACAGGTAGAAGCGCTCGACCCACTCCCTCCCGTACTGGACCTTGAGGACTCCGGGAAGGGTCTGGAGATAATCGGAAAACCGTTTTATTTTTGCCAGGGTATTCAGGGACTGGACCGGATACACCTCCATGGAAGGAGGGAGGAAGTCTTCGGGCATGTCAACCAGTATATCCCGGTTTTCTTCAAGCTGGGCGGCAAAACGGTCGAAGGCCTCCCTGCTGGAAAGGAACTCGATCCGCTCGACCTGGTCGAACTTGAGGATCCGTTCCCGGTACTGCTCCTGCATTTCCGGCGTCGGGTCCTCCTCGAGATAGACGATCAGCCGCAGATCGTCGTCGAGCTGATGACCGGCGTACAGGACATTGGTATAGAGGAGGTAAAAAAACGAAAAGATGAGGACGGAGAGGGTAACGGTCAGCAGGGTAAGCAGCTGGGAGCTCCAGGTCTGGACGAGATTGCGCCAGGTCTGGATCAGGACGGCGAGAAGGAAGTTCATAGCGTATTCACCAGCGTAAATGGTTCCGGTTCCCCCGGGCAAGCGCGAAAACGAAAACAGGGGACGGCCGCTTCAGGGGACCGGCCTCCACCCGCCCTGTACCGGCGGTGGATTGTTTGTCACGGAGCGGAGGGCGGTGTTGCATTGGCGTGGACGGATGACCGGTCCCGGAGGGAGTCCGGCTCCGGGCCGCCGTCAACGATGCGGCCCTCCCGCAATTCAATGACCCGGTGGCTGGTCCCCCGGTAAATCGACTCATCATGGGTGGCAATGATCAGGGTGGCCCCGCGCTCATTGTACTTCCTGAACAGGTCCATGACCATCCCGGTCGTCTCGCTGTCAAGGTTGCCGGTCGGTTCGTCGGCGAGGATGAGTTCGGGTTCGTTGGACAGGGCCCGGGCAATGGCAACCCTCTGCTGTTCGCCCCTGGACAGTTCCGAAGTCCGGGTGTGATATTTGTCGGACAAGCCGAGACGTTGGAGCAGTTTCCGGGTCCGCATACGGATGACCGCAGCCCGGGTATAGGAAACCTCCATGGCCATGGCGATATTCTGGGCCACGGACCGGTCCGGCAGCAGCTTGAAATCCTGAAAGGCAAAACCGATCCTGCGCCGGAGCTGCTGCAGCCTGGCGGGGGATATTCTGTTGAGATCGATTCCAGCCACATCGATCACTCCTTTGGTCGGTTTTTCCATGCGGCTGAGCAGGCGAAGCAGGGTCGATTTGCCGGCCCCGCTTTTTCCGGTCAGAAAAATCATTTCGCCCTTTCTGACGCTGAGGGAAACATCCTGCAAGGCCTTGATATCGGGCAGGTAGGTCTTCGAAATTTTGACCAGGTCGATAATGCAGCCGGTTTCGTCCCCGTGTCCGTTCATGGCAGGATCAGGCGAAAATCTTGTCGAAGACGGCATATGCCTCCCGTATCACCGGACAATCACCGGCCAGGCGCAGGTAGGATTCACCCTGCAGTTCCTGGCTGATCAGTTCGGGGCTGGAGGAGATGATGCCCCCCAAGGGCAGGCCGGCCGCCCGCACCGCCTCGTCGATTTTTTCCCTGAGGGAGGCCGGGACCGGTTCGGGAGCCCGGTTGACGATCAGATATCCTTTTTTCACCTCGAGCTGCAGCGGGCCGGTGATTTCCGCTATCCGCCTGGCGGTCAGTATTCCCCGGGCCGAAGGATCCGAGATGATGAGCAGGTAATCGATTGACCTCAGGTTCATCCGGCTCAGATGCTCCATCCCCGCCTCGTTGTCAACCAGGATGTACCGGTAGTTTTCGGCCAGCCGGTCCATGGTCATGGCCAGGTACTGGTTGGCGGCGCAGTAGCACCCCGGTCCGTCGGGTTGGCCCATGACCATGAGATCAAAGCCCGAGTCCTCGATGAGGGCCTGGTGGATTTTCATTTCCATGAACTGGTCGCGGCTCATTCCAACGGGGATGTCGCTCTTGATTTCCTTGCGGATTTCACCGATGGTCTGCTGCACGTCGAGTCCCAGAACCTCGTTGAGGTTGGCGTTGGCGTCGGCGTCAACGGCAAGAACGGGCGTCATTGCGTGTTCGATGAGATACTTGATCAGCAGGGCCGAGACGGTTGTTTTGCCGGTGCCCCCCTTGCCTGCCATGGCAATTGTTTTGGTCATGTCATTTCCGGGAAAGGGTGATCTGTTGCACTGTAAATCTAACACAAGGAATATACATTAAAAAAACTCTATGTGCCAGTCAACCGGAAAAGATCGGGCAAAAGGGGCAGGGCCGGGCGCAATTTTTTGTGGACAGGGAAGGGGATGTGCTATACGTTTCCCAAAACCCTCATTTCAACAGCGAAGGTGCCATGCGATTCAAAGCCGTGATATTTGATCTTGACGGGACCCTGCTCGATACCCTCGAGGACCTGGCCGATGCCGGCAACCGTGTTCTCGCCGCCGCCGGTTTGCCGACCCATCCGGTTGACCGCTACCGCTATTTTGTCGGCGACGGGGTACGGGCCCTGGTGGAACGCATCCTGCCGGAACAGGTCCGGGATCCGGAAAACATTGAACGTTTGATGGCGGCGTTCCGGGATGATTATGCGAAAAACTGGCATGTCCGAACGAGGGTGTACGACGGTGTAGGCGTCATGCTGAGTGCTCTGCAGCAACAGTATCTTTTTCTGAACGTCCTCTCCAATAAGCCGCACGACTTTACCCGGTTGTGCGTCGATCAGTTCCTGGGCGGTTGGAATTTCTCCACGGTTGTCGGCCAGCGGCCGGGAGTGCCCAGGAAACCGGATCCCGTCTCGGCCCTTGAGATCGCCGCCGGGATCAACGTTCCCCCCGCCGAGATAGTGTACCTCGGCGACACCGCCACGGACATGAAAACCGCCAGAGCGGCCGGGATGTACCCGGTCGGGGCGTTATGGGGCTTCCGGACGGCCGAAGAACTGGAGGCGAGCGGAGCCTCCCGCCTTGTCCGCCATCCCCTGGAACTGCCGGAACTGATTCAGGCCGGAGGGTAATCTTCCGGATAACGCCGCCTGCCCATGAACTCTGTTTTTCTCGCTTACGCCAGCCCGCCCATTCTCGGTGCCTTCATCGGGTATCTGACCAACAAGATCGCCATCAGGATGCTTTTCAGGCCGTTGAAACAGTGGCGGGTCCTGGGAGTGCCGGTGCCCATGACCCCGGGGGTCATCCCGTCGAAACGGCACAGGCTGGCCGATAATATCGGCACAATGGTCGGCGCGCATCTGCTGACCAGCAGGGACATCGGCGCCGCCCTCTCGGAGGAGAGGTTTCAGGACCGTCTCGGCACCCTGGTCGACGACTGGGTCAACGATCTCCTCAACCGCGACCTGGGGCCGGTTCGGACCATAGTGCCGCCACGGTTCCAGGCGTACCTGCAGGTGGCGGTCAGGACGGTGAAATACCAGGTTCGCACGGGGCTGCAGCAGTTTATCCAGAGTGACGAGTTCGCCGCCAGGGTCAACCAGGCCGTCGCCGAACAGCTGGACGTTCTGGGTGCGAGACCGCTGGAATCGATGGTCTCAAGGACGGAACGGCAGGCATTGTACGGCTTTCTCGGCACCCTGGTCAAGGACCTGATTGCCGGCAGACGGACGGAGGAGTGGCTGGCAGGCAGGCTGCAGAGGAATTTCAGGCAGGCAGCCGGGGAAGGAAAAACCATCGCCGATTATCTCCCGGATACCCTGCGGGAGCTGATTGTCGCTACTGTTCTCCGGCGCTCCCCGGATATGCTGCGGCAGCTCTCCAAGGTGCTGACCGAGCCGCTGATCCGGGAAAGGATCATAGAGGCCGTCCGCGCCGGGATCAGGAATTTCATGGATTCGCTGGGTCCGTTGGGCGCCATGGCCGGCGGCTTTCTGAACCTGAAGGTTTTTGAAGGCGTGGTGCGGGAATATCTGGCCGGTCAGGAGGACAACATTCGATCATGGCTGGAGAATCCGGAAGTCCAGGAGCGGTTCGCCGCGATGCTGGCCGGGCAGGTCGAGAAATACCTGGAAACCCCTTTATCCCGCATCCTGGAAGGCATGGAGGAGGAACAGCTCGAATCGATCTGTCGGGAGATAGCGATCCAGGTCATGGCCATCGTGCGCTGCGAAGGGGTTGCCGGGGTGCTGTCTTCCATGCTGCGAGACAGTTTCGAGGAGATGCTCGACGGGGGCCGGAGCGGTGCCGCCGAAATCAGCGGCCGGCTCGTGCGGCGGGAGACGGTGCAAACATTCAGACAGAGCATCAGCAGCGAGACGGTTTCCCTGCTGCGGTCGCAACGGGTCGCCCGGCTCATCGACACGATGATGGACAGCCTGCTGGACGATTTTCTCGATCGCCCGGTCGGGGTCCTGAACACCATTCTGCCCCCCGGGGTCAGGGCCGGAGTCACCGATTACGCGGTGCTGACCATCAACCGCATCCTGCTGCGCGAAGTGCCGAACCTGGTCGAACTGCTGAATATCCGGCAGATGGTCGCCGGCCGGGTCAATTCCCTCGATCTGCTCAAGCTTGAACAACTTCTTCTGTCAATAATGGAGGAGCAGTTCAAGTACATCAACCTGTTCGGCGCCCTGCTGGGTTTTCTCATCGGCCTGCTCAACCTCGCGGTTATTCATCTGCTGTAGGTCTCGGGTCCGGGGTTGCCTCCAGCGGTTCGGCTTTGGCCGCATCGGTCAGGCCACCGTCGATCCGCAGCCGAAGCCGCTGTTCCGTCATCCTGAGGTCGGCGACCCGCCGCTCCGATCGGGCAAGGCTGTCCTGCATGTCTGCCAGCCGTGCCTGCAGGGTGTCCGTTTCCTGCCTGAACGGCGCGGCCGGCCGGTCCTTCCCGCGGTCGTAGTACAGCATTGCTTCCGCCTTGAGCCGGGAACGGGTGATTTCACTCTCCGCCGCAATCAGCCTGGACTTTGTTTTCTTGAGCAGGGTATCCAGGCGGCCGATTTCAGCCAGGTACTGTTCGCGTTCCTGCCTGGACCGGGCAAGCTCTTCCAGGACACCGCGGACGGCGGCAATGTTCTGCTGCCCGTTTTTCTGTGCATCGGCCGGCAAGCTGTCCAGTTCTCCGATCTTTGCATCGGCCTGGGCCATTTTTTCCTCTGCCTTCAGGAGCTGGCGGGAAAGGGTGTCAATTTTCCCGGCGGTCCGGTCCGCCGCCTCCGTTCCGGAGGAAAGGGCATGCTGCAGCTCCTCCTCTTTCTTCCGGAGCAGTGAGCGTGCTTCCTCCAGCTCGGCCTGGAGAACGCCAAGACGGAACAGCAGGTTTTCATTTTCCCGCGCCAGGCTGTCGGCTTTCATTTTTTCCTGCTCAAGGGCAGTCCGCAGTGCGGCGGGGTCCTGGGTTACGGCTGGCAGCGGCGGTCCCTGGATGCCGATCCGTACCGGAAGTCCGGCCGGGTCGGAGTCCCCGTCGGAAACGGAATTCTTTCCGGCTTTCCCGGCCCGGGTGGTGACCTGGATCCAGTTTCTCTCCCGATCATTTGCGGAGGGAGCATTTATCCCAGTGCTTGCGGCCGGCGCAGACAGTTTTTTCACCTGCTGGCCGTGATAGAGCGACAGGGAGAGGTAGACGGTGAGTCCTGCGAGAAGGAAAAAAAGGAATCGTGGTGCCATGGCATGCTCTTGAGTGTTCCGTATCCGTCGTGATCGGAATCAATCTGCGGGTTTGATATAGATTGTTGACAGGGGCGGCAGGGTCAGGACAAGGCTGTGATGGTGGCCATGAGAGGCGATCTCCTGGCTGAAAATGTCCTCCCCGGTAAAAATGTTGCTGCCCCAGTACACTTCCTTGTCGCTGTTCAGCAGCTCCCGGTAGCGTCCCGGTTCCGGCACGCCGATGCGGCAGAGGTTGCGGACCACGGGAGTAAAATTGGCAACAACGATGACGAAATTCTTCCGGGAGCGGTCAAAGCGTATAAAGGAGAAAACCGAGTTGTCGGTGTCGCTGGTGTCGATCCAGGAGAAGCCTTCCCAGTCGAAATCATTTTCATACAGGGCCGGTTCGTTGCGATAGACCAGGTTCAGATCACGGACAAACCGCTGCAGACCTTGGTGGTTGGGCGCTTCGAGTGCGGCCCATTCGATCCCCCGGTCATGATCCCACTCCTGCCACTGGCCGAACTCACAACCCATGAACAGGAGTTTTTTCCCCGAATAGCCCCACATGAAACCGTAATAAGCCCGGAGGTTGGCAAACTTCTGCCACTCGTCCCCCGGCATCTTGTTTATCATGGAGCCTTTGCCGTGCACAACTTCGTCGTGGGAGAGAGGGAGAATAAAATTCTCGTGAAAGGCGTACAGCATGCCGAAAGTCATCAGGTTGTGATGGAAACGCCGGAACAGGGGATCTTCATGCATATAGGAGAGGGTGTCGTGCATCCAGCCCATGTTCCATTTCAGGCTGAATCCGAGGCCTCCCAGGTTGGTCGGCTGGGTGACCATGGGCCAGGAGGTCGATTCCTCGGCAATGGTCAGTATGCCAGGAAAACAGCCGTGGAGGACCTCGTTTGTTTTCTGCAGGAAGCTGATGGCCTCCAGATTTTCACGCCCCCCGTATCTGTTGGGTATCCATTCGCCCTCCTCCCGGGAGTAGTCAAGGTAGAGCATGGAGGCAACAGCATCGACCCGCAGGCCGTCGATATGATACTTGTCGAGCCAGAACAGGGCGTTGGAAATCAGGAAGGTCCGGACCTCGTTGCGGCCGTAATTGAAGATCAGGGTTCCCCAGTCCTGATGTTCGCCCTGGCGGGGATCGACATGGGAATAGAGATGGGTGCCGTCAAAAAAGTTCAGCCCCGCGCCGTCCTTGGGAAAGTGGGCGGGGACCCAGTCGAGGATGACGCCCAGGTTGTTGCGGTGGCACTGGTCGACGAAATACATGAAATCTTCGGGGGTGCCGAAACGGCTTGTCGGGGCGAAGAAGCCAAGGACCTGGTAGCCCCATGAACCGTCAAACGGGTGTTCCGCCATGGGCAGCAGTTCAATATGCGTGTACCCCATGTCGAGGACATAGGGAATCAGGACGTCGGCGAGCTCACGGTAGGTGAGGTATCTGGTCCCCCACTGTTCGTCGGGCATCTTGCGCCATGAGCCGGCATGTACTTCGTAGATCGAGATGGGGTTAAGGAGGGACTGCCGCTCTTGACGGGAGATCATCCAGGCTTCATCGTGCCACTGGTAGCGGTTGAGATCAACCACCACCGAGCCGGTGCGGGGGCGTTCCTCCATGGCAAAGCCATAGGGGTCGGACTTGTCGAACACCTGGCCGTCGGGGGCGGTTATGCGGTATTTGTAAACGGCGAATTCCGGCAGGTTCTCGACGAAAAGGGTCCAGATGCCGGCATCGCTGGAATACATGGGATGGCTGTCGCCGTTCCAGCCGTTGAAGTCGCCGATGAGAGAGACTTTCCGGGCATTGGGTGCCCACACGGCGAAGGCCACTCCTTTTCGGCCGCCCGTTTCCTGCAGGTGGGCGCCGAATTTTTCGTAGACGCGTTCATGCGTTCCCTCGTTGAACAGGTGCTTGTCGAAATCGGTGAGCCAGGTCGACGGCAGGGGATGAGCGGTATACAGGCTTTTGGACATGGGTCTCCTCCTGGGCAGGGCGCTGGAAACTGCGTTGATTCTCTCGTAGACCCTATATATCGCAGTGGGGCAAAAATGTCATCGGTTTTAAGCCGGACCGGAAGCAGCGAGGCAGAGGGAGAGAATTTCGGCAATGGTTTCCCGGGTGTACCGGTTCAGGCGCCATATGCGGGCCAGCCGCACGGCATTTTCAGCGATGGCCGGGATATCGGCTGCCGGGATGTTCAGTTCGTCCAGGGTGACAGGACAGCCGGCCCGGACGAACCACTTTCCCAGCATGTTGATGGTCGCGGCGGCGGTACGCGGGATTCCGCAGCGGTCGAAATTGAAAACCCGTTCTCCCAGCTGGACGATTTTTCTGTCGTCCTCCCGGGAGCGCCATCGCAGCCATCCCGGAATGATCGCCGCCAGGCCGGCGCCGTGGGGAGCATCATACAGGGCGCTGAGCGAGTGTTCAATCATGTGCATGGGCATCCCCACTCTCCCCAGGCCGGCGCCCGTAAGTCCGTTCAGTGACAGGGTCGCGGTCCACATCAGGTCGGCCCGTGCCTGATAGTCCATCCCGTCGGCCAGACAGCGATCGCAGGCGTCCATGGCGTTGCGGATCAGCCCCTCCATAAGCCGGTCCTGGACCGGGGTGGAGGAATCCTCGCCGGTCATGTAATATTCGAGAACGTGGGCGATTGCGTCGACCGCGCCGTAGGCGGTGTAGCCGGGGGGAACGGTGAAGGTGGTTTCCGGGTCGAGGATGGACGTTCTGGGATGGAGGTGCCGGTTGCCGAACCCGAATTTTTCCCGGGTTTCGTCGTTGGTGATCACCATGCCCGAATTCATCTCCGATCCCGATGCGGCCAGGGTCAGGACGGTGGTCAGGGGCAGGGCCCGTTTGATGCTCTTTTTGCCGGTGAAAAATTTCCAGACGTCGTGGTCGACCGCCGAACCGGCGCAGATGGCCTTGGCGCTGTCTATGACGCTGCCTCCTCCCACCGCGGTCACGACTTCGATGGAGTGCGCCCTGACCCTGGCTATGCCTTCCCGGACATGGGAAAGCAGGGGATTCGATTGAACCCCGCCATGCTCGACCATTTCCAGTCCCGCCTCCCGCAGGGAAGTCTGTACGGCGTCGTAAACGCCGTTTTGCCGGATGCTGCCGGTCCCGTAAACCAGGAGACAGCGTTTCCCCCAGGACGCCGTTTCCGGGCCGATGGAAGGGATGGTGTTTCTGCCGAAAATAATTTTGGTGGGATTGTGGAAAACGAAGTTCTGCATTGTATGGAGTTAAGTCGTTACGTGTTAATTTTGCCGATTGCGCCGGTTACGGGTTCACCGATATATTCTGCCATGCATCTTGCCAGCTCGGCGAACTGTTCCAGGGAAAGCTGCTCCGCCCGGACCGTCGGGGAAAGACCGGCCCTTTCGATGACCGCGGCCAGGAGTTTCCGGTCACCGATCAATCCCCCGGCCGCCAGGCCGTTCAGCAGGGTTTTGCGCCGCCGGGCAAAACAGCTGTGGACGATTCTTTTCAGCATATCCCAGTCAAAGGGAGGTAAGTGGGCCAACCGTTCCGGGGGGGGGCTGAACCTGATCCGGATCACCTGGGAGTCCACCCTGGGACGGGGATGGAATTCCTCGGGCCTGACCGGCATCAGGAGTTCAATGGCGGCACAGGCGGCGAACAGGACGGACGGGATCCCGTATTCCCTGGTTCCCGGCACGGCCGTCAGGCGCAAAGCGACCTCTTTCTGCAGCATGACCACCGCCCAGTCGACCAATGCATGATGATCGAGGAGCCGGAACAGGAAGGGAGAAGAAATGGAATAGGGCAGGTTGGCAATGATTCTGAGAGGTCCGCCGGAACGTTCGACAAGGTGCTCCAAACTGATTTTGAGGATGTCACCGTGAATCAGGGTGACATTATCCGCCAGGTCGCCATGGTCGCGGTGCCATTGCACCAGGCCCGAATCCGCCTCGATGCCGATCACCTCCGCCGCCCGGGCGGCGATAGGGTTGGTCAGGGCGCCCAGGCCGACGCCGACTTCGACGATGACATCGTCCTCTGCCGGAGCAGCCAAGTCGACAATCCGTTCAGCGGTATGGCGGTGGACAAG
>DSAE01000250.1 GCA_011372855.1 Desulfobacteraceae bacterium
GCCCTGATCAGGGCCATTGAACGGGGCCGGGTGATACTGCACGTCAACGGTGTCGATGAAGAGTTGACCCTGGCCGACAGGGAGGGAGGAGGACCGGCCTATGAACCGCCGGCCTCGGAATACTACCAGGAGCCCGTCGAACCGCAATTGCCTCCTGAACCAGTTGCCCCCCAGGAAGTTATCCAGGAGGAGGTGGAGCAGGTGGAAGCGCCGGAAATTTTTGAACAGCCCGAAGCGGTGGAGGTCCCCGAACCGGCTGAGCAGATTACGCCGGAAGTCCCGACCCGTGGCGCGCCTCCCGTCCGGCCCCGCCCCTACCGGCGGCCGGCACGGATCGGGCCCGGAACCCCGGGATCGTCGGAGTATTGACGTTGGAACAGGCCATTTGAGTCATCATTGCAGTACAGGAAGCAACCCGGAACCGAATGGGCCGGATGAATACAGGTGGAGAAGAGTCAAGGATCAATGAACGCACGAACAGTTTGCAGCAGCTTATTGAAGTGGAAACGTCTGACCGGTGCCCTGTGCCCCCTGGTCATGCTCTGTATCGGCGCGGGGCTGATCACATTGCTCATGGGGCCTGTCAGCGTCGGCGCCCAGGAGACCGAAGGCCCGGCAAGCAGATATGTCACCATTGATTTCAATGATGTCGATATCAATCTGTTCATCAAGTATATCAGCGAGTTGACCGGCAAAAACTTCATTGTCGACAGGACCGTCAAGGGCAAGGTGACCATTCTTTCGCCCACCAGGATATCCGAGGAAGACGCCTATCACGTGTTCGAATCCGTTCTCGAGGTCCATGGCTTCACCACAGTACCCAGCGGGTCGGTCATCAAGATCATACCCTCGGTCCAGGCCAGATCAAAAAGCATTGAGACCATTCGTGACCAGGAGGCGCTGCTGTACGAGGACAAAGTGGTCACCCAGTTGATTCCCCTCACCCACACCGATCCGGAAGACGTCAAGAGGCTGCTGGCTCCGCTGGTGTCGAAAACAAGCGTGGTTATTGCCCATACCGATTCGGGCATGCTCATCATTACCGACTTCCTGTCGAACATAACCCGGCTGCGCGAAATCATCGTGGCGGTGGATGTTCCTTCCGTGGGAGAGGAGCTGGTGGTCATCCCCCTCAAATACGCGTCGGCCGAAAATGTCGCCAAAGCGGTGAGCCAGTTGTTCATGCGTACCGCGACGCCGCAGCAGCGCCAGCGCGTGCAGTCGATTCAGGTTCTGCCCTATGAACAGACCAACTCGCTGATCGTCTTCGCCTCGAGGACGGATATCCAGAAAGTGCATGACCTGCTGGCCCAGATCGACAGCGAAGCGCCCAAGGGAACGGGGAAAATCCAGGTCTATTATCTGCAGCACGCCAATGCCGAGGAAATGGTCAAGGTACTGACCAGTCTGCCGGATGATCAGACCGGCGCCGGCGATGCTGCTGCCAGAGCGGCTTCTCCTCCCATTTCCAAGGATGTGAAGGTGATGGCCGATATCGAGACCAATTCACTGATCATCACCGCCCAGCGCGACGAATACATGGTGCTGGAGGAAGTGATCCAGAAGCTCGACATCCCCCGGCGAATGGTCTATATCGAAGCGCTGATCATGGAAGTGAGCGTAAGCAAGCAGTTTGAGATAGGCGTGCAGTGGGGCGGGGCAGGCACGTTTTCCGACGACACCGGCAGGCTGATCACCGGGTTCAGCGGCACGCGAAATACTCCCTTCAGTCAGCTGCAGGGTCCCGGCAGCCTGACCGGGGAATCGCCGGTCCTGCCCGCCGGCTTTACCGTGGGCGTGATCAAGCAGGGGGTGGAAATCGGCAACGTCCTGTTTCCGAACCTGGGAGCGGTCGTCAAGGCCTACAAGGATGACAACGATGTCGACATCATCGCCGCGCCGCAGATCCTGACCACGGACAACAAGGAGGCGGAAATCAAGGTCGGCCAGAACGTCCCCTATATCACGAGCGCCAACACCACGGCCGCTCAGCAGGACTACACCAACTACGAGTACAAGGACGTGGCCACGACCCTCAATATCCTGCCCCAGGTCAACCAGTCGGATCTGGTGCGGCTCGAGATCGGGGTCGAGGTCATCAAGCTCAGGGACCAGAACGATACCTCCGGCACGCCGATAACCCTGAAACGAACCGCGAATACCACCGTGGTGGTGCACAACCAGGAAACCATCGTCATCGGCGGCATCATCGACCAGTCCATGTCAACCGGGGAATTCAAGGTGCCGCTGCTCGGCGACATTCCCCTGCTCGGCTGGCTGTTCAAAACCCGCAACAACAGCCAGGAGAAAACCAACCTCTTCATCTTCATCACTCCCCATATCGTGGAGAATCCGGCCGAGCTGGCGTCGCTGTACTACCAGAAGCGGGATGTCATGGAATATGTCAAGGAAGGTTCCAGCGAGTTGGTGGACGCGAAGTTCCGCTATCAGGCGAGTCCCGAGCACGCGGTGGCCCTGTCCGATCTCGGCTTCAAGAGGCTGCAGGAAAAGGATTACCTGCGGGCCCGCCAGTACTTTGAACAGGCCCTGGTCATCGATCCCAATTATCCCTACGCCCTGCTCAATCTCGGGGTGATCAGCGAACTGGAGGGAAATCCGGCCGGGGCGGCCGAATTCTATCGAAAGATCGGCGGCCTGGAGCTCCCGGCAGAACTTGAGGAGGACAAACAGGCGGTTCGTCAGCTCAGGGAGATCCAGGAGATGGCGGCCGAACATCTGCAGCGGCTCGGCGAATTGCCGCCGCCGCAACCGCCGCCGGAGAAACCTTCAGCTCAGCCGCCGCTCCAGGAATCCGGACAATGAAACTGTTGGGACAGCTGCTGGTCGAAGCATTCGGGGTGACACAGGACGCGGTCGCCCGGGCGCTTGTTCTGCAGCAGGAAAAAGGAGGCAGGATCGGGGAAATTCTTGTCCAGCAGAAGCATCTCAGCCTTCCGGACCTCTATAAGGCACGCAGCATCCAGTGCGGTCTGCCCCTGGTCACCGAACTGCCGCCCAATCCCGACCCGTTTTTCACCTCCCGGGTCCCGATCCAGTTCCTGCGGAAGTTCAAGATGATTCCGGTGGCGACCCCGGCCGAATCCTATATCGCCCTGGCCGAACCCCTCCACTTTCAGCAGGTTGACGATCTGCAGCGGGTTCTCAACTGGGAGGGGATGAAAACGGTCCTTGCGCCGCAGGAGGAAATTTTCAAGGCAATCAGCCTCTGTTACGACCGTAACAGCCAGAACCGGGCGGACCAGGTCATGCAGGACATGGATGTCGAAGACCCGGAAGCGATCATATCCGAAATCGAGGAAACCGCCGATCTGCTCGACGACACCAGCGACGCCCCCGTCATCAAGCTGGTCAACCTGATGCTGGCCCAGGCCGTTCGCGACAATGCCAGTGACATCCATATTGAGCCGTACCAGGACATGGTCAAGATCCGCAAACGGGTCGACGGCATCCTCTATGACATGTATACCCCCCCGACCCGGGTCAAATCCAAGCTGGTGTCCCGGATCAAAATCATGGCCAAGCTTGATATCGCGGAAAAGCGGCTGCCCCAGGACGGGAGGATAGAAATCCGCATCGCCGACCGCAATGTGGACATACGCGTTTCCACGCTTCCCACCTCCTTTGGGGAACGGGTGGTCATGCGGCTGCTGGACAAGTCGAATGTCCTGCTGTCCCTCCCGGATCTTGGCATGTCGCAAAGGGACCTGAATATTTTCCTCAAGCTGATCAAGGCTCCGCACGGCATTATCCTGGTCACCGGGCCCACCGGCAGCGGCAAGACGACCACGTTGTATTCTGCCTTGAGCATCCTCAACAAGCCCGATATCAACATTATCACCATCGAGGATCCGGTCGAGTACCAGATCAAGGGGATCAGCCAGGTACAGGTCAACCCGAAGATCGATCTCACTTTTGCCAACGGCCTGCGGACCATCGTCCGGCAGGACCCGGATATCATCCTGGTGGGCGAAATCAGGGACCTGGAAACCGCAGAAATTGCCATCCAGTCGGCTTTGACCGGCCACCTGGTTTTTTCGACCCTGCACACCAACGATGCCGCCAGTGCCGTGACCAGGTTGATCGACATGGGAGTGGAATCTTTCCTTGTTTCCTCATCGGTCAACGCTATCCTGGCCCAGCGGCTGGTCCGCAAGATATGCAGGCATTGTTCGGAAGAGTTTGTGCCGGGCAGGGAATATCTTGCCCAGGTCGGGCTGGTGCCCGAGGATCTGGGGGACAGACCGCTATTCAGGAGCAAGGGGTGCTACGAATGTCTGAATACCGGCTACCAGGGCCGGATCGGCATCTTTGAGCTGATGGTGATGAATGATGACCTGAAAAATTTTATTCTCACAACGTCCGATTCGAACCAGATCCAGCGCAAGGCCCTGTCCAGCGGAGAAATGATCACCCTGCGCCAGGACGGCCTGCAAAAGGTGATGGCCGGGCTGACCACCATCGAAGAGGTGTACCGGGTGACCTGACCCCCCGCAGATCCGCCGCAGACCATCCTCATCTGATCAGCTGATTCATCTCGAAAATGGGCAGCAGAATGGAGAGGACGATGGAAAGCATCATCACCCCCATGAACAGGATCATGAATGGTTCGATGAGGGAGGTCAACGCCTTGATTTTGGTTTCAACTTCTTTTTCGTAGCTGTCAGCGACCTTGAAGAGCATCGATTCCAGGGTGCCGCTCTGCTCGCCCACGGCGATCATCTGTACCATCATCGGCATGAACCATCTGCTGTCCTTGAGCGTCCGCGAAAGGGAGCCTCCCTTTTCCAGTTCCTCGGTGGCCGTATCAATGACCTCGGCCATCAGGACATTGTTGAAGATGTTGCGGACTATTTTCAGCGACGTCACAAGCGGAACGCCCGATTGCAGGAGGCTGCCCAGGGAGCGACCGACCCGGGCGGCGGCGATCTTGATGTTCAAATCCCCCAGCAGGGGTAAGGTCAGTTTGAGGCGGTCCCAGATTCTTCGCCCTTTCGGCAGTTGAATGGCAAAGCGGATCGCCAGCAGGATGGCGGCCAGCGTCAGCGCCAGCAGCCACCAGTACCTGCCGAGAAAATCACTCACGTTGATCAGGATGATCGTCGGCAGAGGCAGCGCCTCCTGGGATTCGGCAAATACCTCGGTAATATTCGGGACGACGAGGGTCAGCAGGAGAAAGAGGATCACTATGCCGACCAGGGAGAGGATAACGGGATAGATGAGGGCGACGCTGACCCGGGATTTCAGCTCCTGCTGATTCTCACCGAATTCGGCGAGCTGTTCCAGGACAATGTCAAGGGAACCGGAGGCCTCGCCCGCCCTGACCATATTGACGTAGATCCTGGAAAAAAGGGCCGGATGTTCGCCCAGGGCCGCGCTGAAGGAGTTTCCCTCGTTGACGGAGTCCTTGAGCTGGGCGATGATTTTTTTCAGGGTTTGATTGGAAGTCTGCTGGATGAGGCCGTTGAGGGCCGGCACCAGCGGAATGCCGGCACCGAGGAGCGTTGCCAGCTGTCTTGTTGCAACATGGACTTCCTGCTGTTTGACCCGCTGGAAAAGCGGGAGGGACAGGGCTTTGTGTTCGGCTTTTTTTCGGGAGGCGGGCTCGGATTCGCGAATATCCACCGGGTAGTTGCCCGCGTGCCTGATTTTTTGCCGGGCGGCCGCCTGGCTGTCGGCGTCGATTATGCCTTTCAGCTTTTTTCCGGCCTTGTCAAGGGCTGTATATTCATAAACCGGCATTATCAAATGCTCTGCTGTACAGTTTGCGGAACAGGAAAGGGGGCGAAGACCACAGCATTATACCGGCCGACGGCAGCCTTGGAAATAAAAACTTCCCGGGCGGGTCGGAAAAATGGCCGCCCGGCCGTTCAACCGTTGCACCGTACAGTTGATATGATATGATGATGCGGGAAGAATCGGCATGCTTGCTGAGATGCCAAACCAGGAGGGAGGGCATGAAAATATCCATTGAATATTGCAGCAGATGAAGTTACAAGCCCCGGGCCTCCGGTCTGGAGGAGGAGCTGAAAAAAGAGTTGGGCCAGGATGTCGACGTGGAACTGATCGCCGGATCAAACGGCATATTTGATGTCAGCGTGGACGGTCGGGTGGTTTTTTCCAAGCGGGAAGCGGGGCGTTTCCCCGACGCGGAAGATATCCTCTCCCGGCTTCGCTGAAGAGGGGAGGAAATCGGGATTGGGGATGACGATCAGACCGTGCCGGCAGCGGCGGGAATTACTTGGGCGTTGGATTCCGCCGGCTGAACGCAAGAAAGTTTTCCATAAGCCGGCGGTTTTCCTCGGGCCGGGATTCCAGAAAATTGATGAAATGTATGATCCGGTCAATAATCGCCTGGGGTGCCGCGTGCTCAACCCTGCAGGCGCCCTGTTCCGCCGTTTTCTCATCGATGTCAAGCACTTCGACAAAAAACTGTTTGAGGGCGTTGTGCCGCCGGATCACATCCAGGGCCGCTTTCCGGCCGCTGTTCGTCAGGGTGATGGCTTCGTACGGGGCATAATTGATGAGGCCTTTTCTGGCCAGGGAGCGCAGGGCTTCGGTCACCGATGCGCCGCTGACATCGAGGCGGGCGGCGATATCCTTGTTGCGGGCTGTCTGTTTCTCGGCGATGATGTTGTATATGGCCTCGATATAGTCCTCGAGGCTGGCGCTGAGGTCAAATGACTGCTGCATGCTGTTCCATTGCTGTCCGCGGCGGTATCAGACCGATACCATCGCGCGGCTGCGTATTTTCGCGGATAATGCAAAAGATACCTGTTGCCGCCGGGACCGTCAAGGACATTATTTTTTCCCCATGCGGGCGAGTCGGCAATCGGTGGTGAGAATGGTTCGAAATCATGCTGCGTGAACTGCGTATCCAGAATATGGCGCTGATTGATTCGCTTCAGCTGGATTTTACCGGAGGGCACGGCGGGCTGGCCGTGTTGACCGGTGAAACGGGCGCGGGCAAGTCCATCATCCTCCAGGCCCTGCATCTCCTCGCCGGCGGAAGGGGTGCGGCCTCCTGGATCCGCAGCGACAAGGACCAGGCTACGGTTGAAGGGCTGTTTACTTTTCCGCCGCACCATGCCGATCTGGTCCAGCTGCTTGGTGAACAGGAAATCGAACAGGACGGGGAATGCATTATCAGGAGGATTTTTCATCGCAACGGCCGCAGCAGGTTTTATGTCAATGACCGGCTTGTGACCGCCGGCCTGGTTGGAGATTTAACGGAAAATCTTGTCAACATCGCCTCCCAACACGACCATCAGCAGTTGCTGGTGACGCGGCGGCACCTTGATTTTCTTGACACGTTCGGTGAATTGTGGGACCTGCGCGGCGAGTATGCGGAACTGTACAGCCACAGGCAGCAGCTCGCCGCGAAATTGCACCTCCTCCGGCAAAAGGAAGAGGACAAGGAGCAGCGGCGGGAATTTCTGGCCTTTCAGCTCGACGAGATCAAGAGGGCGGCGCTGGTTCCCGGCGAGGACGCCACCCTGGCCGAGCAGCGCGACCGGCTGAAATCCTCCGCCGTTCTGGCGGAACTGGCGGGTCGAAGTCTGGAGCTGCTGCGGACCGGCGTGCTGGAGAGCATTGCGGAAATCCGCAAAGACATTGAGCAGGCCGCTTCCCTGGACAAGGCCTTGCGGCCCCTGGCGGAGCGGATTGTCTCCTCCTGCTATGAAATCGAGGATTTCGAACTCGCCCTGCACGATTACCTGGAAGCCATCCCCGGCGATCAGCAGCGGCTTGAAGAGCTGAATGAGCGGCTGGCCCTGTTCAAGCAATTGCAGCGCAAATACGGTCCGACCCTTGAAAGTGTCATTGACTACGGTCGCCGGGCCGAGACCGAACTGACGGCACTGGACACCATGGAAAGGGAAATCGTCGACATCAGCCGTCGGCTGGAGATTCTCAACCGGGAAGTCCTGGACAAAGCCGGCGAACTTTCCCGCCGCCGCGTTGACGCGGCGCAAAAACTCAGCGGTTCCATGGCTGAAGAGCTCCAGTCCCTCGGGTTTTCCCATGCTGTCTTTGAGGTTGCCCTGGATACCCAGCCGGCGATGGATCCGGACGCCCTGCAGCACACCGGCCGGGACCAGGTGGAATTTCTTTTTTCCGCCAACCCCGGCGAACCGGTCAAACCGCTGGCCAGAATAGCTTCCGGCGGGGAGCTTTCCCGACTGATGCTTGCCATGAAATGCATCCTTGCCCGCCGGGACCGGGTCGAAACCGTCGTGTTTGACGAGGTTGACGCCGGGATTGGCGGCAAGGCCGCCGAAGCGGTGGCCAGGAAGATCGTCGAGCTCTCCTCCCATCACCAGGTCATCTGCATTACCCACCTGCCCCAGATCGCGGCCCGGGCCGATGAACATTTCATGGTCACCAAATCCGTCGTCCACGGCCGCACCGTCTCGCTCATCAATCTCCTGCGCAATGAGGAAAGGGTCATGGAACTGGCCAGGATGCTCGGAGGCGATAATCTTACCGGCCAGACCATAGCCTATGCCAGGGAGCTGGCCGGGGGCAGGAGCGGGCGGCCGGCATCGTGAAACAGGTTGCCGCGGTCGGTCTTTTTTCCGGGGGCCTGGATTCCATCCTGGCCTGCAGGATGATCCAGGCGCAGGGCATCAATGTCTTCGCGCTGAAATTTGTCACCCCCTTTTTTGACGATCACCTCCTGGGGCGCCGGGAAGAGTACTGCGCGGAAATACTGGAGAAATACGGCATCACGGCGCAGGTTGTCGACCTCACCAGGGGGTATGTGGAGCTGCTCAAAAATCCCAAGTACGGGTTTGGCAAAAATTTTAATCCCTGCGTTGACTGCAAGATTTTCATGTTGACCAGGGCGCGGGAAATGATGGACGAATTCGGGGCGGCGTTCCTGATCACCGGTGAAGTGCTGGGGCAGCGTCCCATGTCGCAGCGACGCGACACTTTGCGGGTCATTGAAAGGGAAAGCGGCTGTGAGGATATTCTCTTCCGGCCCCTGTGCGCCAAGAGGCTGCCGGAAACGAAACCGGAGCGGGAAGGCCTGGTGGACAGGGCGAGGCTGCTTGATTTCACCGGCCGGGGCCGGCGGCGGCAAATGGAGCTGGCGGCGGAATTCGGGATCAGGGAATATCCCGGTCCGGCCGGCGGCTGCATCCTGACCGATCCCAATCTGGGGGCGAGGATTGACAGGTACTACCGCGACCGGGTCCCCTCGGGAGACGGAGTACTGCGGGAAAACGACATCCGTCTGCTCCTGCTTGGCCGCCAGTTCCTTCTCCCCGGGGGGTACTGGTTCATCCTCGGTCGCAATCAACAGGAAAACGAAAGAATTCAGGTTCTGGCGAAGGAGGAGGACTGGTTGCTGACCATGACCGAGCGGCCGGGTCCGACCGGTCTGCTGCGGCGCCCCGGCGGTACTCCATCCCTGCACCAGCCTGTGGGAGATGGGCTGTGCAGACTGGCGGCCGGCCTGGTCGTCCGCTTCGGGGGGAAGAAAGAGGGTAAGAGAAGCCGGGCGGAAGTTCTGGCCCGGCAGGCGGGAAAGACGAAGCAGATGATCGTTGAACCGCTGGAGGACAGCCGTTTCATCGACTGGCGATTCTGAAGAGGGAGCGGGAAGCAGGAAGCGAGAAGCAGAAAGCGAGACGCAGGAAGCGGAAAATAAGGCGGGAGGAGGGAGGAGAATGAAAGCACCGGCGAAGTCGTTTGCTGATTCCCGCTCCCCGCTTCCCGCTTCACGAGGAGAAGCTGAGCAGAATGGATTTGCGTTCCGGAACGAAGCGGCGGTAAGGTATGCGGGCCTGATCGAGCATGATCTTTGAGGCCCGGACAAGATCGGTATCCTTGTATTTGTCGGAAAGGTAGATTATCTCCTGAATGCCGGACTGGATGATGACCTTGGTGCATTCGTTGCAGGGAAAAAGCACGACGTATATCCGGGAATCGCGAAGATCGGCGGTAATGGAATTCAGGACGGCGTTCAGCTCGGCATGGCAGACGTAGGGGTATTTGGTGTCCAGAAAATTGCCCTCCCGGTCCCAGGGCAGCTCATCATCGGAACACCCCCAGGGAAAGCCGTTATACCCTACGCCGACGATTTTGTTCTGGGAATTGGCGACGCAGGCCCCCACCTGGGTGTTGGGGTCCTTGGAACGCTGCCCGGAAAGAAGCGCGACCGCCATGAAGTATTCGTCCCAGGAAAGATAATCCCGCCGTTTTCCCACCATATCCGCTGAATGCCCTGTTTGCCTGATACTACCGATTGTTCCGCCAGCGGTTCTGTTCGGTGCCGGCGGCCTTGTCCGCGAACCGTCTGATCGTTTCAAAGTACAGCCTGCCCCCTGTCATGATCACGGAATTATGATCCGCTCCGGGGACAATCTGCAGTTCCTTGTATTTGGCGCCTGCGGCGGCGTGGAGCTTCTGCGCCTGTCCCAGGGGGATAAGGGTATCCCGCTGGCCGTGCAGGATCAGGGTCGGCTTGGTGACCGACTCGATTTTGCGGATATTGTTGAAGCCGTCCTCCTCGGTCAGGTCCATGGCGGCCAGATCGACGCCCAGCTTGGCGGCCAGGGGGATAGTTTCGGCGAATCCGCTTTCAATGATCAGTCCGTCAATTTCGGCACCGTATTCAGCCGCCAGGTCAATGGCGCTGGCGCTGCCGAGCGATCGTCCCATGATGAGGAAGTTGCCCGTCCAGCCGTTCTGCGCCAGCCATTCTCTGGCTTTACGGTAGATGGCGCGGCCGTCGCTGATCATGCCGCCGACCGAAGGAGTTCCACCGCTCCAGCCGTATCCCCGGTAGTTGCAGATGAGCAGGTTGAGATTCTGACCGGTATAGAAGGGCCCGATATCATCATAATCGGCAACCGTTTCGCCATTGCCGTGAAAGTAGAGGATGACCGGCTCGTACTTCCCGGCCCGATGCAGGCGGCAGCCGATCCGGACGTTGTCGGCCATGGAAAAATCGATGTCCTGGGTGCCGGCGGGAGGGGGGGTTCTTTCCGTTTGGCGGGGATAAAATATGAACCGGAGAATTTCCGGTCGGTCAAGTTTATGCAGATCAGGCATTGTTCCCTCCGCTCTGGCTGTATCGAATCCAAGCAGGAAAAAAAGGGCGGCGATCGGCAGGTAAATCCTGCTGAGCGGCGCCCGTTCCAGGCATATGCGAGTCGGCGGGCGACGGGTCAGGGTCCGCCCCCGATGTCTGTCGTCCATTGTAGTCAACTTGTCGGCCCCGGTCAATTCCTGTCTTGCTCATCTTCTACAGTTGCTAAAAAATAATTTAATTATTTCGGCATAATAAAGCATATAAAAAAAGTGTTGGCACTACGGACCATATTGCATCGCAAGGGAGCCTGTTCACGCTTCGC
>DSAE01000029.1 GCA_011372855.1 Desulfobacteraceae bacterium
GCATGACATCAACCAGTAATTCCCTTTTCCGGTGGACACGCCGGTAAACAGTTAAACCAAGCGAGTAAGGAGTTCATCACATGTCGCGAAAAATGGTCACCATTGACGGAAACCAGGCCTGCACGCATGTCGCGTATGCCACCAGTGAAGTAATCACGATCTATCCCATCACCCCCTCCTCGCCGATGGCGGCCGAGGCCGACGCCAAGGCGAACGCCGGGCAGAAAAACATCTGGGGCTCGGTGCCGGTCATCTCCCAGATGCAGTCCGAGGGCGGAGTTGCCGGGGCCCTGCACGGCTCGCTGGCCACCGGTTCCCTGTGCACCACCTTCACGGCGTCCCAGGGCCTGCTCCTGATGATCCCCAACATGTACAAAATCGCCGGGGAACTGACCCCGACCGTTTTCCACATCACCGCCCGGTCAATCGCCTGCCAGGGCCTGTCCATCTTCGGCGACCACGGCGACGTCATGGCCGCCCGCCAGACCGGCTGGGGCATGCTGTGTTCCCAGAATGTCCAGGAAGCCCAGGATTTCGCGCTCATCTCCACCCAGGCTTCACTGGCCTCGCGCATCCCTTTCATGCACTTCTTCGACGGTTTCCGCACCTCGCACGAAATCCAGAAGATGGAGCAGTTGTCCTATGACGACATGGAGGCGATGATCGACGAGGACCTGGTCATTGCCCACCGGCAGCGGGCCCTGACCCCCGACCGGCCGTCCATGTCGGGAACCGCGCAGAATCCGGACGTATACTTCACCGGCCGCGAGACCGTCAACAAGTACTACCTGGCCGTTCCGGGCATCGTCCAGGAGACCATGGACAAGTTTGCCGCCCTGACCGGCCGCAGGTATCGCCTCTTTGATTACCACGGCGCCCCGGATGCCACCGATGTCATCGTCATCATGGGATCCGGCGCTGAAACCGTGACGGCGACCATCGACTACCTTGCCGCCCGGGGCCGGAAGCTCGGCGCAGTCATTGTCCGCCTGTACAGGCCGTTCGACGCCCGGGCCATGGTGAACGCCCTGCCCGGCACCGTCGAGCGCATAACCGTTCTTGACCGGACCAAGGAACCGGGCGCCATCGGCGACCCCCTGTACCTCGATGTCCGGGCCGCGGTCGGCGAGGCGGTCGAGGCCAACCCGACCCTGTTCATGCCGTTGATCCTCTCCGGCCGCTACGGCCTCGGTTCCGCCGAATTCAGCCCGGCCATGGTCAAGGCCGTTTTCGACAACATGGCGGCCATGGCGCCAAAAAATCATTTCTGCGTCGGTCCGTACGACGACGTGACCTTCACCAGCCTCGACTACGACAAAACCTTCAACATCGAGGGGGATGACGTCTACCGCGCCATGTTCTACGGCCTCGGTTCCGACGGCACCGTCGGGGCCAACAAGAACACCATCAAGATTATCGGCACCGAGACCCCCAACTCGGCCCAGGGCTATTTTGTCTACGACTCGAAAAAATCCGGCTCCATGACCGTTTCCCACCTCCGGTTCGGCGCCAATGCCGTGGTAGCGCCCTACCTGATCAACAAGGCCAGCTTTGTCGCCTGCCACAACCCGACCTTCCTCGATCAGTACGACATGCTCGCCAACCTGGAGGAGGGCGGTACCTTTCTGCTGACCACCCCCCATTCCAAAACCAAGGTATGGGACAGCCTGCCGGCCAAGGTGCAGAAACAGCTGATCGAGAAAAAAGCCAGATTCTATATCATCGACGCCATCAACGTCGCCCAGGCACTGGGCCTCGGGGCCCGCATCAACATGATCATGCAGACCGCCTTCTTCCTGATCTCCGGGATCCTCAAGAAGGACGAGGCGATCAAGGCCATCAAGGATGCCATCAAGAAGACCTACGGCAAGAAAGGCGAGAAAGTCGTCAAGATGAACTTCGACGCCGTCGACGCCGCGGTCAACAATATCGTCGAAGTCAGAATCCCAAAAAAGATAAGCGGTCACGAACTGCCGCCCACCGTGTCGGACAACGCTCCCGAATTCGTCAGGAATGTCACCGCCAGAATGATCGAGGGCAAGGGCGAGGAGCTCAAGGTCTCCCAGATACCTGCCGACGGACGGTGGCCCACCGCCACGACCCAGTGGGAAAAGAGAAATATCGCCGTCAATGTACCGGAATGGATCCCGGAAACCTGTATCCAGTGCGGCCAATGCTCCCTGGTTTGCCCCCACGGCTGCATTCGCATGAAGATTGTTCCCGCGGCGGCCCTGAAAAGCGCGCCCAAAGCGTTCAAATCCATCAAGGCCGTCGGCAAGCAGTTCAGCGGCATGAACTGCTCGGTGCAGATAACCACCGAGGACTGCACCGGCTGCACCCTCTGCTTCCAGGTCTGCCCGGCGCGCAAGAAAGGCAAGGACGGCAAGCCGACCGAAGAAAAAGCCCTGAAAATGATCACCAACAACGAAAAAGTGCGCGAGCGCGAATCCAAAAACTGGCAGTTCTTCCTTGACCTGCCTGAGGTGGACAACAACCTGATCAACCCCGCCACCATCAAGGGCAGCCAGCTCCAGCGGCCGCTGTTCGAGTTTTCCGGGGCCTGCGCCGGATGCGGCGAGACCCCCTACATCAAGCTGGCCACCCAGCTGTTCGGTGACCGGATGCTCATCGCCAATGCCACCGGCTGCTCGTCGATTTACGGGGGCAACCTGCCGACCACCCCCTATGCCAGACGGGCCGACGGCCGCGGCCCGGCCTGGTCCAACTCCCTTTTCGAGGACAATGCCGAGTACGGCATGGGCATGCGGCAGTCGGTCAACAAGCTGGCCCTTCAGGCGGCCGAACTGCTGGAAGCCGCACTGGCCGAGAAGCTGATAACCAAAAAAACGGCCCAGGATCTTCTGCAGGCCACCCAGAACACGCAGGATGAGATCGAAACCCAGCGCGGCCGGGTCGCCAACCTGAAGGAAAAGCTTGCGCCGGCCGTCAATAACAGCATCCTGGCCAAGCGTCTGTTCAACGTGGCCGACTACCTGGTGAAAAAATCGGTCTGGATCATCGGCGGCGACGGCTGGGCGTACGACATCGGGTACGGCGGCCTGGACCATGTCCTGGCCTCGGGCGAAAACGTCAACGTTCTGGTCCTGGACACGGAAGTGTACTCCAACACCGGCGGCCAGATGTCCAAATCCACCCCGCGGGCCGCCACCGCTCAGTTTGCCGCCGGCGGCAAGAAACTGCCGAAGAAGGACATGGGCATGATCTTCGCCACCTACGGCAACGTCTACGTTGCCCGCGTTGCCCTGGGCGCCAATCCCGGCCAGACGGTCAAGGCGTTCAACGAGGCCGAGGCCTATGACGGGCCGTCCCTGATTCTCGCCTATGCCCACTGCATCAACCACGGCTACAACATGGCCATGGGACTGGAGCAGCAGAAAAAGGCGGTGGCCTGCGGCCACTGGCCGCTGTACCGCTACAACCCGCAGCTCGAGGAGGAGGGCAAGAACCCCCTCCACATCGACTCCAAGGCGCCTTCCCTGCCGTTCGCCGACTACGCCCTGGGCGAAAACCGCTACCGGATGCTGCGGATGACCAACCCTTCCATGGCCGACAAGCTGATGGAGATGTCCCAGCAGGATGTCGATAGGTCCTGGAAGTTTCTCCAGGGCCGCTTCAAGGCCCTGGAGGAAAAATAGACCGACTCGTTCCGGCTGTTTTCACTCAACACAAAAGGCTCCGCGGTTTGACCCGCGGAGCCTTTTTTCTTTTTCCTTCCCAAGTCGTTTCCTTCGGGTCTGTCCAGAAACTGGCCACAATCCTCCCGCAGTGTCTAAAAATTGCCCACAGGGACGTAATTGACTACGTTGACTTTACTGTCGGTTTGGCCGGGCAGTTGGCAGTTGGCAGTCGGCAGCGCCACACCCCGCGCCGAGAGGCCGAATGAGGAGAAGAACATGTTTGCGTCGCCGACCCGCATAGAGTGTAGGGTTTTTTCGATTTCGATGGGATATTTCCTGCGACCGTGTTGATCAATTCGCACCCCACGGGATCGAAATCGCATCCTGACCCAGGGGCGGGATTACTCGCGGAGTATATTGCGGATGCGCTGATATTCCTCTTCCGATATCTCACCGCGGGCGAGTTTCATCCGCAGGATCTCCAGGGAATCTCTTCTGTCCCTGTCCCTGTCTCCGCCCGCCTTGGTGATCACTGAACGAATCGCGTTGACGGCAAGGGAAAGGACGAGCAGCAACAGCAGAAGGCCGAAAAGCGTGCCGAGCAGACCATGCCCCGCGAACCAGCCGTGCCCGAACGGATATCCCCAATTACAATGCCACATAACGTGTCCTCCGGTTGTCAGGTTCGCAGGTTCCAAGGGTGTATGGGTTTGCGATTTCGACAGCGGTCCCGATTTCGCTGTGTTATCCCGTCATAATCTGACCGCATTGCGATCAAAATCACTGCCGGGGTCGGGAGAGGAAATAAACAAATACAGATTCCGGGGAGCATCGTCCCCGGAATCCATTCCCCGGCATGTTTACCGGCAGCGCCCGTAACCACGGCCTTGACCACGGCCATAGTTCGGACAGTCTTCATTGGGACCGAAGCCGCGGCCATACCCTCGGCAGTTCGGATTGGGACCGGCGCCGAAACCAAAGGGCGCGTCGATGTTCGCCTCGCGAGCCATCCCGAACAGCCTCTCCTTATTGTCGGTCATCCGTTCGGCAATTTGCCGGGCCTTGGCCGGGTCCGGGTTCTGACCGGCCATCAGGGCGCGCATTTCAGCACGATCCGCCGCCAGCGCCTTGCGGATGGCAGCTGTTTCGTCCATGAACTTCTTATACTCGGCATTGTCAACATTGGCGCCATAACCGCCGGAGCGTGGTCCGTACCCGCCACCGGGTCCGTACCAGGCATGGGCGCTGACTGCTGAAAGCGCCAGTCCCAGGGACAAAACCATTGTCAGAGCAAGAATACCCTTTTTCATACGATACACCTCCATAGTAAATTGTTAGGAATGTTGGTGCCATGGACATTACAAGGAGCATGCCAGAACCGTTTCTTACTGTTTATTTATTTGAAATTATTAATTATATCAAAAATTCCGCCCGGCTTCCCATTTGCTCCGGCCTTGCCGGCACGGCTTTTGCTGATTATAAATTGGACAGACACGACCCATAAGTGTATAAAATTTAGACAACAACCCATCTCCCCTTCGAAGACAAAGGACATGAAGAAAAAATCCACCCATCACGGCATCATCTCCTCCTGGATCGTGATCGGCATGAGCTGCATCCTCGTGATCACCGTCACCATCCTTGCGGCGATCAACTACAACCGGCAGAAACAGGGAATGCAGCAGATGCTCAGCGAGAAAGGCTCGGCCCTGATCAAATCATTCGAGGCCGGGACCCGAACCGGCATGATGGGTTTCTTCGGCAGCGAATCGCGGCTGCAGACACTTTTGTCCGAAACCGCCTCCCAGCAGGATATTCTCTATATTGCCCTGGTGGACAACTCCGGGACAATTCTGGCCCACAGCGAACCGGACAGGAAAGGAGAACAGTTCGCCGACCCGTCCATCATGGAAGCCCTTACCGCCACCGACGAATCAGCCTGGCGCATTCTGCGTGGCGACGATGGCCGGCTCCTCGCCTTTGAAGTGTACAAAAAATTTCTCCCTGTCCTGTCGCCCCGGCAAGGTCCCCAGCGCATGCGGGGCATGAGAAGGAACATGATGGAAGAAACCGGGACGGCTCCGCTCCACGCGCCCGGCTGGATGGAAGGGCTGCCCCGGGACCGCATTCTCGATCCGGAACAGCGGCCGGCCATATTCGTGGGAATGGACGTTACCCCGTACGTGGAGGCAATGGAAGAGGATTTCCGGATGACCCTCATCACCTCGGCCGTCATCGTCCTGCTGGGTATTTCCGGGGTTGTTTCACTGTTCTGGGCGCAAAGCTACAACCGGTCGCGGAAGCTCCTGCAGGACACCCGCGCCTTTGCCGCCGAAATGGTGGCGAGTCTGCCGGAGGGAATCATTGTCACCGACCCCGGCCGGCGGATCACCTTCATCAACCCCATCGCCCTCGATATGCTGGCCCTCGACCCACTGGAGGCAGTCAATGCCGCCACCGCGGACATCCTGCCCCCGCAGCTGAACGAGCTGACGACGGCGGCAGCGGGCGCAGGCAGCGTGGTGGAAAAGGAGCTGATCCTGACCGGCGCCCCGGACGGGGATCGCATAACCGTGGTCAGCGTGACCGATATTGTTTCCGAGGACGGTGATTTCCTGGGCACCATGTTCATTCTCCGCGACCTGACCCAGATCAGGCGCCTCCAGGCAACGATTCAAAAACAGGAAAAAATGGCGGTCATCGGCAGCCTGGCTGCCGGCATCGCCCATGAGGTCCGCAACCCCCTCAGTTCAATCAAGGGGTACGCCGCCTATTTCGGCAGCCTCTTTGCGGACGACAGTGAAAAGAAAAAGGCCGCCGAGGTGATGAGCGCCGAGGTGGACCGGCTGAACAGGGTTATTTCGGAGCTGCTGGAGTTGGCCCGGCCCTCGGACATCAAGCCCAGGCCGACCGATCTCTCCTTTCTGCTCGCCTCCTCCCTCCGCCTTGTGCAGCAGGAAGCCGAGGCCGCCAGGGTACGGATAACGACCTCGATCGACCGCGATATCGGCCCCTGCTCCATCGATCCCGACCGCATCACCCAGGTGCTGATCAATCTGTACATCAACGGTATCCAGGCCATGCCCGCCGGGGGCGAACTGACGATAACCGCCCGCGAAACGGACTCCGGGGTCATGATCGGCGTCGCCGACACCGGCACCGGCATCCCCGGGGAGGCGGGCGACAAGATATTCGACCCCTACTACACGACCAAGACCACCGGCACCGGCCTGGGTCTTGCCGTGGTGCGGAAGATAGTGGAAGCCCACGACGGCACGGTTGAGGTCAGAAGCGATGACCGGGGTTCACGGTTCACCATCCATCTCCCCTGCAGGGAGACGGCGGCGGAGGGCCGGGCCGCAACAGACAAGGAGCAGAAAAAATGAAGGGTTCAATTCTGGTGGTCGACGATGACAAGGCGCACCTGTCGATGCTGCGGACCATCCTTTCCGGCTGGGGCTACGAGGTGACCGGGGCGGCCGACGGCGCCGACGCCATTGTCGCGGTCCATGAACAGCCCTTTGACGGTATCCTCATGGATGTCCGCATGGCCAACATCGGCGGCATTGAAGCCCTGCGCCGCATCAAGGAGCACAACCCGGCCATCCCGGTCATCATCATGACCGCCTACTCCTCCGTGGACACGGCGGTGGAGGCGATGAAGCTCGGCGCCTATGACTATCTCGTCAAACCGCTCAATTTCGACGAACTGCGCTTTACCCTGGAA
Source organism: Desulfobacteraceae bacterium (assembly GCA_011372855.1). GTDB lineage: Bacteria > Desulfobacterota > Desulfobulbia > Desulfobulbales > Desulfobulbaceae > UBA10518. Next base: position 7,366 of record DSAE01000029.1, read on the forward strand.
CGGGCCCTCGAGCACATGGCCCTGGCGGGCGAGGTCAGGGTGCTCAAGCAACAGGTTTCCTCGGACGCGGTCCTCGGCTCGATTATCGGGACCAGCAAAGCCATGGCCGATCTCATTTCCCAGGTCAGAACCGTGTCCTCCACCGAGGCCACCGTTCTGATTACCGGCGAGAGCGGCACCGGCAAGGAACTGATCGCCCGGGCGATCCACGCCAACAGTCCGCGCCGGGAGGGCCCGCTCGTCACGGTGAACTGTGCCGCCCTGACCGACACCCTCCTGGAAGCCGAGCTGTTCGGCCACGAAAAAGGGGCGTTCACCGGGGCGGACAGGAAGCGGGACGGCCGCTTCATGCAGGCCCGAAAAGGTTCGATCTTCCTCGACGAAGTGGGCGAGATCCCCCTGCACATGCAGGCCAAACTGCTGCGGGCCATCCAGGAGCGGGAGATCCAGCGCCTCGGCAGCGATGCCCCGATCAAGGTCGATGTCCGCATTATCGCCGCCACCAACAGGGAGCTGCTGGAGGATGTCCGCACAGGCAGATTCCGCGAAGATCTCTATTACCGCCTCAACGTCATCAATCTCCGCGTCCCGCCCCTGAGGGAACGGAAGGAAGACATCCCGCTCCTGGCCCAGCACTTTCTGCACCGCTTTGCCGACAGGAACAGGAAAACCCTCAAGGGCTTCACTCCCGGGGCCATGGACCTGCTCGTCCGCTATGCATGGCCGGGGAACGTCCGCGAACTGGAAAACGCGGTGGAGCGGGCCGTCATCATGTCCCTTGGTGATTACGTTGCCGAGCGGGAACTGCCTCCCGCCGTGGCTGCCCAACACAGCGAGACCGGCGGGGAACTCCCTGCCGCCGGCATGGCGGGGCTGCCCCTGGAAGAGGTCGAAAAGACCGCCATCGCCCAGACCCTGAAGGAAACCGGGGGAAACAAGAGCGAGGCCGCCAGGATTCTGGGCATTACCAGAACGACCCTCAACAACAAGATAAAGAAGTATGCCATCGATATGACCAGGGTGGTGTGACCCTCCTTTTCAGGGGCAGCCCGGACAGAGGCGGGAATGCGGCTGACCGCGGCCGCGACGCCCGTCAGGACAGCTTCCCCAGACAGGCCTCGATAAAGGCGGGCAAATCCGCGGGACTGCGGCTCGAGACCAGGTTGCCGTCAACAACGACCTCCCTGTCGACAAAGGTGCCGCCGGCATAAATGATGTCCTGAACAATCGATTTCCAGCCGGTGAGGGTCCTCCCTTCCAGTGCCCTGGCCGTGATGAGGATCTGCGGGCCGTGACAAATGGAAAAGACTGGCTTGCCCTTGTCCATGAACTCCCGCACAAAACCGACGGCATCATCGTCTACCCTGAGCTTGTCGGGAGAATAGCCTCCCGGAATGAGCAGGGCGTCATAGGAGTCGACCGGGTGCTGCCGAGGCGTCGCGCCCACCGCGACTTCGGTTCCCTTTTTTTTCCCCCTGACCACCTGGCCGGCCCTGAGGCCCACATTGACAATTTCATGACCCGCCTTGCGAAAGGCCGCGACCGGTTCCGTATATTCCGAATCCTCGAACAGGTCGGCAATGATAACCGCAATTTTTGCCATACTCTTCCTCCTTTTGTTGCACAGGTTCTTCGAAAACGCCCCAGGATGCCCCCGGCATCAGAACAGGGCGGCAATCATCCGGGTCCCGACCACCAGGAGCAGGACGGCGAACACACGCTGGAGCTTCCTGACCGGCATCCAGTGCGCCAGCCGGGCCCCCGCGGGGGCTGTCAGCATGCTGGCCGCGACAATCCCTGCCAGGGCGGGCAGATAGACATAGTTCAGGGAATAGGAGGGCAGATCCTGGACCCCGAAGCCGGTGCTGATATAGCCCAGGGTTCCCGCCACCGCGATGGGCAGTCCGATGGCCGCCGAGGTCCCGATGGCGTTGCGTACCGAAATGTTGCACCAGGTCAGAAAGGGGACGGACAGGGTCCCCCCGCCGATCCCCATCAAACTTGACACAACGCCGATCCCTCCTCCCGCTGCGAACATGCCGGCCGTCCGGGGCAAATCCCGGCCCGGTTCGGGCTTCTTGTCCAGGAAGAACTGCAGGGCGACGAAATAGAGAAACAGGCCGAAAAAACCTTTCAGCACCCCTGTCGACATCTGTGAGGCGATATAGGCACCGAGGAATGTACCGGCGATGATGCCGGGGGCAATGCGGACGACAATATGCCAGTGCACGGCTCCCCGCCGGTGATGGGCCATGAAGCTGGAGACGGAGGTAAATATGATGCTGGCCAGGGAGGTGCCGAGGGCGATATGCATGGTATGGGCCGGCGGTATCTCGAGCAGGGAGAAACAGAACACCAGCATGGGCACGATCACCAGCCCCCCGCCTATCCCCAACAGGCCGGCCAGGATGCCGGCCACGGCACCCACGGCCAGGTAGATTGCAAACAGCGTCAGCATGATGATTCTGCTCCCATAAAATTATTCCGCTTTGCCAAGGGGTTCGATCAATACCTTCACCGGCTCTTTCAGCGGATGACCTTGATGTCAACATCCGCCACTCCCCTGTCGACATCGGCGATTTTTGCGAAAGCCGTCCTGGTCAGATCAATTATCCGCCCTTTGACGTGCGGTCCCCTGTCGTTGATCCGCACCACCACCTGTCTGCCGTTGCTCCTGTTGGTGACCAGCACCCTGGAACCGAACGGCAGTTTCCGGTGCGCCCCGGTGAGGGCAAAATTGTTGAAACGCTCGCCGCTGGCAGTGGCGCGGAACTGAAACTTCATCGCATAATAGGACGCCTTCCCGCTTTCAGTGTAGCCGATCCATCGTTCATCCGGCCGATACCCGATGCGGGAGGCGCAGCCGTGCAGGAGCAGGACAACGATCAGGCCGAGAAACAGAAAAGCCGAAGCCCGCCGGCCGAAGTCCCGGTCTTTTTTCCCCGCCATGACCGGTCTACCTCATGGCGCGGATCCGGACCTTGATATCCTTCGCGTCCTTCAGCAGGGCGGTCAACTCGTTGGGATCGGTTTCTCCGTAATGATATGGATAAAGTACCCGTGGCCGAAAGGCCAGGGCCGCATCGGCCGCCATCTCCGGGGTCATGGTGTAGGGCAGGTTCATGGGCAGAAAGGCGTAGTCAATGTCCCGCAGGGCCTTCATTTCCGGCGTGTTTTCGGTGTCTCCGGCAATGTAGATCCTGATGCCCCCCAAGGAGAGAACATACCCGTTTCCTTCGCCCCGGGGGTGGAACAGTTCCCCGCTGCCGCGCCGGTGAACGATGTTATAGGCGGGAACGGCGGCGATGGAAATGTTCTGGACGGTCCTTTCATCCCCATTGTCCATGACGAGCCCGCCGTCAATTCTTTCCGCGCATTTTTCCGTCAGCACAACCTCAGTTGCCGGCGTCCTGATCAGGTTCAGGGCAGTCTCATCCAGGTGGTCCTGGTGGTGATGAGTCAGCAGGATGATGTCCGCCTTGGGTAGCTGCGCATAATCGGCGACCCGGCTGTACGGATCGATGTGGATGACCTTGCCCTGATACTCCAGCATCAGGCTGCCGTGGCCGATGAAGGTCACCGCGACCTCTCCCCCGGAGCCCGGCAGGACGTCCCGTTCATACTCCATCCCGCCCGCCGCCGGGACGATCAAACCGACTGTCAGCAGCAGAAACAGGCATGGCCCGACGAAATGGATCATGGCGCCCTCCTCTCAAGAATTTCTGGTGTTGGTTAGAATGTCGGCATGGGAACCGTGCCCCATTTGTGCTGACCTGAAGTCCGGGCCAGTCCGACCACCTCCTCGGTAAAGGTGTCGTAGTCGACGAGCAGCCTGGGTATCCGCCTCGTGCCCAGATCAAACAGACGGTCTCCCGGGACCGGCCGGCCCCCATTGTCCACCACTGACACAAAAATAAACCGTTCGATGTCGTAATCCGTTCCGACCCCGCCGAGCGTACCGATGAAATTATAAAATATTCTGAAAA
>DSAE01000230.1 GCA_011372855.1 Desulfobacteraceae bacterium
CCGATGGCAAACAATTTCAGGCTAATTCTCCGCCGCTTGAGGTCGTTTTTTGGGTATTGGGCCTCTTGTCGGCAACAAAATCAACTTTCAGGCTGTCAATCGTGACGGTCCGGGAATAGCTGGTGGTTGCTGCAACTTTGATGTTCCTGCATACACCTTCTCAATATTGATGTATTCTGGAATTTTTTGAGTGGCAAATGAAAATGTCGTGTTTGCCTGAACAGACCTCCTGTGCAACCTCTCCCTGGCTGAGATCGTGGAAGGGGGCAGATCCTCCTTTACAGTATGTTCAGCAAAAAGAGTCCGTCGCGGAAGAGGACCAGGGCGAAGAGGGCCAGGATCAGGCCAAGGAAGCGCATGGTGAGGATGTAGGGCCGGCCGCTCAGGAACGATCTGGACCGGCCGACGAACAAGGCCAGCAGGATTTTCGAGCCGACGAGAAAGACGTAGAAGCTGACCAGGAAGGCCAGGAGGGCGCCGAGGTGCAGGGTGAGCGCCTTGGTCATGGTCGGGGCGCCGACGCTGATCCAGAAGAGGTAGGGGTGGGGATTAAGGGCGTTGGCGGCCACGCCTTTGGTCAGGGACTTGGGGGCGGTCTCCCGGATATGCAGGGCAATGCCCCGGGTCCGCAGGCTCTGCCAGGCCAGGATGAGCAGGAAGAGGCTGCCGGCGAGTGAGAGGGCGCCCAGGATGTTGTGGAAAGCGGAAAGTTTTGCCAGGACCAGCAGGGTCAGAAGGATGATCGGCAGGTCGGTGATGATCGGGGCCAGGGCGACCCGGACGCCGGCCGGGATGCCGTGACGGAGCGTTTCGGAAATGACCAGGGCCAGGAGAGGCCCGGGGGCAAAGCCGGCGGACAGGCCGAGCACCGTGCCGACGGTCAGGAAATAGAGCATGGCGATCCCGCGGCGGCCGGGGCCCTACGCCGACAGCACCCCGTCCTTGAGGGTGAGGCGGCGGTCCATGGCGCGGGCCAGTTCCTCGTTGTGGGTGACCATGACCACAGCCAGGGAGAGGGAGCGGCTCAGGCTGTGCAGCAGGTCGAAGACCAGGCGGCCGTTCTGGGAGTCAAGGTTGCCGGTGGGTTCGTCGGCCAGGAGCAGGGACGGCTGCATGATCAGGGCGCGGGCCAGGGCCACCCTCTGCTGCTCGCCGCCCGACAGCTCGCCGCTGCGGTGGGTCTTGCGGTGCAGGAGGTTGACCTGGTCGAGCAGGTGCAGGGCGCGCTCCTCCAGTTCGCCGAGGTTCATGCCGTTGATGAGGCCGGGCATCATGACGTTTTCCAGGGAGGTGAACTCGGGCAGCAGGTGGTGGAACTGGAAAATGAAGCCGATGTTGCGGTTGCGGTGGCGGCTCAGTTCCTGTTCGCCGCAGGCGGTCAGGTCGCGTCCTTCGTAGGTCAGGCGGCCGCCGGTGGGTTCGGCCAGGGTGCCCAGGATCTGCAGCAGGGTGGTCTTGCCCGAGCCCGAGGCGCCGACCACGGCGATCATCTCCCCCCGGTCCACGGTCATGTCCACCCCGCGCAGCACCTCCACGGTGATGCCGTCGTGGCCGAAGGACTTATGGATGTCCTCGGCCTGCAGCAGCAGGGCGTGGCCCGCTTTATCCGGCGCTTGGCTATTCATAGGTCAGGGCCTCGGCCGGCCGCACCCGGGACGCCTTCCAGGACGGGTAGAGGGTGGCCGCCAGGGTGATCAGGATGGCGGAAAGGGCGATGATCGTCACGTCGAGCGGCACCACCTTGATGGGCATGGTGGACATGGGGTAGACGTTGCTCGGCAGTTCGATGAACTTGTAGCGCTTGAGGATCGTGCACAGGCCGAGTCCTCCCATGACCCCGAATACGGTGCCGGTGAGGCCGATAACCGCGCCCTGGTAGAAGAAGATACGCATGATCGAGCCGGTGGTGGCGCCCATGGACTTGAGGATGGCGATGTCGCGGGTCTTTTCCATGACCACCATGATCAGGGCGCTGATGATGTTGAGGGCCGCCACCAGGATGATCAGGTCCAGAGCGATGAAGATGCCCGCCTTCTCCAGCTTGAGGGCGGCGAACAGGTTCTGGTTGAGCTGCATCCAGTCGCGGACGGAAAAGCCGGGGCCGAGTTCGGCCCGGATGGACCTGCCGATGACGTCGGCCCGTTCGATATTGGCCACCCGGACCTCGATGCCGTGCACCCCGGGTTCGTCGCCGCTCAGGCTGCGGGCGGTGTCCAGGGTGACGAAGCCGAGGGTGGAGTCATATTCGAACATGCCGGTCTCGAAGATGCCGACGATTTCACAGGTGCGGATCTTCGGCAGCACACCCATGGGCGACAGGGGGCCTTCCGGGGAAATCAGGCGGATCCGGCTCCCTGTCCCCACGTTGAGCTGCCGGGCCAGCTCCAGGCCGATGATGATGCCCGGCAGGTCGGCGGGCAGGTCAAGGTCGGCCAGTTCCCCGCTTTTCATCTGCCGGCCGATATTGATGACCCGGCCGGCGCCGGCGGGGTCGATGCCGCGCAGCACGATGCCGCTCGATGCCTGGGCCGAGGAAATAAGGGCCTGGCTGTAGATGTAGGGGGAGGTCGCCTCCACTCCCTTGACCTGTTCGATCCGGGCGGCAGTTTCTTCCGGATCGGTGATGTTGCCGCCGAAGCGCTGGACCAGGATGTGCGAGTTGATGCCGATGATCTGGTCACGCAGCCCCTCGGTGAAGCCGGTATAAACGGACAGGACGACGATCAGGGCCATGACCCCCACCGCCACCCCGAGGATGGAGATGACCGAGATCAGGGAGACGAACTTCTGCTTGCGCTTGGCCCGCAGATAGCGCCGACTGACAAACCATTCAAAATTCATGCGGTTTATCCTGTTGTACCGGTTGCCGGCTCCCGCCGGAAACGGGGAGCGGTGGAAAATCCGCCTCCCTTTTCCAGCCGAATGCGCCGGGCCGGCCGGTTATTTCGCCGCTTCCGGTTTGAGGTGAGGAAAGAAAATCACGTCCCGGATCGACGGGGAGTCCGTCAGCAGCATGACCAGCCGGTCGATGCCGATGCCCTCGCCGGCGGCAGGGGGCATGCCGTATTCCAGGGCCCGGATGTAATCGTGGTCCAGCTCCGGGTGGACCTCCTCGTCCTGGCCGCGCTCGGCGATCTGTTTCTGAAACCGCTGCAGCTGGTCGTCCGGATCATTGAGCTCGCTGAAGGCGTTGGCAATTTCGCGGCCGGTGATGAACAGCTCGAAGCGGTCGGTCACCGTCGGGTCCTTTTCGTTGCACCGGGCCAGCGGCGAAACTTCGGTGGGGTACGAGGTCACGAAAGTCGGGTTGACGAGCTTCTCCTCCACCAGCAGTTCGAACAGCTCGGTCTTGGCCTTTCCGGGGCCGGCATCGGGCTGCAGCTCAATGCCCTTTTCGACCGCCAGCCGCATGACCGCCCGGTCGTCGCGCAGCACCGCGGGGTCGAGGCCGCCCACCTCGATCAGGGCCTGTTCCAGGGTGTATCGCTGCCAGGGCGGCGCGAGGTTGACATGCTGTCCCTGGTAGGTCAGCTCCATGGAGCCCGTCACCTCGTCGGCCAGCCAGGAGATCATCTCCTCGGTCAGGTCCATGAGCTCCTGGTAGGTTGTGTAGGCCTGGTAAAACTCCAGCATGGTGAATTCGGGGTTGTGCTTGGTGGAAAGGCCTTCATTGCGGAAGTTGCGGTTGATTTCAAAGACCTTCTCGAAGCCGCCGACCAGGAGCCGCTTCAGGTACAGCTCCGGAGCGATGCGCAGGTAGAGGTCGATGCCCAGGGCTTTGTGATGGGTCTTGAACGGCTTTGCCGTCGCTCCGCCCGGGATGGCCTGCATCATCGGCGTTTCGACCTCGAGGAAGCCCCTGTTGGACAGAAATTCGCGGATCAGGCGGATGACGTCCACCCGCTTGCGGAAGGTCTCGCGTACCTCGGGATTGACGATCAGGTCCACATAACGCTGACGGTATCGGGTCTCGACATCGGTCAGGCCGTGGAATTTTTCCGGCAGGGGCCGCATGGACTTGGTGATCATTTCCAGGCGGTTCGCCTCGAGGGACAGTTCGCCGGTTTTGGTTTTGAACAGCCGGCCGTGGGCGCCGACAATATCGCCCACATCCCATTTCTTGAAGAGCTGGTACTCCTCCTTGCCCAGCAGGTCCTGTTTGGCGTAGATCTGGAGGCGCCCGGTCTCGTCCTGGACATGGAAGAATGAGGCCTTGCCGAATTTGCGCATGGACATGATCCGGCCGGCAACTCGGTAGGTATCGCCGTCTTCTTCGTACGATTCGGCCCCTAAAAATTCGCCGCGGGGCAATATGTCCGCAATCGGACTGGGATTCTTGAATTCATTGCTGAACAGCTTGACGCCGTTGTCGGCCAGAAACCGGGCTTTTTCACGGCGCTGGTTGATCAGGTTGCTGCTTTGAGTGTCCATGGCAGGTGTTCGTTAATAGAGATGAAATGGTTGATGCGGCACAGGGCCGCGCTTACAAAAATTTCCGCCGCAGGGCGGCGGAGACGTCACGGGTGAGCTCCAGCACCCTGGCGGCCAGCTCAGGCGACAGGGAACCCGTGCCGCAGCTCGGGGTGATCAGGGTCTGGCGGAGAATGTCCGTCTTGCCCCGTTCAGGAACGATGACGGTTTCCATCTGCTTTTCCCAGAGGCGGCACAGGGAGTCGGGGGTTTCCTTGCGGATGCTCTCTTCACTGGACGTTGGCACTCCGCCCCAGGCAAGGATCCCACCCCGGTCAAGAAAGGCGTGTATCTCGCGGCCGAGGGGGGCGATCCGGTCGAAGTAGCCGTAGGCGTCGAAACTGAGGATATCGATGTCCGACCCCAGCAGGGTTTCCCAGTCGGTGTTGGCGCAGACATGGATTCCAGCCAGGCCGCCGGCCACGTGGACGGCGGTGACCACTTCGTTGATCATGTCCCTGATCTCGTCGGTACTGACGCTGATAAAGGCCGAGGAACCCAGGCCGGCCAGAGCGGGCTCGTCAATGAAGAGCAGGACGGGCCGGTCGCAGCTGTCCTCCAGCAGGCGGGCTTGCCACGCCGCCTTGAGGGCGACGGCCTTGATCACCATATCCCTGACCGTCGCGTCAAAGTAGCCGGCGCGGCCCTCGCTGTCCTTGATTCCGGTCAGCATGGTGAACGGTCCGGTCACCTGGCCCTTGACGGCCTTGACTCCCTGGGCCGCGGGCAGGGCGCGCAGACGGTCGGCCAGCAGGTACAATCCCGCGGCCCGTTCCCTGCTCACCGCAAATCTCGACTTGTCCAGGGCTTCGGGATTGCCGACGGCGGCAAGGTAGTCTTCGTAAAAGGCCAGCATGGCCCCTTTAAAGTCGGGGGCGGAGATATCGAAGAAAATTCTGCCGTCCGGGCCGCCGGGGTCCTGTTCCTTGATGCAGGGGATGTTCTCGGCAAACTGCGGCAGCATCCTTTCCATCGGATTGGACGGCAGCTGGGGCCAGAGAGGTATTTCCGGCGTTGCCTGAAAAATCCAGTCAAGGGCTGTTTCGTGGCTGTCCAGCGGCAGACTCCCGATCAGGACGGGCAGGCCGTCGGGGCTGAATCGACCGGAACCGGCGGTGGTCATTATTGCACCTCGCGGGAAGAACTTTGGGAATCGGTTTATTTTGTGATGACCCGATCGCAGTGACGGAAGATGCACGCAAATCCTGGGACTATGTTCCAATCGCGGTAAAGGAGTCGACCAATGGGGGCAATCACATTTCGTTCCGAAGAAAAATCTTAATCATTAGTGCGAAGACGGTGTTCTGTCAATTTTTTTCAAGCAGGACGACGGATTCAATGTGATGGGTCTGCGGGAACATATCGACGGGGGTAATGGAGGCCAGGGAGTAGCCCTTCGCCGCCAGGATGACGATGTCGCGCGCCAGGGTCGCCGGGTCGCAGGAGACGTAAAGAATTTTTTTCACGCCCAGGTCCGCCAGCAGGGGGGCTTCCCGGGCGGCGCCGCTGCGGGGCGGGTCGAGCAGAACGAGGTCGAACGGCGCCTGGTGACGGCTGAACCGCCGGAGGACGGAGAACACATCGCCGGCGATGAACCGGGTGTCGGTGGCGCCTGCCGCGCCCGCGTTGATTGCAGCGCGGGCGATGCTTTCCCTGTTCCATTCCACCCCGGTTACCCGGGTGCCGGCGATTGCCAGGGGGATGGAAAAATTGCCCATGCCGCAGAAGAGGTCGAGGACGCGGCTTCCGGCAACAGGCCCGGCCAGGGCCAGCACCAGACTGATCAGCCGGCTGTTCTGTTCGGCATTGACCTGGAAAAAACAGCCGGGCGTTCAGGTCAGGGAAAAGGGGCGGCCGGCCGGGCCGGCGTCAAAGTCCTGGCGCAGCAGGCCCTGCCGCCTGCCGTCCCTGTCGAGGACCCCGACATCATCAACAGAGCTGAGCGACCCGGCCAGGCCGGCAACCAGGGATGGGTCGACGGTTTTTCCGGGCCGGGGGCGCAGCCGGACCAGGATCAGGTCGTCGGCGGGACTGTGCAGGAGGTCAAGCTCGCCGACCGGCTCCGCCAGGGCAGGCAGCAGAGGGGATTGGCTGATTTCCATGAGGACCCGGTTGAGGGGGAGAGTCGCCACGGGGCATTGGTCGACGGCCGCCAGCTCGTTGCTTGCATTTCTGCAGAAGCTGACCGCCCCAATCGGGGACAGCTTGAGCCGAAGCCGGCGGCGGTAATGCCAGGCCGCGGGGGACGGCACTATGGATCGCAGCACGGCAGGGGAGAAGTCGATTTTGCCGCGCCGCAGAGCTTCGCGGATGATTTCCTCCTTGATCGACAACTGGGCATCGGCGGCGATGTGCTGGAAATCGCAGCCCCCGCATTCAGTATAGTACGGGCAGGGGGGCTGCACCCGGTCGCGGGAGGGGGCAAGGATTTCGACCGTATCGGCGTCGATATGCCCCCGGTGTTTTTTTCTTTCCCGGTACAGGATCGTCTCGCCGGGCAGAGCGAACCTGGCGAGAACGATCATGCCGTCCTGCCGCCGTCCGAGACCGTAACCGCCGGTAATTATTTTTTCGATGTGGACAGTTTCACCCATTCGTGTTTACCATTTAAAAAACGGAAAAGGTGCGGTAAGCTGTTGTTTCGTCCGGCCGCAGGCTGTCAGGGACCCGGCATCGACGGAACAATCAGGTCGTCACTCTTCAGTTTTCAGCCGCGAACAGCCGCTGCCCTGATGCCCATCGCTTCAGGCGGGGTGCGGGGCGGAGCCCTTTCAGCTTAGCGTGGAACGGGCCGGGGCGCAAGACACTATTGGAGCGCCCGGGCGAATCGGGAACAACCCAGGTCAAGAACCTTTGATGAAAAAGAAGCAGAATGTCAAAATACTTGTGATCGACGACGAAAAAGTGCACCGCTTCATGCTGTCGTCGCTCCTCAAGGAGTGGGGCTGGGAAAGCGTCGAGGCCGATGACGGCACCACGGCGGTCGCCGCGGTGGAAGAAGGTCCTTTCGACGCCATCCTCATGGATGTGCGGATGGCCAATATGGACGGCATGGAGGCCCTGCAGAAAATCAATGCCATCAATCCCGCCATCCCGGTGGTGATCATGACCGCCTATTCCTCCGTTGATTCGGCTGTCGAGGCCATAAAAATGGGGGCCCACGACTACCTGACCAAACCGCTTGATTTTGACCGGCTGCGCCAGACCCTGGAGGCGGCGACCCAGCACAAGCGGCAGGAAGACGAGGATAACCGCCTGGACGGATCGTCCCGGGAGGAGACGGGGATAATCGGTGCGTCACAACCGATGCGGGAGCTGTGGGAAATGATCCTGCAGGTGGCTCCCTCGGATGCCAACGTCCTGATTACGGGCGAATCGGGCACCGGCAAGGAGCTGGTGGCCTCTTCCCTCCATGCCAGAAGCCGGAGGGCCGAAGGGCCGTTCGTCAAGGTCAACTGTGCGGCCCTGGCGGAAAACCTGCTCGAATCCGAACTGTTCGGCCATGAAAAAGGGGCGTTCACCGGCGCCGACCGGAGGCGGGAAGGGCGGTTTGCCCAGGCGGACGGGGGCACCCTGTTCCTGGACGAAATCAGCGAGACAACTCCGGCCATGCAGGCAAAATTGCTGCGGGTCCTGCAGGAGCATGAACTGCAGCGGGTCGGCGGCCAGGAAACCCTCAAGGTTGACGTCAGGATCATCGCCGCCACCAACCGCGACCTGGAGCAGGATGTGGCAGCCGGGCGCTTCCGGGAAGACCTGTATTACCGCCTCAATGTCGTGGTCCTGCAGGTTCCCCCCTGCGCGACCGGACCGGCGATGTGCCTCTGCTGGCCGATTACTTCCTCAAGCGGTTTGCGGCCAAGAACCAGCGGCAGGTGAGCGGCATAACTCCCGAGTGCATGGATCTCCTGGTCCGCTACCCTTGGCCGGGCAATGTCCGGGAACTTGAAAACGCCGTGGAGAGGGGAGTGATCCTCATGCGCGGCGAATACCTGGACGTCCCGGTTCTCCCCCTTGCCCTGCAGCGATGGGCCAGGGACAATGCCGGGTCCGCCGACATGGAGGAGCCGGCAACGCTCAAGGACGCGGAGCGGGCCCTGATCATCAGGACCCTCGAGGAAACGAACGGCAACCGCAGCGAGGCGGCCCGCCGCCTGCAGATAACCCGCAAGACCCTGCTCAATAAAATAAAAAGCTACAACATCGTCTGAACCGGCTGTTCCGGCCGGGCCTGCGGACGGGAAAAAAATATTGATTAATCCGGTAAAATCTTTTTTCGTAGGAGGACCTGTTGACGCGGAATCAGGCTTGTGGTAGAAGCCCTGATTTTACCCTGATTTTAGTGACTTTCGTGTGACAAACACATCAACGGGGGGTACGGGTCACGCCCTCCCGGTTCAATAACGAACGGAGAACTTGAAATGCGAACGGATATTGTCCATATCGGCGCGGGCGAGTTGACGTACGAGATCCGCAATATCGTCAACGTCGGCGAGAAACTGCAAAAACTCGGTGTTTCGGTCAATTGGGAGAATATCGGCGATCCCATCGCCAAGGGCGAGGAAATCCCGGCCTGGATGAAGGAGATCGTCGTCGAAGCCGTTCGGGACAACGCCACCTACGGCTACAGTCCCACCAAGGGCATCCTGTCCACCCGCGAGTATATCGCCGAGCAGGTGAACAGCAGGGGGGGAACGCAGATCGACGCCGGCGACATCATCTTTTTCAACGGCCTGGGAGACGCGATCTCCAAGGTATTCGGGTTCCTGAAGAGGACGGCGCGGGTGATTGTCCCGACCCCCAGCTATACCACCCACTCGTCGGCGGAAGCAGCTCACGCCGGCGACCGGCCCGTTACCTATATCCTGGATCCCAACCACTACTGGTACCCGGACCTCGAAGACATCGAGAACCATATCAAGTACAACCCGGCGGTGGCCGGGATCCTGATCATCAATCCCGACAACCCCACCGGCGCGGTCTACCCGGAGCACATTGTGCGGGACATCGTCAATATCGCCGAAAAGAACGACCTGTTCATCATCTGCGACGAGGTCTACCAGAACATGACCTACAACGGCACCAAAGCGGTGCCGCTCTGCACGATCATCGGCGACAGGGTGCCGGCCATCTGCATGCGGGGTATTTCCAAGGAGATGCCGTGGCCCGGCAGCCGCTGCGGCTGGATCGAAGTGTACAACGGCCACCGCGACCAGATGTTCGAGAAGTATATCAATTCCATCGTCAACGCCAAGATGGTTGAAGTATGCTCGACGACCCTGCCCCAGACCGTCCTGCCCAGGATCCAGTCCCATCCGGAATACCTTGCCTACCTGGAGGAACGGATCAGGAGGTATGAGTGGTGTTCCAACGTCGCCTATGACATCCTGAAGGATGTCAAGGGATTGCTGGTGAACCGGACCAACGGGGCGTTTTACATGAGCGCGGCTTTTATCAACGGCACCCTGAACCACAGGCAGACCCTGCCCATTGAAAATGAAGGCGTCAGGAAATCTGTCGCGGAACTGGTTTCAGGGCCCGACGTGTCGCCGGACAAGAGGTTTGTCTATTATCTGCTGGCGTCAACCGGGGTCTGCGTGGTCCCGCTCTCCTCTTTTGCCACCGACCTGCAGGGTTTCCGCATTACGCTGCTGGAAAAGGACAAGGAAAGATTCATCGGGATTTTCAAGACCATCGCCGCGAGCATCAAGGCCTATATCGAGTCCGCGTAGCGCTGCCTTCTGCCGGATCGGGGGCGGGAAACACCCCGTTTCCGGCAGGAAGGAAAAATAACCGGCCTTCCGTTTCCGCCGGAACAGGTTGATCCGGCACGCGGACATTGCGTCCGGGAAGGGGCGGCGGTCCTCTCAATTTAATTGTCTTCCGGGCGGTTGCTTTCTTGACAACCTTTCAGCCCATTCTTAATGTTGGCCATGAGTTATCCCAGAAAACGGTTTCCGTTTTCCATCATGTTGATTCCATTGAAGTCTTCATCACTGCTGCACGGACCGCGGCAACGCGTCCCGGTGCATGCTGAGCCATGAAGGAGAGTGTTTGTGCCTGAAGAAAAGAAAAATGTGCGGAACGAACCCGCCGGGGGAGAGGCTGCATCGGCGGGGGAAATGCAGCAGCAGTCCGGAAATCTCGCGGCTGAAGCCGAAAAGCTCGAGCACGACATCGACGCTCTTCGTCTGGAAGCGGAGGAGAACCGGGACCGGCTGCTTCGGCTGGCCGCCGAATTTGAGAATTACAAGAAACGAATGACCCGGGAACGGGAAACCCTGCTCAAATATGCCGGCGAGAACATTCTGCGCGAACTGCTGACCACGGTCGACAACCTCGACCGGGCCATTGAGCAGGCCACCGCTGATTCCGATAATGACCGGCAGCAGCTCGATGCGATGCTCGAGGGGGTTGAACTGACCCGGAAAGGGCTGCTGGCCACCCTGGAAAAATTCGATGTCACGCCCATCGACAGTGTCGGCAAGAAATTTGATCCGAACGTGCAGGAGGCCATGGCCATGGAATCCAGTGCCGAAGTCGGGGCAAATCATGTGCTGCGCGAGTTTGTCAAGGGCTACCGGTTCAAGGACAGGCTCCTGCGCCCCGCCAAGGTGGTCGTATCCAGCGGCTGCTGAGAATGGGCCATTCTGTTGCGCGGCAACCCGGGACCGGACTTGACAACCGGGGTTTTATGCACATTATACAA
>DSAE01000247.1 GCA_011372855.1 Desulfobacteraceae bacterium
CTTACAAAACACACAATGCGCCTTTCATGGATTTGTCAAGAAAAAAATGCTCCCAACGGCTTGATTATTAACAAAAATATTGCAAAATATCATATGCAATTTTCTAACCGGAAATTACTGAACAAGTCTGAAAAGTTCATTCTGTTTGTCCCATTTGGAGGTACACAATGTATTGCAAGGTAGTTCGATCCATGGTTATTGCCTGTTGTTATGCTGTCCTGGTTGCAACGGCCGCCGGCGCGGCCACCAAGGGGCGGATCATCCCCGAGGGTTCGGTTTCGCTCCTGAAAAACGGCGTAGTGACGAAATTCACGGAGCAGACCGCCCTGGACGAGAACGCCCTGCTCGCCTGCGAAGGCGCCTGTCTGGTGAAAATGCAGGGTATTTCCCTGGTGGCCGCGGACGAGGCCAGATTCGCGGTCAAGGAAAGCGACGGCATGATCAACCTGTATGTCGGACAGGGCCGGGTCGCTTTCGTTCTTGCCGACCCCGGTCAGACCTTCGCCTTTTATATTCCTGACGGCCGTCACCTGAAGACGGAAGGGTTTCTCGTTCCCGCTTCGACGGACCAGTCGGTCAAAGGTTTTTTCGATGTGACCGAAGCAGCCGTCGAAATCGGCATGGAGCGGGGGAGCATGATTGTCAGCACCGAAAACGGCAGGGAAACCGTACAGGCCGGCCAGTCCATCAAGCTGGCCCAGGCGGTTGTACCGAGCATTGCCTCGTCCGGCGGGGAAAAGGAAGGCAACTCGCCCAAGTCGGGACTGATTCCCCCTTGGTCATCCATGAGCAGGGGCCAGCAGATCACGGTCATCGCCGTCGGGGCGGCGGCGGGTGCCTGGGTTGCCTCCGAGACTTTCCTGGACACCAGCAACAATCCGCACCCGGCAAGTCCCAATCAGTAAAAGTTGACAGTTTGGAGTTTGAAGCCTGAAGGCTTGTTGGTACGGAAAAAAATTTCCCAGGTAGGGCAAGCTCTGCGAGCCCCGACAATTACCGGATGTAACGTCATATTCTTCCTGAGCAGCAGTCCTTTGACAGTATTGTTCCCGGAGTGAACGCAAAAACACCTGATCGTTCTTTTCCTTGTTGAAGTGCCTTGCCGGAAGACGGAACTTGAATTGTTCCGTCTTTTCTTGTTTTGGTGAATTAGGTATCGAAAATGTACGGAAAATTAACTTTGTTGGTGCTGATCGTCATTCTGGCTGCCGGCTGTGCCCGGCAGCAGTTGCAGCCGAATGTGTCCCTGGATGATTTCGACCAGGGCTTTGCCGCCGCCGACAACTCCGGCAGCGCCGGAATGGCGGAAGGGAAGTTCGCCCTGGCCCAGCCCGCGCCCCTCAACGATGACATCACCGATTATGTGCTGGGTCCGGGAGACCTGATCAACGTCACGGTCTTTGAAGCCAGTGAACTGAATACCGAGTCCCGGATCAGTTCCCGCGGGGTCATCACCATACCCCTGCTCGGCCAGATCCACCTCCAGGGGCTGACCGCCATGGAGGCCGAGGAACAGATCGAACAGGCCCTGATCAAGGACTACATGCATGACGCCAATGTCACCCTTTTCGTCAAGGAGCGGGTCAGCCAGCAGATAACCCTGGTTGGGGCCGTGGCCAGGCCGGGGACCTACGAGACAAAGGTGACCAAGCGGCTGCTCGAGGTGCTTTCCATGGCCGGGGGGCTGACCAGGGCGGCCGGGGACACCGTTTACGTGACCCGGCACAGAAGAGACGCCGAGGGCAACGAGGTGTTCCTGGTCGACATGGAGAAGCTGCTGGAAGAAGGCCGGGTGGAAATGAACATGTACATCCGGGGCGGGGACGTCATCTTCGTGCCCCAGAGTGACATCGTCCAGGTGGAAGGGGCCGTCTGGCAGCCCGGTCCGGTCAGGATCGACGGCAACCTGACCATTGACGAGGCCATTGCCGCGGCCGGAGGACTGGCCCAGTATGCCAATGAAGACGATATCAAGCTGATCCGCAAGGACAGGAACGGCAAGCGGCAGATCATCCAGCTCTCCATGGCGGAGATCCTGGCCATGAAGGAGGAGAAAAACGCCGACATCGAGAGCGGGCCCTGGCGGCAGCTCCTGGTGAAAAACGGCGACGTGATCTTTGCCGAGGCCAGCGGCCTGCGCTCCTTCTACACCGGCGTCGGCTTCAGCATCGGCTTCATGGGCACCGGCGTCCAGTACCGCAATCCGGTCCAGTACCGGGCCCCGTCGGCAAAGCCGCAGCCCGTCGAATAAGCTGATTCATGCGCCTGGAAAGACCGTTTCGCATCGCCTTTTTCTTCGTCCTGGCGACGGTGCCGCTCCTGTTCGGGGCCCGGCATCCCCTGATTCACGCGCTGTATTCCTTCGTGCTGCTGCTTGCCGGCGGCGCCCTGCTGGGCATCAACTTCCAGGGCCCGGTCCGGGGGCTGCTGACCTTCAACCGGCTGGCGCCCCTGCTGATTATCCTGTTCATCCTGATCTCGGCCGTGTCCCTTCCTCCTTCCCTGGTCGGTCTGTTGTCGCCCGCCCGGGCCGCATACCTTGACAGCGCGGTGCGCTACGCGGAACTGGAGAACGTGGTGACATCGCTCAGCTACTACGCCCCCGGCGCCATGTTTTACGGGGTATACGGCCTGGCGCTCGTGCTCTTTTTCCATGCGGCCCGGTCGGTCCTGGCATCCGCGGCAACGGTGCGCGCAACGCTCTGGCTCATCACCCTGGTCGGTGTGTTCGAGGCAGCGTACGGCCTCCTGCAGGCGACCAATCCGGCCCTGGGCGTCCTGTGGCTGCCAAGCTCCGTCGGGGCCGAGGATTCAGCCCGGGGGACGATCATCTACCGCAACCAGTACGCCGCCTTTCTGAACCTGTGCTGGCCCATGTCCCTTGCCCTGGGTCTGGCGCTGTACGGGCCGGTCCCGGGAAAACTCGAGCTGCTGCGCGTCAGGAAGGGAGGGATTTCCCCGGTTGACAGGATTTCCTTCCTGTTCCAGAAGGCGACGATCCCTTTCTGGAGCGCAGGGTTGATGATCCTGGCCCTGGTTTTTTCCCGGTCCCGGGGCGGAATCATTGTCATGCTGCTCATTGCCGCCCTCTTTCTCTATCTGCTGCCTTTTTCCCGGCGGCGGAAAGGCATGTTAGGCGGGGCATTGCTGATGTTCGTCATCTTCTATGGCGGGACGATAGGCTTCGAGGGCGTCATCGAACGCTTTGCCTTTCTGTATGACAGCGCCCTGGCCCGGTCCGGCATCTGGCTGGGGAGTCTGGCCATGCTCGGGGACCACCCGCTGACCGGCATCGGCATGGGTGGGTATGAACTGCTTTCCCCCCTGTACCTGAAGAACGTGCCGGCAACGGTCTGGTTCGACCGGGCCCACAACGAATACGTCGAACTTGCCATTGAGCTGGGCCTGCCGGCGATGCTCCTTTTCCTGGTGTGGGTCGGCAGGGGAATTGCCGGCTGCGGCGCGGACCTGCTCGCCGGAAAGCACAGGCTGCCCGGGCCGGCGGGGACGACGGCGGACGAAATGGCCGCAATCGGGGCGTTATGCGCGTTGGCCGGTTTTCTCCTGCATGCCTGGACCGATTTTGTCTGGCGGCTGCCGGCGAACGCCATCTATGCCGTAACAATCCTGGCGATGCTCAATGCCTCGCTGCCGGTGAAAACGAGCGATGACAGCGCAATTGCCCCCGGGCTTCATTGATATTCACAGCCATATCCTCCCCGGCCTGGATGACGGACCGGAGAGCATGGTCCAGTGCCTGGAAGCCGCCCGGCGATACAAGGCCATCGGCATGAACTGCGTCATCGCCACGCCCCACTGGTTCAGGTTTACCGGCTGGGCGCCGACGCCGGAGCGCATTGCCCGGTCCGTTGCCGAGGTGGAGGAGATGCTCGACAAGGCGGGTGTGCCGCTGAAGATTGTGCCGGGCATGGAGATCGGCTTTGTCGACAGCCTGCAGCCGGATTTCCCTGCCGCCCAACTGCTGCCGCTGGGCGGGAGCGGGCACTACCTGATCGAATTTCCCCTGATGGTGGCCTATATGCGGCCGGACCAGCTGATATTGCGCCTCCTCCGCCGGAGCAGGATCAAGGTGATAGTGGCCCATCCGGAGCGGTGCATCGCCTTCCGGGACAACGCCGCCGCCCTGGCGGCAATGACGGCCGGCGGGGTCCTGGCGCAGGTGAACATAAACAGCCTGCTGGGCGGGTTCGGCCGGGAGATCCAGCAGACCGCGATCAATTTCCTCCGCCACGGGCTGGTCCACTTTCTGGCCACCGATTCCCATGCCTCCGAGCGGCGCATGCCGCCGGACCGCGATGAATGGAAACTGCTCGGCGAGTATATCGGCCCAGCCGCGGTCGCCACGGCGTGCGATGAGAACCCCCGGCGCCTGCTGGCCGGAGAGGCCGTGGTCCCGGTAATCGCGGAGTCCGGGAGGCTTGAAAAATATTTTCCCGGGGACTGTGCCCGGAACGATAAAAAAAAGAACGGCACGAACAGGAAGGGATTTGCCGGCCTGCTGCGCGGCCTGTTCAGGAAATGAGCTGTTTTTCCCGTCCGGAGAGGGGGAAATTTCAGCGGGTCCGCGCCCGGGAACGGCAGGAACAAGAGAGAAATGGGGCCGGTATCGATGCCGGCGCGAATGAACCATGAACCTTCCGGACAGGATGGATATGTCCGGAAAGGATGCATCATATTATGAAGAGCAACAGCCACTCGAATACACATGACAACGGGCATGCCGGCAACAGGAATGTCGTCGTTGCCCAGGAAGCCACCCATCTGCCCTCCACCTATGTCCGCGAGACCATGCCGTTCATGGAGGAGGAGATCCATCTGCGCGATTACCTCGATGTTCTCATCCGGCGCAAATGGGTGGTCCTGGTCACAATCCTGGTCACCTTCACCACAGTGGCCGTTTTCACTTTCTCCCAGACGCCCCAGTTCCGGTCCACCGGGATGATCAAGACCACCCCGACGGCACGGAACGTCACCAGCTTCCAGACCATGGAGGACTCCTTCATGAAGTCCCAGGAGTATATCTCGACCCAGGTCAAGCTCCTGCAGAGCGATACCCTCCTGGGCAGGCTGATTACGGCGATGGACCTGAAAAACAACGAACTGTTCACCGGCGCGGGAGAGGATGACGGGGAAGACGGCCTGCTGTCCGGCTTTTTCCGGTCGGTCGGGGCGCTGAAAGGGATGGTCCGGGACATGATCCGGCCCAGCTTCGAGTCGGAGGCGTCCCTGGTGCTGAACGAGCAAGCCGCCGAGCAGATCGCCATGGAAGGCTACCTCAGGAGAATACGGGGGGCTCTCAAGGTCGCGCCGATCAAGGACACCCAGCTCATCGAAATTTCCATTGAGCATCCCAGTTCCCGGCTGGCCGCCGACATGGTCAACAACCTGATGGACCTGTTCCTGCAGACCAGCATTGACAGCCAGCTGGCCACCCTGCAGTCCGCCGAGATGTTTCTCAACAGGCAGATCGCCGCGGCCAAGATCAAGCTGGAGCAATCGGAAAAGGAACTGAACGAATTCGCCCGCCGGACCGGCATCATATCCCTTGACTCCCGCCTCAACCTGATCATGCGCGAGCTGGAGGAGGTTAACAGCGCCCTGTCCCAAGCCGTCACCGTCCGAATCGCCAAAGAGGCCCTTTACCGCCAGGCGCAGGAGCAGGGGGGGGAAAGCCTGCCGGCGGTCATGAACAACAAACTGATGGAGGAGCTGAAAAAGCAGCACAACGAACTGCAGGCCGAATACCAGCAGCTCAGCACGGTTTTCAAGGATGAGTATCCGCAGGTCAAGAAGATAAAGGCCCGGATGCAGGAGCTGGAGAACAACTATAACCGCGAGCTGCAGAGGATAATCGATTCAATCCGGCTGGAGTACGAGGCGGCCCTCGGCAATGAGGAGCAGTTGAAGCGGAAGGCCGAGGAGCAGAAGCAGCTGGCCATCGAGCTCAATGACCGCGCCACCCAGTATAGAATCCTGGAACGGGAAGTGGTCACCAACAAGGAGGTGTACAACAGCCTCCTGACCCGGTCCAAGGAGATCAGCGCCACCGTCGGCTCCGATGCCGGGCACCACGAGATCATCGACCGGGCCAGGCCGCCGCTGAGCCCCTACAAGCCCAATGTCCGCCGCAGCCTGCTGCTGGGCATCCTGCTGGGGGCCTTCGGGGGGGTGGGACTGGCCTTTCTCCTGGAGTACATGGACAATACGGTCAAGAATCCCGATGAATTCACCATGCGCCACCGGCTCCCGGTCCTGGGGCTCATCCCGTTCATGGATGTGAAGAAGACAGCGGAGGAGGACGAGCTGCCCTTTATCGTCTTCAACGACCCCAGGGCGCCCATCTCCGAGGCAATCCGGACCACCATGTTTTCCATCGGCCTGTCCTCCTCGGAGGAGCCGCCGAAAACCATGCTGGTGACCAGCGTTCTGCCCAATGCCGGCAAGAGCACACTGACCACCAACTTCGGCCTGTCCCTGCTGGGCTCCAAGGCCAGGGTGCTGCTGATCGACACGGACCTGCGCAAGCCCACCCTGCATTCGATCTTCGATTTCGAGGACAACTCGCCGGGCCTGTCCAGCTTCCTTGCCGGCGCCGCAAACGTGGAGGAGGTCATCCGGAAGACCCGGTATGACAACCTCTATTACATTCCCAGCGGACCGATTCCGCCCAACCCGCCCGAACTGCTGGCTTCCTCGAGGATGCGCAATTTCATCGCCTCCGCCGCCCGGAAGTTTGATTACATCATCATCGACTCGCCGCCGTTTCAGGGTTTCGCGGAAATCCTGATCCTGTCGAGTATGGTGGACGGGGTCATCCTGGTCTCGGAACTGAACAAGACGCCTCGCGACGGCATAGAATACTTCAAGAAGGCGGTTTCCAATGTCGGCGGCCGGATCCTCGGGGTGCTGGTCAACAAAACGGGGAAAGGCGGCAGCGGGTACTACAGCTACTATCGCGGCTACGGCGGCTATGGCTACCGGTACGGAAACAAGTAGCCGGCATGCCGGCGCGGGAAGATCGTCCCGCACGCTGCCGGAGGTGCTCAGGACGCACCGGGGCACGCTGCTGCGCGGAGCGGTGCTGCTCCTCCTGCTTGCGCCAATGGGACTGGCCCACCTGAAAACCGGCTTCCTTGCCCAGCTTGCCGTCACCAACAGCCCCGGCACGGCTTCCTTCAGCCGGGAACTGACCAGCCCCGACGCTCTGGCCAGGCTGGCCCGCAAGGAACACCTGGTCGATGCCGACTATTCCCGGGCCCTGGCGCTGTACAAAAGAGCCCTTGAACACTTCGTCCTGCACGTTCCTTCCTGGCTCGGACTGGTCGACCTGTACAACGACATGGGCCGGCGTGACGAGGCGGTCGCGGCCCTCCGCTTTGTCGAGGAGTTCTCCCCCGACAATGAGGAAACGGTTTGGGCCAGGACCATGCTCGCCCACGCACTGGACCGGGAGGAGATCATGGCCGTCAACCTGGTCGACCTGGCGGACCGCTTCCCCAGCAAGCATCCCCAGGTCTTTGCCCTGGCGGACATGCGCTGGCCGGACCCGGCCGTGATGATGGACATGTTCGGGCCGGAGGTCTTTCCGGCCATCCTCGCCTACTACATCGCCGTCAACGACGCACCGAAAGCGGCGTACGCCTGGCGGCGGGTGAAGGAGACCGGGACCGGCGATCGGGCGGGGGCGCTGCGCTATGTCAATTACCTGCTTACCCTCGGGGAGGTCGAACAGGCGGCCGGGATCTGGCGCGCCGACTACCTGGCGGACGACCAGCTGTTGTACAACCCCGGGCTGGTGCCGCCTTTTCTCAATTCAGGCTTCGGCTGGCGCATCAGCAGGGCGGACGGGGTTGACTGGCTGGAGTCGGAAGACGGGCGGGGACTGCGAATCAGGTTTGACGGCTCGGATAACCCGGCCTTTCGGCTGGCCCAGATCGTGCCGCTTGCGCCGGGCCGCTATGTTTTCAGCGGCCGGGTCGAAAGCCGGGATCTGACCACCGATCAGCGGCCTTACTGGTCCGTTGCCGGGTACGACTGCGAAGGCCGGCGTGCCAGGGGCGAGATGGTTCCCGCCTCGGGACCGGCCGGCTCCTTTGTCCTGGAGTTCAATGTTCCGGACGGCTGCCATGCCGTGCAGATCGCCCTGCGGCGGAACAAATCCTACTATTTTGACAATAAGATTGCCGGCGAGCTGTGGATCGGCGATCTGGCCCTGGCCCCGGCGCCGCCGGAGGCAGGCGCATCCCTGGCGGCCGAGGCGCCGGGCAAAGAGGCCGGGGACACGGGACTCTCCCGGACCACCATCGGTATCCGGAAAATGCAGGTGTATTCATCCGGGCGGCCGGCCTCGGACTGAACCCATGAGCAGTGACGCCGCCAACAGCCCCATCCACCGGCTCGCCCAGGCCTTCGCGGGCATGGAGTCAACGGAGGAGCTGATCATTTTTGTTGCCGGCAGCGACAATATGCTCGCCTTCTGCCGGCAGCTCATGGATCGGTTCGACCGCGACCCCCGTGATCCCCTGATACGGGAGGCCGACACGGTCTGCGCCGCCCACGGGATCCTGCCCGGCCTCTTTTTCGCCGAAGTCAGAAAGGTCCTGCTGGCCTTGAACAGGTTTCACGATGCCGGCCGGAACCATTACGCGGTGCTCGACCTGCCTGCCGGCGCGTCCCGGATGGAGGTGAAAAATGCCTACCGGCGGCTCAGCAAGAAATACCACCCGGACGGCATGGAAGGAGCGGGGGACGGGGGCCGGCGGTTCATGGAGATATCCGGGGCCTATCATGCCCTGATGGCCGGTTTTGACAGGGAAAGGAATGTCAAGACGCTTCCCTGGCGGAAAAAAAAGGGGCATGGACCCGTATCGTCCCGCCATCGGAGCCGGAACCTCTTCGTGGGATTGATGCTGGCCCTGGTGCTGGTGTTGATCGCGATCACAATTTTTCTCTCGGTCGGCTATAACCGGAAGGCGGTGATCAGCCAGCTGGAGATGAACATGGCGGGCCTTGGGCGGGCTGAAGGGCCGGCGGTGCCGGCAACAGGAGAAGAGGAGCAGGGCGGAGACAACGCCCGGGCAACGGCGGGGGAGGAGGAATCCGCGCCGGAGGTGTCGCGGCCGGAAAAGCCGGCAGGTCAGCCGGCAGACAGCCTGGCTGAATCGCACCCGCCGGTTGCTCCCGGTTTTATCCCGGGCCGCAGGGCCGAAGCTGCGTCGCCGGAACCCGTGAAGGGGCTACGGCAGACAATGGAGGTCGGCTCCGAGGTCGTCACCGGCCAGGCGCGGACGGAGAAAGAATCCCCTGCCGGACAGACGGAAAACAGGGAGACCCCGCAGGATCGGGTGGTTGCCGTCAAGGAGGCGAAACCGGAACCGCTCCCGGCAGCGGAGACGCGGTCCCCAGCCGTCAACGGGGAAAGGCTTGCGGGAGCGGGGAACAAAGCAGAACAGCCCGGGGGTCAGGTCGTCTTCTTCCGGGAGGAAAGCGGGATGACCCCTCCCGAACCAGAAGGGGCAGCGGAAGCCGAACAAGCCCCGGCACGGGACAGGGCAAAGGAGATCGACGAGTTCATCGACCGGTACACCCGGCGCTACAGCAGCCGCGAACTCATCCCCTTCCTGGCCCTGTTCACCGACAACGCAACCGAGAACGGCCAGGCACTGGCCAAGATCACCGAGCAGTACAGATCGCTGTTTGCCCATACCCAAAACATCCGCCTGGCCGTGCTCAACCTGGGTTGGAGCCGGGAAGGGGACGGATTCGAGGCCAGGGGGGATTTTCGGGCTACCTACCTCTATGCCGACGGCAGGAGCAGGGAGCACAACGGCGAAATCACCTTCCACCTCGTCGACGATCAGGGCGAGATGAAGATTTCCGCCCTGGAGTATGTCTTCCTGAAATAGGGGCGGGGTGGGTCAGTTGACCCTCCCGGGCGAGCAGATGCCGGGGTTTTCCAGGAGCATCAGCACCCCGTAATTACAGCTTTCCTCGTCCTCGAGGAAGTCCGGGATGACATTGACGATCCTGTAGCCTATTTTCTGATAATACCGGATTTCCGGGTCCAAGGACATGCCGTTTTCCCCGAATACCCACTGGTCGATGGAATATTTGGTGCTGGCGCGGGAGAAGCCGGGAACGCGGCTGCCGAAATATATGCCCTCCATGTTGTTTGCCACCATGTATTTGAAGGCGTCCGCATGCAGTTTGAGCCCGACCCCCGGGCATTCAGGATGGCCGGTCAGGTTCATGCCGAACATGTAGCTGCCGTTTTCCCTGTGGGCGCCATGGATATAGCCGTAAGAGGTCAGGTCGTACCAGGAGCCGGCGTTGCCGTTGAGCCGTTCGGTCCGGAAAAATCCCGCGTAACCGACGATGTTGCCGGAAAAGTCGACGCCGACCAGCTGACCGACCGGATAGGTTTCGATCCTGACAATCAGCATGCCCATTGACAGGGCACGTTCATTGCCCGCGCATTTTTCCAGTTCATAGATGCATTCGATATCGCTGAATGAAGCCTTCCTGGTCCGGTACCTGTTGATTTCCATCTTCCCCCCTTGCAACGGTAAAATGTTGTCCATTTATACATCCAGTTTTAATTTTGAGTTGTCCCACCGGCCGATGATATCCTGTTTTTACAATTGAGCGGCGCCTCAGTGGTTTTGCTAAAAGTAACAGGATATCAGCTACTTATATGCAATTTTCGCGCCAGCATTTCCCCAATCGACTATTGGCAATTATTGTAAATAGTTAATGAAGAAATCAGGGTTTTCGGGATAGGGCATGAAAGGGGAAATTTGGGGATTTCACCAAATGGAAGTGGTGATTTCCCCAACCGGACGGTGCGGAAGGGAGATTTTGTAGAAATTTTATCCACAGATTACACAGATTGACACAGATTTTTTTGGTTTTTTTCAGTGTTGTCCGGTTAGAAAATTGCATAAAAAATAAACTGAAATACTTGCCGACGAGGGCGTTTTTTTCTTGACAAAGAAGTAAAAATTTTTCGCGCGCCTCCTTGAAAGAATAATAA
>DSAE01000166.1 GCA_011372855.1 Desulfobacteraceae bacterium
AAAGGCTACGGCATGAAGTTCTTCTCCCATGCCTCATTATATAAAATCGCACGAAGAAAAACCAGCTTTTTCAGAAAAAGTTGTAAACTCGATAAGATCAGCTCATAAGTGACGCGGCCCTGTCGGGAAACCCGTAGAACGCGGTCCTCTCGGCCGCGCCGGACCATTCCCTGCCCCTGGCGGAATTCTACAGGTTGGCGGAGGCGGGCCGGCGGTATTGAACGGCCTCGGTCACGTGTTTGGCCGTGATCTCCGAAGACATGTCAAGGTCGGCGATGGTGCGGGATATTTTCAGTATCCGGTGATAGGCCCGGGCGGAGAGGCCGAGATGTTCGATGCTCCGGTGCAGAATTTCGGCGGCCCGGTCATCCAGGCGGCAGTGCTTTTTCATCTGGCCCGAGCCCATCTGGCCGTTGTTGTAGATCCCCTTCGACCCGGCAAAACGCTTCTGCTGCAATGCCCGGGCTCCTCTGACCCTTTCCCGTATCGCCGCCGACGAACTCCCCTGCTCCATGGCGCCCAGTTCTTTCATCCTGACCGGTGGCACCTCGACATGCATGTCAATGCGGTCAAGCAGCGGCCCGGACAGCCGGCTCTGATAGCGCTGAATCTGTGCGGGGGTACAGGTGCATTCCCTGACAAAGTCGCCGAAATAACCGCACGGGCAGGGGTTCATGGCCGCAACCAGCATGAACCGCGCCGGAAACTGCAGGCTGGAGGCCGCTCTGGAGATCGTGACAACGCCGTCCTCAAGGGGCTGGCGCATCACCTCCAGGACGTTTTTCCTGAACTCGGGCAGTTCGTCGAGAAACAGGACGCCGTTGTGGGCCAGGGAAACCTCACCGGGGCGGGGAAACTGGCCGCCGCCGATCAGGCCGGCATCGGAGATGGTGTGGTGGGGGGAACGGAACGGACGGGTTACCACCAGGGGGGTGTCTTCCGGGAGCAGCCCGACGATGGAGTAGATCTTGGTTGTTTCGATGGCTTCGTCCAGGCTGAGTTCGGGCAGAATGGTCGGCAGCCGGCGGGCCATCATGGTCTTGCCGGTCCCGGGAACCCCGCTGAGGAGGATGTTGTGCCCTCCGGCCGCGGCAATCTCCATGGCGCGCTTGGCAAAATCCTGTCCTTTGACCTCGGCGAAATCGACGTCGTATTCTCCCCGGTCGCGGAAGATGGTCTCGATATCTATGGAGGCGGGAGAAGGGATCGCCGTGCCGTTCAGCACTTCGACGGCTTCATCGAGCCGTTTGACCGGCAGTATTTCAATGCCGCCGAGAACCGCAGCCTCGTCGGCGTTCTCCCGGGGAACGAGAAAACGCCGGACCCCTTTGTTCCGGGCGGCGGTAATCATGGACAGGATTCCCGGAACCGGCCGCACCCCACCATCCAGGGACAGCTCCCCGACAACGCCGTGGGATTCGAGTTCACCGCACTGCAGGACGCCGGTCGCCGCGAGAATGCCAAGGGCCATGGGCAGGTCATAGCCGGCCCCCTCTTTCTTGATCGAGGCCGGGGCCAGGTTGACGGTAATCCTGCGCGCCGGAAATTCATACCCGCTGTTTTTGATCGCCGACCTGACCCGGTCCTTGCTTTCCCTGACAGCCCCCTCGGCCAGGCCGACGGTGGAAAAGGCGGGCAGACCCTGGGCCAGGTCCACTTCCACCCGGACGACGTAGCCGTCTACACCGACGACCGCCGCGCTCAATATCTTGGCCAGCATGGTTGTCACCTGTACAGCTTGAGCAGAGCGTCCGAAAAGGGGCCGCTCCGCTCCCGATAAATATGGAAAGGCGCTTGGATGCGAACCTCCTCGCCGCCGTTTTTAACCGCCTCGACAAGAACCAGGGTCGCCTCAGGGCTGCCGGGATAGCTGTACACCGGCTGCAGCCGCTTGGGTTCAAGCCGCCTGCCCTTCAATGCCGTGATCAGGGTCGCCGACCGGCGGGCTGGATAAACGACGACGACGCTGCCGCGGTTCCGTACGGAGAAGGAAGCTGCCCGGAGGATATCGTCAAGTCCGGTATCAATCTCGTGCCTGGCCCTGGCGCGCTGATCGTTGGGACTGATCCGGCCCCGGCACGGCTGTCCGTAGGGAGGGTTGCAGACCACCCCGTCGAACGATTCGGCAGGAACGAACTCCCCTATGCGGCGGAGATCCCCGTGCATGATGCGAACCCTGTCGGCCAGGTTGTTGACGAGGACATTCCGGCCGGCAAGGGTCGCCAGTTCGGCCTGAACCTCAATACCGACAACCCGCACGCCGGGGTGGCGATGGGCAAGGATCAGGGCGATGATTCCGCTGCCGCAGCCGAGATCGAGCAGGGTATCATGGAGCCGGGGTTTGAGGAAATGCGCCGCCAGCACTGCATCAACGGAGTAGCGATACCCCTGCCGGAACTGCCGGCAGATCAGTCTTCCGTTAAAGAGGGAATCATTGCTGAAAAGGCCGGCCCCGGCTTTCAACCTCCCCGCCCCGCCAGGTAAATCCGTTCGTCGGCAACCAGCCTGTTGATCATAAGGCCGGTCAGTATCTTGGGAAAGAAATAGGTCGATTTATGCGGCATGAATTCACCGCTGTCGGCAACATCGGTCACCTGATGAACCGGGGTCGGGTAGAGAAGCAGAAGCAACGGGGTTGACCGGTCATCGTCAATACTTTTTTTGACCGCTACGTCAAGGGCTTCGTCAGGATCACTGAAGTAGCCCATTAACTTTTCATCGATGATGCGCTGGTGGTCGATGCCGAGAAGCTCATGGACGAGCAGCTCGGACAGAACAACCACGTCAAGGTTGCGCAGCACCTCCCCTATCCGGGCCAGGGCCGGATACCTTTCCCGGGACTCCTTCAGGGTCAGCAGGAAACAGCGGTCCTCCCCGGCATGGTAGAGCCCGAAAACAGGCTCGGACGAGGTCATCCGCCATTCATTCATCCTGGCCAGTGCCTCGGCAATCAGCCCTTCCCTGCTGGCGCCGAATATCTCTTCAATGTTCAGGGCCCCCCGCATCCGGGCCGTACACCCGTCGGCGGAGAGTTGTCCCGGAAAATCGAGGAGCCGGTGGGTGGGGAGGATGGAAAGCCCCTCGTCTTCCGCGGCACACAGGTACATCATGATAAAGTTATAGGGACTGTCCGGCGGCAGGGAGGGATTTTTTCGCAATACATTTTTCCGGTACTCCAGGGCCGTTGTATACCGGTGGTGCCCGTCGGCGATATAGACCGGCTGTCCGGCAAAGAAGCGGACTATCGTGTCGATGGCCCGCCGGTCCGTAACCCGCCAGAGGGCGTGGGTGTTGCCGAGATGGTCTTTGATGGAACAGAGCGGATCAGGCTCCCTGGCCCTGGTCAGGGTTGTAATCACGGTCTGGTCGCTGTCCTTGTAGATGGAAAACACCTTGCTGAACTGGGCCCGGCATTCATCCATCAGCCGCATGCGGTCCACGACCACCGATGGGAAGGTTTTCTCGTGGGGTTTGACAATGCCTGCCGAAAACTCGGCCAGTTCCACCAGGCAGATAAAGCCGTTCCTGGTCAGCCGCCTTCCGGAGGGATGGGTATAGGTGATTGAGTAGAGGTGCATGGCGGGCTGATCGTCACGGACAAGTATGCCCCTGTCCATCCACTGTTCAAACAGGGCGCGCGCCCTTCTGTACCGGTCTTCGTCCCCGGAGAAATCCTGCGAGGTATTGCGCAGGTCGAGCTGGATCATGTTGTATATGTTCTTCTCGAGAAACCTGGCGCCGTCCTCCTCGCTTATCACGTCGTAGGGTGGGGTCACCACTTCCTCAAGATTGTGTATCTTCTCGGGATTGAAGCGCAACCCTTTGAACGGGGCGACAATGGCCATGAAAATATCTCCTCCGTATGGTCAATCCGAATTATTCCTGCTATATTGAGGAAATTCAGATTGAATTGTTCACGGAAAACAAAATGCATTTCCTCTTTACCATTGAATGAAGATGAGTTGCAAGGGGCTTTTGCCGGGGAGCGCCCCCCTCACCAGAAGAAAAAGCTACAGCGGGAGTTCAATAAACATGCTCGATATTTTCATTGATACGCATTTTTGCGGAGGCCACCATCTTCGCCAGTATCCAGGCAACTGTGAAAAGCCCCACGGACACAACTGGAAGGTCAGAGTGACGGTCCGGGCGACGAAACCGGACGCCCTGGGAATGGGCATCGACTTCAAGGTCTTGAAAAATATAGTCAACCGGGTCGTTGACGAACTGGACCACAGAGACTTGAACGAACATCCCGCCTTCCGGGAGGTGAATCCCTCCTCCGAGCATATAGCCATGCATATTTTTTCCGAACTGAAAGACGGGCTGACCACTGACCGTTATTCGCTTCATTCGGTCTCTGTCCGCGAAACCGACACCAGCGGAGTGATATATTACGGTGAGTAACCCCCCCCTGACCGTCAGCGAACTGTTTTACTCCATCCAGGGGGAATCCACCCGGACCGGCCTGCCCTGCGCCTTTGTGCGTCTGTCCGGCTGCAACCTCCGCTGCCGGTACTGCGATTCCCGCTACACCTGGGAAGAGCACGGGCGGAAAACTGACCTGGCCGAGATCCTGAAATGGGCGGAGGCGTATCCCGAGGTGCCGGTTGAACTGACAGGTGGGGAGCCCCTGCTCCAGGAGGGAACGTATCCGCTCATGCGGGAACTGGCGGCCCGGGGCCGCACCGTGCTGCTGGAAACAAACGGTTCCCTCGGTATCGGCAGGGTCCCGGACGCGGTGACGGTCATTCTTGATCTCAAATGTCCCGACAGCGGCATGGAGAATATGATTGACTGGGCCAACATCGGCCGCCTTGCCCAAAGGCGGAAAAGGGGCTGCCGGGATGAAATCAAGTTTGTGCTCAGTTCGGAGAGGGATTATGTCTGGGCCCGGGAGGTCACAGCCGAATACGGCCTGGCGGAGCTGGCGACGCTTCTCCTTTCCCCGGCGGACAAGCTTATGGCCCCCTCGCGGCTGGCGGAACTCATGCTGGCCGACCGGTCGCCGGCAAGACTGCAGCTCCAGCTGCACCGGATCATCTGGCCCGCACTGGAAAGAGGGGTTTGACAAAAACCCTGCCTGAAAGCGCCTCCTGCCGTCCGGCAGCGGATGTGCCCCTTCTCCCCGCCCGTCAATGGCCGACAGGCGTCAGCCTTTCTCTGATTTCCGCTGCGGCCAGTTCTTTTCGTTCATTGAATTGCCTGGCGGACTTGTCAACCTCTCCCACCAGGTCGGACAAGCGGGCGAAGCAGTCATGAATAAAGGAGCCGGGCTCCTTCTTTCTGTCCACGCCGAAGCGGAACATGAAACGCTCCTCCGGGGAAAGGCTGCTGAGCAGGTTTTTTGTTGCCCATATCTCGCCGTTCCGGGCGAATGCGGCCAGGATGGAGGCACTATTGACGGTGTCCCCAGGGGCGGAGAACCGGAGACCAGCCCCCGTCATGATTGTCCCGAAAAATTCCCGGCCCGCGCTGATGCCGATATTCAGATAGAGATCATTGCCCCAGCCCTTTTTCTCCTGCCATTTCCAGCTGAATTTTTTCATGATTTCCCGAAGTTCAAGGGCACAGTCGAGGCCGTTGACAATATGATTTTCAGCGGAGTTGCCGATAAAGTAGCCCAACAGGCCGTCCCCCGGATGGACCCCGCATATGCCGTTGTGCGCCGCAATCACAGGGCCGGCGCTTTCCCACAGGCCGTCCGCCAGAGCAAAGTACTGCCAGGGCGGCAGTTCGGCGCTTATCCTGTCCGCATCCTGGAAATCCGCCCGAAGAACGCAAAGATTGAGCAGGGAGGGCTTCAACGGGCCCACAACCGGACGCACGCCTGGTCCCGGTTCCCGGCCGGCGGAGATGGTGGTTTTGAAGTTTGATGGGATGCCGGCGGTTTTGGCCGTCGAATCGGAATGAGAGTCGAGGGGGGCGCGGTTTTCCTGAAAAAGGCGGGCAATTTCGTCCATGGACCGACCCCGGCTTTTGAGCAGTTTCACTCTGTCGATCCGGGCGATGACTTCGCCGGGAAAATAGCCGATCTGCTTGACGTTCCTGCTGTCCGGAGGGGGTGGGCCGACAATTGGCTTAGGCAGTATGCCGAGTTTTATGTAATTGTTTAAAGTTGCCCTTGATATGCCCGTTTTTTCAATAATGAATTTACTTGTAATCATGGCGGTTGTTTGCCTGCCCGGCCCTTGTCGGCGCGACCCTGAGCCGTCAAATTAAACTGTTTAACAAAGGGGCAAAACTCCCCGCGAAAATCTCCCCTGTCCTACCGATATATTTCAACAGAAAAAACGGCGCGCTGTCAAGGAATAAAATTAAACAGTCTATTTATACTAATTTATACAAGTCAATTTCGAGTCTACGGCCTGTCCATAAATATTTTTTAACTATTCGTTTTTATGTATTTTAATTTAATTAATCAGTCTAATTAGACTGATTATTGTTCTTTTTGCCGGTAAAACTTGCCCGGATCACGGAAAAGGACCATGGGAACGTCATGGATATTGATGCTGAAAGACAGGAAAAAATCCTTTGCGGAGCGCCAACCTTACCCAAATATATTGCCGGGGCCAAAAAAATCACCGTCTTTTTGACCGGACGTGAGCATGTCCGCTGAGCTTTACCAACGGTGATAAAACTGGCAGGTTGGAGCGATAATTGACTTTTGCGCCGCTGAATAATCTCTAGCAGCAGGCCGGCCGCAATGAAGGGCCGGCCTGCCATTCTCCTCGGTCCGGCGTCAGTTTCTCAGACGCTCTTCCATGGCCTCGACTGAATTGAGGGGCGCGTGGCAGGTAAAGTCTTTGCAGACATAGGCGGTGGCCGCGCCGGCCAACATGGTCACCTCGTTCAGGAACGGGAGAGCATAGGCCAGATAAGCCTGATTGGGACCGTTATCGGCTAACAAGACTATTTTTCCGGGGTCATAGGCGGAGTGGGCGGCGGCCATCATTGCCCGGGTGTCATCGCGGCCGGGGACGCCGACAATGACAATCTGTCGGGGCTTGCGCTGCATCAGCTGCCAGGCCGATACCATGAGGGGCAAGGCCTGGGGCTGACCATTAATCATGGCGGCGAACGCCTCGATTGTTTCCCTCCCCCAACCGGCGCCAATCGTCGCGGCCGAGCAACTCCCCCAGCGTCAGGAGATTCATGGCCGCCACGGAATTGGCGGCTGGTTCGGCCCCGTCGTAGTCGCCTTTGATCCTGAACGGCAGGGTCCGGTCTTCAACCCCGTCATAAAAGCCGCCCTTCCCTTCGTCATGAAACAACCTGATCTGTGATTCAGTCAGTTCCGCCGCCCATTGCAGCCAGATCCGGTTCTGCGTGACCTGATGGAGATTGAGCAGTCCGGCGGCAAGAAAGGCATAATCGCCAAGCTGACCGGCCAGTCCCCTTTCCTCCAGCCTGCAGCGGCGGAAAAGGGTCCCGTTTTCTTCGGCATAGAGCCGGGTCCGGATGAAACCGGCCGATTTTTCCGCCGCCTCAATCCATTGCGGCTGCCCGAGGATGATTCCGGCCCGGGCCAGGGCCCCGATCATCAGACCGTTCCAGCAGACCAGTATTTTGTCGTCCAGGTGCGGTTTTTTTCTCCCGGACCGCGCATCGAAAAGAAGCCGGCACGAAGTCTGCAGGACACGGCTTATCTCGGCCGTGGACAGGTTGAATCGGTCAGCGGCTTCACCATCGTCCCGGCTCCGGTACAGGATATTTTTCCCCCTGAATTCGCCATGGGGGTCTTCCGGCGCGTTGCCCCCGGCCGCCACCCCGTAGCAGAAATTGAAAATCCGCGCATCCTTCTCGGGCAACAAGGAGAATATTTCCTTTTCCGTCCAGAGATAATACGCCCCCTCACGGCTCACCCCCGGATTGGAGGGATCCTCGCTGTCCGCATCTTCGGCCGAGTAAAATCCTCCCCCGGCGTCGGTCAGGTCGCGAAGGACATACCGGCAGGTATCCGCCGCCGCCTCGGCAAACAGCCGGTCGCCGCTGATGAGGCAGGCATCGAGGTACGAGTTGACGAGCAGGGCCTGGTCGTAGAGCATTTTCTCAAAATGGGGCACTCTCCAGACCCGGTCCGTGGCGTAGCGATGAAAACCGCCGCCGATGTGATCGTAAACCCCGCCCCGATACATGCGGCGCAAGGTGTGCAAGACCATGTCCCGGGCGGAGGGTTCCCCGGTGGTTTGCCAGTAGTTGAGGAGAAAACTGAACTCCACGGACCGGGGAAACTTTGGCGCTGAACCGAAACCGCCGAATTCCGGGTCAAAATCATTCCGCAGACCGTTGAAAAGTGTATCCTGAACCGCGGCGGCAACTTTTCCCCGCTGTTCACCCTCCCCTTTCCGGGAGAGTTCCCGGGTGAGGCGGGCGGCGACGTTTGCCAGGTCGCTCCTCCTGCTGCTCCATGCCTCGTGAATGGCGGTGAGCAGGTCGGCAAACCCGGGCCGGCCGTACATCGATTTCGGCGGAAAATAGGTTCCGGCATAAAACGGTTTGCCGTCCGGAAAAAGAAAAACCGACATGGGCCAGCCGCCGCTGCCGGTCATTGCCTGGGTCGCGGCCATGTAGAATTGATCGATGTCAGGGCGCTCCTCGCGATCAACCTTGATACTGATGAACCACCGGTTCAGGATCGCGGCGATTTCGGGGTCGACGAACGATTCATGCGCCATGACGTGGCACCAGTGACAGGTGGAGTAGCCGACCGACAGAAAAACCGGCTTGTCTTCATCCCTGGCCCTGTTCAAGGCCTCCTCGCCCCAGGGATACCAGTCGACCGGGTTGTGGGCGTGCTGCAGAAGATAGGGACTTTTTTCCCTGATCAGCCTGTTTGGTTTGGCTTCCATGTCCAGCCTCCCTGACGGCGGCACCTCCTGGTGCAAAGGGCAGGAGCTGCCGGGAGTGAAGAGGTCGGGCCCGGCAGGGCGCCGGGCGAAACGGGGCAGCTATTCCCCGATTATCTTGACCAGTACCCGTTTCTTCCGCCGCCCGTCAAATTCGCCGTAAAATATTCTTTCCCAGGTCCCGAAATGGAGTTTTCCGTTGGTAACGGCCACAACAACTTCCCGGCCCATGACCTGCCTTTTCATATGGGCATCGGCGTTATCTTCATAGGTATTGTGCCGGTACTGGGCAACGGGTTCGTGGGGCGCCAGTTTTTCCAGCCAGACCTCGTAATCGTGGTGCAGGCCGGATTCATCATCGTTGATAAATACGGAAGCGGTAATGTGCATGGCGTTGCAAAGGAGCAACCCCTCTTTTATGCCGCTTTCGGCCAGGCATCGTTCCACCTGGGGAGTAATGTTGATGAAGGCCCTGCGGGTCGGCACTTCAAACCAGAGTTCCTTGTGATAGCTCTTCATATATCACCTTCTGCATCAATGTTTCTGATATATGTTCCTGTAATAAGGAGCTAAACAGAATATTCAAGATGGCATCCCTCCCCGCAGGGCAACGTTGCAGGGCTGGGCGGCACGGGCAATCGTCACCCGAACGAGGAGCGCGGAGAGGTGTTTTGGAATGCAGCGGCAAGGGCTGAAATCCGGGCAGAGCCACAGCAGGGCACTGAGCGGGTCGCGCTCCTTTCCGTTCCTGGGGTCCTATCTCGAGGCCGCTGTTTTTTCCCTGCTCTTGTTAGAGCGGCTTTCATTCATCTCCCTGACTTCCGTAATCCGGCCCCAGGACTTGCCGTCCCGGTCCAGGAGATTTTCACAGATCCAGCGGTACTGCCTGCCGTTGACATGCTGGATCTCGAGCGAATCCCTCTGGTCGGCGGTGTAACAGTCAAGCAGAAACAAGCGCCATTCGTCCTTGTTGACAATGGATTGTTCACACTTGGCCAGGAATTCCTCAATGGTCATCCCGGCCTGCTCCGTGTTCTCCTGGTCAAAGAGCTGCCGCATTTTTTTATTGGTGAAATAGGTGCCGCCGTAGTTTTTCGCCTCAAATTGTTTGGTGATGCTGATGGCGTAGGGAATGTGGTCCAGGGACAGCTTGAGCAGCTTGCTCAGGTCATGGGACCTCGTGGCATCGCGAATGGTGCAGGTCATGCCGTTGTAGGCTCCGTTTTTGATGTGGGGAATCAGCCATCCGTCCAGATACGCTTCCTGCCCGACCGGGGTCACCACCCGGATATTTTCATAAAAAAACGGCTTCATCGACTTTTTGGTCTTGACATACGTTTTCAGGAATTCCCCGTACTCCATGGTGGGAAATTGATCGTGGACAATCAGGACATTGACCCCGAGCAGTTTTTCCGGCGTGACGCCCATGATGACGTTTATGAACCGGTTGGCGAAATAAATTCTGTCGTCCTTGTCCATGACCAGAACCCCGGATTGAAGATTCTGGACGATATCCTCATAAAAATTCTTGGTTTCCACCAGTTCCCTTTCTATCCTCTGATGGTCCATAACGTAATGGGTCAGGCGGGCGATCAGCTTTTCGACACCGTCGTCGGTGTCGAATTTTTCCTTGAGTTCCGGATCGAGATTGTTCTTGATTCTTCGCCCGATCATGAGAAATTCCTCATAGGGGCCGTAGAGAACGGCGGCAATCTGATTCTGCAGTTCAAGGGAAGCCGTCTTCGAGCCGCTCATGATGGCGGACACGTACGAGGGGGTGATGCCGAGCTTCTTGGCGATCTGGGCCTGGGAGCCGATATTTTTTTTATATTTCCGGTAAAAATATTTTGCCGCCAACCGGAAAATCTCGTGGACATCATTTTCCATTTTCTTCGTCTCCGTGATATTGCTGGAACCTAGCATGCTGATACTTTATACTTATTGTACATAAATTTTATAAAAATACCAGACATTTTATACTCGTGGAAATTTTATTCTGCAGGGTTTGACATCTCCCCAAAATAACGGAAAATTAATCATACCACAGATATTGTATATAGTGGCTATTAACAATATTCAGCTGAATGATTATTTTTTAAAGCAAGATCAACATAATACGATTTGGAGGTCTTGCCATGAAAATGCCGGTCATAAGTC
>DSAE01000189.1 GCA_011372855.1 Desulfobacteraceae bacterium
ATGAATTTTGTTATCGTTTTAACCGTAGGTTCTGGGAACCGGAGATGCCTTTGAGATTGCTCAACGCATGCTTGGCTCACACACCTGTAAAAATAGCTGAGTTTGGTTAAGAGCCACTTTATTGTTAATCCAACGTGTCGCGGCGGTCGACTTCGCTACACTCTGGGTACCAGTCGGACGACTTTCGGCACACCTTAAACTGTTTGCCAAAACTGTAGGTGTATAAAAATACTTAACAAAAGTTTTACCGTTATCTCCTTGGCTCCCGTTATTCATGCGCCCCGTATTTTCCAATTTTTACAAACAAAGCATTTAATCATGTTCCTATTCCTTCTCGAACCCCTGGTTTGTAAAATTGAGTGTCCGGCTGTTCTCGGTGACGGTGCGGACGACATGATCCGGAGCGCCGTGGGGAATTTCTGCCTCGATTTCCAGGGTTACTTTTACCGATGCGCCAACCAGGCCGGCAAAATGGGCGATGACTTCCTCGGCGATCCTGCCGGCGTCCCGGCCGACCCTGGTCGGGTCCAGATCGACCGTTCCGTGGAAACGCTTCGGTTGGGTTTGTTTAGGCGGCTTGGGACCTCCCCCGCCTTCATCGTCCCCTTCTGGAGGTTCACCACCAGTAATTGCCCCTTCTTCTCCCTTTTCCTCCTCTTCTTCCGGCTGTTTGCCTCCCTCATCCTCCATTTGCTGCTTAGCAATTTCCGGCTTCACCAGGAGTCCCGATGCGCCGGCATCGGTCAAGGAGACCATCTGCGCCCAGCGCAGCCCCCGATACCTGCCTGCATCCTCGTCATAGCTGTCGGCATAGGCAAAGGCGTCTTTTTCCCAGGTTAATAGAGCCGTTCCGGTGTCAATGGCTTGGAGCAGCACCGAGGAGTCCCTGAGCCGCGGCAGGTAAAGATACCTGGCGAAATCTTCGACAAGCTGCCGCACCTCCACATGATTCCCTCGCCAGAGGGGCACCCGGTCCAGCTCCATGCGCAGACGGGACGAGGCAAAGCTGGTTAGCAACAGTTCTTCCGACTTCAGTTTCTTGCTGGCACGGACCGCCAAGGCATCCTGACCAGATAACCTTATAGCCTCCCAGGTTACCGGCGCCTGGGGCTTTGACTGCCCCGGCACCAGCAGCCACTGAAAGGTCTCTGGCAGGCGGGCGTTGATCGTGCCATCGGCAGTCTTCAGCTGAGCTTCCGCCTGCTTGACCTGATGCGGACGCAGATCGAGGGCATCCTTCTCGGCCAGGATGGATTCCCAGGCAAGGAATTTTCTCAGAGACTCGTCCAAATCCTGCAGACGCTGCTTGTCCGGCGCCAGGAAGATCAGGGTATTACGAAACAGGCGCGGGGTGTTGCCGCGGTTTTCGAGAATTGTTACAGCGGCCTGCTCGGCAGCACAGTTGCGCTCCTTGCAGTAAGGACAGTCGATGCCCAGCACCACCAGGCGGGCATCGGTATCGTCCGGCACGTCGGCGCTGCTTCCCGGCAGGGGATGAATGCGGGGAAAATCCCCACGCCGCGCCAGGTCGGCGCGCAGGCGCCGTTCGATCTCCTGGGCAATCTTGTCCGGGCTGCGCCGGTATTGCTCGGCCCGGTCATCGGCCAGCTTGGTCACCGTCGGTTGGGTGTCGTACCAGTAGCGGTTGCCATCCTGGTAGAGATACGTGGCCCTCTGGGCCAGCCGCCGCAGGGCATCGCCAAAGACCGCGATCGTCTCGCCCGGCATGGCGCAGCCCAGCTTCACCCGCCGGTCTTCCACCCCCTTGTTGGCCGCGCTTGTGATCGGCGCGGAGCCAAGGTAGATGGTCCGCGCTACCCGCCGGCAGGCGGAAAACTTGCCGAGGTTCGGGACTTCGCCGTCGATGGCGAGCGGCAGCGAATCCGGCCCGTCAACATCCTTCTCGATGATCGGCTTCCAGTTGTCGGACAGGTAGCGGGTCAGCTCGTCCCGCACCCTGGTATCGTCGATGGGGACATTGGCCGGCATGATCAAAGGGTTGCGGTCGCCTTTCTCCCAGAGGCTGTAGATGACCGCCGCCATCAGGCGCAGGACGCCCCTGGTCCGCTGGAATTTCACCAGGGTGGACCAGTCGGTATAGAGCCGGTCGAAGATTTCCGGATGGATCGGGTAGGCAGCTTTTATCCGCTTTTCATAATCGCTTTCGCGGCAATCGGGCGGGAACTCCTGCTGCTGGGATCGGTACATGTCGGCAAACTCGCGGGCGGTCGCATCCATCAGCTTGAAATGATCGGCGCGCATAGGCTCGAACAGCCGCCGCCGCACGATCTCGAAGCCCTCTTCCGCCGTGGCCGGCGTCCAGGAGGATTCCAGGCGCCCCACCACGTTGCGCAGCCGTGCCAGTGCTTCCTGGCCGCGGATGCCCCCCACCTCCTCGCTGTTGGCCAAGGCATGAGGCGAAGTCGCCGTGTCCGAAGCCGGCAGGCTGATCACCAGCAGGCAGTTTCTGGCCAGCCTGGCGGATTCGGTCAAGGCCTGGGCAAAGCTGAACTGGGTCTCGAAACCGCCGCCGGGCAGGTCGCCCTGGTCATAGAGCTGCCGCGCATAGGCCACCCATTCGTCCACCAGGATCAGACAGGGTGCATACTCGTTGAACAGCTCGCGCAGCCTGTCGCCCGGGCTGGTGGCCCGCTCATCGTCCTTCTGAATCTTGGCAAAGGCCTTCCTGCCGCCCAACTGCCAGGCAAGCTCCCCCCACAGGGTCTGCACCACTGTGCCATCCTCCTTGGTCACAGGGTTGCCCGGAGAGATCTTGTTGCCCACCAGCACGACCCGGTTGGCCCTGGGAAGCGAGGAGATGCCAGCATCCTGCATTGCCTCGTCGATGCCGGGCAGCTCCTTGGCGCTGGCCCCGGAAAAAAGGTGGAACAGCGCCAGCATGGAATGGGTCTTGCCACCGCCGAAGTTCGTCTGCAGCTGCACCACCGGATCGCCGCCCTTGCCGCTGATCCGCTCCATGGCTCCGACCAGGAGCTTGTACAGACTCCGGGTCAAGAAGGTACGCCGGAAAAACTCCGACGGGTTCCGGTATTCTGGTCCGCCCTCGCCGAGATAAACCTGCCAGAGATCGGCGGCAAACTCGGCCTGCTGGTATCTGCCGCTGGCCACGTCCGCATGGGGGGTGATCACCTCCCGCCACGGCTTCAGATGGGCCGCGGCATGGCCCTCGATGGCGATGCCGGCGCTCTTGCGCCGCTCGCCCCGGGCCTGCTCGTCCGCCACCAGCCGACGCAGCTCCTGCTTCAGGCGCCGCACCTCGTCGGACTGCCCGGCTGAAACGGCCGCCAGCAGCCGCTCGATGGAGTCCAAAGCCCGGTCGGCATCATCGCTGGAAAAGGTCTCCTGGTGCGCCCACTTGTTGCGCCAGTCACGGATTTCAGAAACCAGGCTGCGCTCGGCATAGCCCAGGGTCCTGCGGAATACCTCGTTCCAGGCGTCCCACATGATCTTGATCAGGGCGGAGGCGTCCCATTCCGCCACCGGCCGCTTGGCATTGAGCCGGTCATCGCCCAAGTATCGACCCATCTCCGCCTGGGCCTTGTCCTGAAAGGCGCTTTTGAACTCCCGCTCCACAAATGGACCGAGTCCCTGCTTCAGCAGTTCCAGTGCCTTGCCCACGCGTTCATGGTTGGTCATTGCCATGGGTTACTCCTTGTTAAAACAATGTGGACTGTTGAGGATTCCTCGGCTGTGCCTGGGCAGCTTCGCTTTCTTTGGCCAGGCGGGTGATCTCCGGCCAGCTTTGCACCAGTCCGTTGTAGGCCATGGCCTCGGCGGCCCTTTTCTTGCGTTCGCACAGGGTATAGAGGCGGTAGCAGAGTTCGCGGGCGGTCTCAGCCCGGCTGCCCAGCTTGCGCACAAGTTCGGAGGCCGCAGGCTCGCCGCCTCCCTCCAGGACGCGAATGAGGTGGTGGACCATCTCCCAAACGGTGAGGCGGCTGTCGGTCATAGGGTCCCAGTCTGCCGGCAGCTCGGAGGGATGCAGCAGCCGAACCCTGCCCTTGCCGGAGACAAGGATGCCGGATTCGGCCAGACCGGACACGCTGGTGTTCTTGGCCTTGGACAAGGTCTCGGCCACCCCGAACTCGCCCTCGCCAAAGCCGTGCTGCTCGAACCAGGCCAAGGCCCAGCGGGAATCGGCGTCAAAATCCCCTTCCTGCTCGGCCAGGGCCTCGTCCAGCACCTGGTTGATCAGGGCCAGCGCGGCCCGCACGGGAAGCGGCTTGCCCTCGGCATCAAGCACTTTGGCGTAGCGGGTGTAGATCGCCATGCCGGGGCCGATGGCTGCCTGGGCGAGGTCCACCGGGGCGATGTTGCCGGCCTGCAGGTGGCGGAGGGCCTCGGGGAGTTCGGTTTTCAGCTTGGTGAGGAACTCGCGGCGGGTTACTTTTTTTGCAATGGTATTCCGAGGGCGACAAACGAGAACGATGCTGGAGGCAAGGGCGTTAGTACCAATACCTATTGAACGAGAACCTCTTTCTGTACGCATCGGCCAGGTCCCGCTGATAGCAAAACCTGCCTCAATGACCGCAGCCAGGAAGGTATCCCATCCGGTATTGACCGTTCCCTCGTTCCCATCGCTCTCCGATTGCTTGAAGGCATAATAGATGGAGACCGGATAGGCTGGATGCGATTGTTCAGCCACGCGGTGCATGGCCTGGGTCATACCTGCGAGAAAAAAGTTCTCGGCTTTCTCTTTGCCGCCATGACGATAAGGCGTAGCGACCAGTTCTTCGGCCTTAGGCACAGCCATGGTTGCAAACAATTCAGGAAAAATTTGCCGCAAAGAACGTCTCAACCAAACGTAAAAAAAATCAGATAAATCTGCGTAACCAATATTGTCATAATAGGGTGGGTCAGTAGATACAACTTTACCATCTGAAGTACTCTGTGATGATGCGTCGGCCTGGTCGGCAAAGCCAAACTTTCCTTTTGCAAAATTTCCCATTGCCTCAACAGAGGACTCAACGGTTGAGAACCAGGGACCGACTTTCGAAAAGGGGGAAAGTTCTGCATAATCCCAGTTCATTGGAATTGCTTGCCGAGCAAAAAGTGCTCGCAAATTTTGATTTGTATTATTCCAGCTGCACATAGAATTTGAAAGGTCGCTCCATCGGGAGATGGCAATACCTAAGTACACCCCCACCGCCTCGGCGTAGGCGGTGGCACCTGTGCCGTTGTCGCGCAGAGGAGTGCCGTCGTCAGGCAGGCCGGCGGCGATGGCATCTTTCTTGACTCGCTCCTGCGCCTCGGCCACCAGATCGGAAAAGGTGTTCAGAGCCACAAGCTGCCGGGGGGTGAAGAGGTCGCCAAAGGTGGTCAAACCATAGTTTGGTGTCATGAAATCACGCGGGTTATCGGGAAGCGGCATGTCAGGTTTCCATTCCGGTAAAGCCTTGCGAGCGATATTTTCATGATAGCTCATGGGAGGCAGATAAACGCGGCCACGATCTCCCTCAGCCACCACCGCCATCAGCTTGGAACCCATCTGCCCTTTTTTACCCTGCTCCCGGATGTGGTCATAGGTAACTGGTACACCCGACATCAGACAACGAAACGCCGCCCTTTTGCCTGCAGTGGTCCCAAGCTTCGATGCTGCCGCATCCCTGGGTTTGCCTACCTTCACTGTAAACCGATACCCGCCGTCCTCGATCACCGGTTGCACGTAGGCCTCTTTACCGGCCTTGGTAGAGAGCATGAAGGTGGATATCAGCGGCACGTCCACATGGGCAAAGGCCGGGTTGGGACTCTTCACCGTGCGCGCCCAGAGCCAGGCGATGACCGTTAGTTTCCGGCCGACGTATTGCTTCAGGTCCGACCGCTCCGTGGCCATCTCCACAGTCACCTCGACCCTGGGGTACAGGTGGCCGATGCGCTTCTCCGCCTCGTCCCGCATCCACCGGCCGTAGTAGCGGACGTCCTCGGCCAGGCCCCGCGCACCTTTCCAGAGGGCCAGGGCCTTTTCCGCCTGATTTTTCTTCTGCCACTCCGGATTCACCGGCGGCCGGTCAGCGAACTT
Source organism: Desulfobacteraceae bacterium (assembly GCA_011372855.1). GTDB lineage: Bacteria > Desulfobacterota > Desulfobulbia > Desulfobulbales > Desulfobulbaceae > UBA10518. The sequence goes on from DSAE01000189.1 coordinate 6,041, forward strand.
CGGGGGAATCTCGATCATCGCTTTGTTGATCAGCACCGCCACCGGGTTGAGGTCGCTGGAATAGCTCTCCAGACCCAGCCGCTGCGCCTCCAGGGGTAGTGCCCCGCCACCGGCAAAGGGGTCGTGGAAGGCCGGCAGCTTGTTGCGGTCGAACAGTTCCCTGGCCCGCGGGTGGTCGGCGTTCTCGGCGCAGGCCCGCCGCCAGCTCTGCCAGATCTCGTCCCGCGCCTGCTGCAGCACCTCCTCGTTGGTGGTATTCTCCCACTTGACCAGCTCCTCGATGATTTTAAACAGCCGTTGCCGCTCCTTGTCCCGGGCCTTCTCGGTGGGGAACAGATCGGGCCAGGCCGAGGGATCGTCCACCATCTGGGCGAAGATCACCGCCCGCGCAGCGGCCAGGGGACGTCTGGCCCACCAAATATGAATTGATCTTGGATGCTTACGGGTGAATGGTTGCTTCTCTAATGCGCTTGCCTTGTTGATCGCCTCCAGCGGCAAGGCCACCTCGATGAGCTTCTTTCTGATCGGTTTTTCAGTCATGACATTCTATCCAGTATCGGCCGCTCGAATAGATCGGCTCGTTGAAATTATTTTTATCGGGGCGATTCCGCTCGTATCAGTAATTCAGCAAAATCATAGTTCACGCTGGTCACGCCGAAATCCGGCTCCCGTTGGAAGGGCTGGCGCAGGTAATACACATTGTGCTTCTCGGCATCAAAAAACTCGACAATGGCGAGGATGTAGTCTTCAGGCTTGTTAAGGGAATAGAGGATCTCGTTTCTGGTCACCGTGATGGTCGGAGCGCCGGAGACACGGCCCTTCACCTCGATAAAGCGCAGCCTGCCCGTACCGGGGATGCGGCTTTCGATGTCATAGCCGAGCTTTTCCAGCTCACGGTCAATGGGTTCGTAGCCCAGCCTGCGTTCGATCTCCATGACGATGGCCCGGGCGCGGGCGGCACTGGCATGGGTGTCAACCGGCACCGGAACAGTCGGCTGCTGCCCGGTCATTTCCCGGATGAGTCCCATGGGAATGACCAGCATGCCACCCAGCACGACCGGCGGCAGCGGAGAAATCTGTGCTTCCAGCTTCAAATCATCCAGACGTTTCTGCAGCCGGGCCTGAAGCGCGTCGGCACGCTTGCGGGCCTCGCCGGAATTGAGCCGGGCATTTGGCTTTCCGGCCTGCTCCTGGAGCTTGAGCTGTTCAGCCCGATGGTCCCAGTAGGTTATCTCTTTTGTGAGCCTGTCCTTCACAGCCGCTTCGGTTTTAGCAAGAAGCGCCAGTTTGCTTTCTTTTACCTCTGATAAATGTTCCGGCACCACATGCGTGACCGCATATCCCAGCGCTTTGTGTTCCAGTTCCCGGGTAATCCAGGCACACTCCGGATGATCAAGGATTGCTGCCAGGCCCGGATCACCCTCGGCAAGAGGCCGATAGTCAAGATAGGGGGCATAATGGATATGGCGAACGGCGCCATCAGCGCCAAGCTCCACATAGAGCATACGCTTGGAAATGATACGACGCTCCCCTGACCTGGTTGTTCCCGCGTCCTGGATTCCATGTTCGAGATAGAACATGACGCGCGGGCTGGTGCCGTTATCCCGTTCATCCACCAGGACAGCTCCGCGCTTCAGGAGGTCCCTGTGGCGCTCCAGGGTAAGGTCTATCACCGAGTCAAGCAATGGATGACCAGGGCAGACAAAGGCAGCCAATGGTTGTCCCTGGGGCGATAAGAGGGATTTTTCAAACGCAATTCGTTCATATCGCTGAAGAACCGGCTCCCCTATACCGATTAACCTGTCACGGTTAAGCACCGGGGCTGGAACATGGGTGATCTGGTAGCGTCGGGGTTCGCGCTGTTTGAATGACCCGCCCAGCAGCTGAAAAGCCTCTTTGAAGAACGACTCTATATAATGCGGCTGCAGGCGGCGTGCCTCTGCGCGTTCCATGTCCTCGCGGATACGGTGGATACGGCTGACATCCATTGCATCATGAGCAAGGGCATGGTTCTCAAGCAAATTCTGAAGCTGGTTTCGGTCCAGCGCGTTCTCCATCACCGTTGTCAGCCGTGCCCGGACCTCCGGCTGATCCCCGTAGCGGATGGCCTGGATAAGGAGGTCGCGCAACGGTTTTCCCTCAAACTGAAGCTTGCCCAGGACATCAAAAACCTGCCCGCCAAGGGATTGCCTGGCCTGCTCGAGTTTATCCAGCAGTCTGCGGTATACATCCCCTTCGCGGGTTTCTTCCGCTACCAGATTCCAGAGATGACACACCTCGGTCTGGCCGATACGGTGAATGCGGCCGAAACGCTGCTCGAGACGGTTGGGATTCCAGGGGAGATCATAATTGACCATCAGGTGCGCACGTTGCAGGTTAATACCTTCTCCGGCCGCGTCAGTGGCCAAAAGCACCTGCACCTCAGGGTCGTGCTTGAACGCCTCCTGGGCTTTCATGCGGTCCTCGCGGCCCATGCCGCCATGGATCATGACCACGGCTTCTTTCCGGCCGAGTAATGTCGTAATGCGGGATTCCAGATAGTTCAGGGTATCGCGATGCTCAGTGAAGAGAACCAGTTTCTGGTGGGGCGAGGGTACTGGCGGGGGTATCTTTCCCGATCCATAGGGTGCATTAGGTTCACATATATTGTCCCCGAATTTGGGGGTAAATATTTCATTCAGGAGGCTCGCGAGTTCGCACCATTTTGTATCCGTTTCATTGCGGCGGACGGCGAGGGCCAGAGATTCCAACCCCTTCAGGGTCTCTATCTCCGCTTTCAGCTCCACGATGGAACGTGCGGCAGTGGCCTGATCAAGAATTTCTTCCTCGGCGGCCTGGACTTCATTGTCCGGCGCATCCTCCAGGTCTTCCACATCCTCGGTATCAAGCTCGGGAAGGGTAGTTGCCAGTATGGGGGCGATCCGTCCGCCTCGCTGGAGGATTTCCAGCTCGCGCAACCGGCTTTCCAGCCTTTCTCGGCGGCGGCGCAGTGAGTGATAAATTGCTTCGGGTGACGAGGCCAGCCGGCGTTGAAGAATAGTCAGGGCAAAACCGACCGTGCCGGCGCGTCTGTCGTTTTCGAGCGCTTCTGCCCGGTTGAACTCTTCGCGCACATATTCCGTAACGGCCTTGTAGAGCTGGGCTTCGGCGTCCGATAATCTGTAGGGGACCGTATAGGCAATCCTTTCCGGAAAGAGCGGGGTGCCATCAAATTTGAGCAGGCTTTCCTTAATCATCCGCCGCATAAGGTCAGAGACGTCAACAACATGTATGCCGTCCCGGAACCGTCCTTCAAAGCGGTCCCCGTCAAGGAGGGCCATAAAAAGCTGGAAATCCGTCTCCTTGCCGTTATGGGGGGTTGCCGTCATCAGCAGAAAATGGCGAGTGAGGGTGGACAAAAGCTGACCAAGCCGATACCGCTTTGTGTACTTCGTTTCCGTACCGAAGACAGTGGCCGACATCTTGTGCGCTTCATCGCAGACTATCAGATCCCACCGGCAGTCTGGCGCCTTGAGCTTCAGCTGGACATCTTCATTACGCGAGAGCTTGTCGAGCCGGGCAATGATCAGGTTTGCCTCAAGGAACCAGTTGCCTGTCCGCGCGGCCTCAAGTTTGTCGTTGGTGAGGATCTCGAAGGGCAGGTTAAAACGGCGATACAGTTCGTCCTGCCACTGTTCGGCAAGGCTCCCCGGGCAGACGATGAGGCAGCGCTGCAGATCTCCGCGGGCGATGAGTTCCTTGATCAGCAGGCCGGCCATGATTGTTTTGCCGGCACCAGGGTCGTCGGCAAGCAGAAATCGCAAGGGCTGCCTTGGCAGCATAGATTCATAGACCGCCGTTATTTGATGCGGCAGGGGATCGACGAGCGAAGTGTGGACGGCGAGGACAGGGTCAAAAAGATGTGCCAGGCGAATCCGATGTGCTTCCGAGACTAAACGAAATAATGCACCGTCACCATCAAAGCTCCAGAGGCACCCCTTTTCAACAATTTCGAGGCGAGGCTCATCGCTGCGGTACAGGAGTTCGTTTGCGACTTTGCCGGCCGGTGTCTTGTACGTGAGTTCGAGGGCCTCCGATCCAAACCATTGTACGCTGACGACTGTTACCAGGCAATCCGGCAGAAGACCTCGTAGAGCTGCATTGGGTTGAAGATCTTCGAGTTTTATCAAACCATATCTCGTGACATTCTATGGTAACAAATGGATCATAATGGAATTATTAAGAATTGAATACCCCCAAGCCAGGTGAATGTCAAGAATGGGGAAGCAAAAGGGAACGATCAGTAATTGTTGCGGGTGGAGAGTTTTATCTGTTTTTGTGAAACAATTTTTTATTTTTATCACCCTTAGACGAAAAGGTTAAATAACAGTAACCCTAAAAGAAAAAGCATAAATAGGACCATAGAAATGCTAAACCATCGAGGTGTTTGCGATTTTTCTCTCAAAATTACCTGTGACTTATATGCCTTCTCTCTGCTGGCATCACTGCCGCTGGTTTCCTTTTCATCATCCAACGCAACTTTTCGAGGGGAAAACAATTCCTGCTCTGTACCAGCTTCGCTGTCGCTGGTTTCATCTTCTTCGTCCAGCTCATCTTCCTGAAGAAAGCTTGCCTCCTCTGTTTCAGCTTCACTGCCATTGATTTGGATCGTTTCTAATTCTTTCTCTTGACACTTTGTTCGATAGAAAGAGTAAGAAAATTCTTTGTCCCATATATTGCCGGGTTCTAAGCAAAATTCTTCCTCTTTCTTCATTTTATTGCCAATCTCAATTTCGTCGTGCTCAATCCGATAGCGCTTTAGACCTGTACCGGCCGGTA